>NZ_JBVIHM010000028.1:0-49706 GCF_055570295.1 Streptomyces sp. NPDC031265
AATCGTTCACTCCTCACCCCCCCCCCCCCCCCCCCTTTCCCCCCCCCCCCCCCCCCCCCCCCCCCCCCCCCCCCCCCCCCCCCCCCCCCCCCCCCCCCGGGGCCCTCACATATCGAGGTTCACCCATGTTCCCGCTGCCCCCTCGCGTCCTGTTCGGTGCCGCCTACTACCACGAGTACCAGCCGTACGAGCGGCTCAAAGAAGACCTCGACCTGATGACGGAGGCGAAGTTCACCGTCATCCGGGTCGGCGAGTCGGTCTGGTCCACCTGGGAGCCGGACAACGGCCGGTTCGAACTGGACTGGCTGACCCCCGTGCTCGACGCCGCCCACGAGCGTGGCATCGCGGTCGTCCTCGGCACGCCCACCTACGCCGTGCCACCCTGGCTGGCCCGGCAGTACCCGGAGATCGTCACCGAGCAGGCGACCGGCCGACCCATGGGCTGGGGCGCCCGCCAGGAGGCCGACTTCTCCCACCCCGCCTTCCGCTTCCACGCCGAACGCGTCACCCGGGCGATCCTCGCCCGTCACGCCGGACACCCGGCCGTCATCGGCTTCCAGGTGGACAACGAGCCCGGCCTTCGCCTGCCGCACAACCGCGGCGTCTTCCAGCGCTTCGTCGACCACCTGCGGCAGACGTACGGAGACGTGGAGACCCTCAACCGGAAGTGGGGGCTCGTGTACTGGTCGCACCAGCTCTCCACCTGGGCCGACCTGTGGCAGCCCGACGGCAACCAGCAGCCGCAGTACGACGTCGCCTGGCGGGCGTTCCAGGCGCGCCAGACCACCGAGTTCGTCGCCTGGCAGGCGGGCATCGCGCGCGAGTACGCACGCCCCGACCAGTTCGTCACCACCTGCCTCGCCTACAACCACCCCGCGTTGGAGGACGACGAGCTGACCGACGCTCTGGACGTCACCGCGGGCAACCCGTACTACGACATGCAGGACGCCCTCGCGCTGCCCGACCCCACGCCCGACGACCACGAACAGCAGTGGAAGACCACGGGCGTGTGGGCGCTGTACCAGAGCGCCGACCGGATCTTCTCCTCCCGCCAGGAGCCGTTCCTCGTCACCGAGACCAATGCCCAGGCCATCAGCGGCACTTCGGAGAACCGGCCCGCCTACGACGGCCAGTGGCGGCAGGCCGCCTGGGCCCTCGTCTCGCGTGGTGCGCGGATGATCGAGTACTGGCACTGGCACACGCTGCACTTCGGCACCGAGACGTACTGGGGCGGCATCCTGCCGCACAGCGGCAGGCCCGGCCGGATCCATGGCGAACTCGCCCGCCTCGGAGCTGAGTTCGAGACGGCCGGGTCGCTGGTCGCCGGTATCGAACCGGACGCCGACATCGCGATGGTCTACTCGATGCCCAGCAAGTGGCTGATGCAGAAGTACCCGCCGCTGGCGAAGGCGGACGGCAGCCCCGACCCGGCGTCCTACCACCGCATCTTCGACCCCTTCTACCGCGGCGCCTTCGAGGCCGGCCGCCAGGTGCGGATCCTCCACGCCCGCCAGCTGCACGACGCCCGGGGCGAGCGCGAGGGGGTGGCGCCCGACCTGGCTGCCAGGCGCCACCCCGTGCTGGTCGTCCCCGCGCTGTACCTCGCCGAGGACTCGCTGCTCGACTGGTTCGCGGCCTACGCCGAGGCCGGCGGCCACCTCGTGCTCGGCCCCCGCACCGGCTACGCCGACCACGAGGCCCGGGCACGCCACGAGACCGCCCCACCGCGCCTCACGGCCGCCGCGGGCGCGTGGTACGACGAGTTCAGCAACCTGTCCTCGGACCTCCCTCTCCATACCGCCCCCGACAGCCCGCTGAAGCTCCCGGACGGCGCGACCGCGACCCGCTGGGTGGAGGGCCTCACCGCCACCGACGCCACCGTGCTCGCCAGGTACGACCACCCGCACTTCGGCCGCTGGCCGACGGTCACCACCCGGGCCCACGGCGCCGGCCGGGTGACCTGCGTCGGCACCGTCCCCGGACGCGGCCTGGCCCGCGCACTGGCCGGCTGGCTCGCCGCCGTTCCGGTGAGCGGCTGGACCGACCTGCCCGTCTCCGTCACCGCGACCACCGGAACGTCCCCGGACGGGCGCCGGGTCCACGTGGTCCACAACTGGAGCCGGCAGCCCGCCGAGGCCCAGGCTCCGGTGGATCTGACCGACGTGCTGGACGGCACCCCGATGACCGCCGGCGGGCGGGTCTCCCTGGGTGCCCGGGACGTACGGGTCTTCGTCGCACGTTGAGAGAAAGGGAGGGGCGGCGGGCCCGCCCGGCCCACCGCCCTCGTTCTCGTATCCGCGAGCGCCCCCTGGACCTCGGTGCCGTGGTACGACCCTGCACAAGCTCTTCGCCGACCTGCTGGACTCCCACCGCCACACCGGTTCGGACCTGGCGCTGACCACCATCCGACGGCTGGCCGACTGGTGGGACCAGATGGCGGCGGAGAGCACGAAGGGACGCCGCAGGTCCGCATCAACGACGCACCGCCCGTGGATGCCCCCGGTCACGACGCGCCGCGAGGCAGGCGGACACGCCTGACATACGTGCGTCTGGAGCGGCAGTGGCGCGAAGGGGACACGATCACCGTGCGCCTTCACCCGCGCATCAGCGCCGCGCTGCTCCCCGACGGCTCGCCGTGGGTGTCGTTCCGCTTGGGACCCAGCGTCCTCGCGGCCGAGGGCGACCGGGGCGACCTGGTCGGGCTCTTCGCCGGCGACTCCAGGATGGGACATGTTGCCGGCGGCCCGCCGCGCCCCCTGGAGCACCTGCCCGTCGTGCTCACCCCGAGCACCTCCGATCCGGCGGCCGGCGTGCGCCGACTCGCCCCGGACCGGCCGGCGTTCACCCTGGAGCACGTGGAGGCGCGACCAGGTGAGTCCGTCACCCTCGTACCGTTCGCCGACATCCACGACTCCCGCTGCCACCTCTGCTTCCCCCTGGCGGAAGCGGAGCGGCTCCACGAGCGGCGGGCGGAGCTGCACGCGGCCGGCGAAGCGGCACTCGCGCTGCACGAACGAACCGTTGACGCCGTGGCCGCCGGCGAGCAACAGCCTCAAAGCGACCACCGGTTCACATCTCCAAGGCACTCCGCTGGACGCAAACCGTCGTGCCGGGACCGCCGAGATTCGGTTCGAAGCGGTTGGCACTGCACCACCATCCGGCTGCGCGAAGTACGCCTGGTGCGCTGACGTGACCGCCGATCGTGGGCGGCACGGGTGTGGCCATCACAGCCCTCGCTCACCTCGTACGGTCACTGACCCCCTTGGAATTGATCACCTAGGACAATGCGCTGCTCACGGTCGTCGAGGAAGGGGATGCCGACCGCCCGAACGACATGCCGGTGCACGACTCCCACGACAGCCATCGGGTGAAGCGTTGAGGGAGGACCGGGCGGCCCCTGTACGGATGGGTGCCGCCCGGCCCGGTGACCTCGTCGCCCTACGACGGGGTCGCGCACGCGGAGTGCTGGGCGGGGCTACTCAAGCAGCTCCGCGTACGAGCCCATGGCCATGGCGATGTCCGCCTGGGCCCAGAACCGGTGATACGTGAAGGAGGGCGCCGCCCCGCCCGCCAGATACGCCTCGATCTTCGACCAGGCCGGGTCGTTCTTGTAGAAGGACCGCAGCGAGGCGAAGGTGGACGAGGAGTTGATCGCGTCGCCGTTCGGCATCTTGCCGCTCCAGCCGCTCGGCACGTACACCGTGTCGCCGAACCGGCTGTAGTCGGTTCGGGTTTCGGGGACGGCGATGCCCAGGCTGTCCTGGAAGTTGTTCCACATGCCGTCCAGCAGTGCCTTCGCCGTCGTCTTCGCCGCCGTGTCACCGGACTTGGCGGCGTAGTACGTAAGCGTCTTGGCGAACGCGGCCGCCACGCCGACGTCGTTGGTGTAGTCGGCGACGGTGACGTGAAGTCCGCCGTTGGCGCCGGGCGTTGAGGCATTCCAGGTGTCGGGCTGGCCCGACCACTGGAGTGTGGAGGGGATCCGGTACGTGCCGTCCGGGTTGATCGTGGTCTTGGACAGTGCCCACTTGACCCACTTGTCGAGGACCGCCTTGGCACTGGCGTCCCCGGTCTGCTGGTAGTACTCGGCGACCCGTTCCATCGACCATGCCTGGAAGCCGAACCACTGGTTGGACGGCGGGTCGTGATAGACGGGCTGCTCGTCGTAGTACATGCCGTAGAACGTCGACTTCCCGGCCGGCGGTGCCGCGTAACGGCCGGCCCAGCTGTTGGTCGCACCGCCCGCGATGGCGCCCTCGTCCGACTGCAGCCAGCGGTAGAACTCCAGCTGCCGGGTCAGTGAGGTGCTCCAATCCGCCGCCCCTGTCGCCGACTTGGGCTTCAGGTCGGCGTTGGAGCTGAGGGCGTACGCGGCCAGCGGGTTCTGGTATCCGCCGTGCGCGTGGCTGGAGCCGATGCGCCAGGCCCAGCCGCCACTGGTGTCGGTGGAGCCGCCCCAGGCGTAGTACCAGGACAGCAGGTACTGCGAGGCATCTTTTCCGGTCCCGGCAGGGCAGGTGGACGGCCCGACGCAGTTGCCGATCTTCTTGAAGTACTTGTCGTACATGGCGTAGCGCAGGTAGTCGCCCATCTTCGCGGCCTTGCCGACGGTCGCGGTGACGTCGCCGCCCTTGCCCTGCGCCTTGGCCCACACGTCCGCCCAGTACGCGGCCTGCACCGCACGCGCGTCGGCGTCCGGGGCGTCCGTGTACTTCCACTGCTTGGCGTAGGAGTTGTCGCCGGTGAACAGGTCCAGGTACCCGTTCGTACCGCCGTACTTGAAGGCGTCACAGGTCGGCTGAGGCACCGTCTCCCACACCGACTCCTGCGGGCCGCGCTGGAAGGTGTTGATGTACGACGGCCCGGTCCGCGTCGGCCCGCCCTCGCAGGTGCCGCCGGGCGTGTCGCCGTAGCCGTAGACGTTGTCGACGTCCTGGAGCCAGTGCATGCCGTAGATGTCGTCCGTGCCGTACGCGGACTTCAGCTCGCCCGCGATCGGGTCCGATCCCACCGGCACCGACGTGTCCAGCTTCGCCGGGTACTCGTTCGGGGTGTCCTCCTCGGGTGCGTACGTCGCCGGCTTCGAGGCGTTGTAGAAGGAGTTGGTGGGCTGGTCCGCGTGCGTGGGGATCATGTACTTCTCCATGAGGGCCCACGCGCCGTTGAATTTCGACCAGTCACCGGTGACCTTGCCGTACATCGCCTGCAGCCAGATGAGGTAGCTGTAGGCCTCCGACGTGGTCTCGTGACCCTGGTCCGGGGCCTCGACGATCAGCGTCTCGACCGAGTGGTAGGGGATGCCCTCGGGTGAGAAATAGCCGTTCGCCGGGTTGGTGATCTTCCCGTAGAGATCCAGGAAGCGGGCGTCGTACGTCTTGGACGCGGGCAGCTCCGTCACCGTGACCGTCGCCTTGCTGTGACCGGCCGCCGAGGCGGTGAAGGTCGCGCCGCCCGTGCCGGAGGAGTCCGCCGCGATGGTCACCGTCTGCGCGGTGCTCCAGTTCGACGGGGTGAAGGTCAGCGACGAGCCACTGGAAACGGACAGGCCCGCGTTGCCGCCCGTGCGAGCTGTGCTCACCGTCACGTTCGCGCTCGGCTGCTTCGACAACTTCACCGAGAACGTGCCCGACTTGCCTTGCTGAACGGCGAGTTGGGTGGGCGAGGCCACGACCGCAGGTCCCGAGGCGACCATGATGCCGACGGGGGTCGATTCCGCGGAGGCATTCAGGCTGTCGTACGCCTTCGCCAGCAGGGAATGGCTGCCCACGGCCAGGTTGGAGGCCGAGAACGTGTAGGGAGAGCTCGTGTCCGTGCCCAGCAGGGTCGTGTCGTCGTAGAACTCCACCTTGCTGATCGTCGCGTTGTCGGCCGCCGCCGCGGTCGCCGCGAGCGGGACCGCGTCCCCCTGCGTGTAGACCGCGCCCGCACTCGGGCTGGTGAGCACGGTGACGGGCGGCTGGTGTGCGCCGGCACAGGTGGTGCCGTTGACCGCGAAGCTGCTGGGCGCGGTGTTGGTGCCGCTGTAGGTGAACTGCGCACCGGTGGAGACGGCGGCGCCCGCGGCGATCTTCGCGTTGTATCCGGCGTCCTTCACGGTGACCGTCTGGCCGGCCTGGGACCAGGTGCCGTTCCAGCCGTTCGTGAGCTTCTGGTTCCCACCGTAGGCGTACGTCAGGGTCCAGCCGTCGATGGTGTCGGTGCCGCGGTTGGTGATGGTGAGGTCGGCGGTGAAGCCGGAACCCCAGTCGTTCGTCTTGTAGTCGACGCTGCACCGGACGGCCGCCGCGTGCGCGGCGGTGGTGCTGGTGGCGAGCATGGTCAGGGGCAAGGCGAGCGCGGCCAGGGCGGCGGTCCACCACCGCCGTACGGCTCTGCGCCTGTGTCCGGGATCCATGTACTGGTTCCTCCTTGCGGCTTGCGGCTCTGGAGAATTCAGGTCTTGAACCCAGTGGGAGCGCTCCCATATTGGGGACGGCCTCGCGTGCGGTCAAGGTGCTTGAAGCGTCGAAAGCGTTCGCGGGTTCAATTGAGGCGAAGTCAAGCCGCACCCCTGGGCATTTCCGCCATCGGGCGCTACGTTCCTTCGCACCAGTGGGAGCGGTTCCCTTCAGTCGACGCGCCGGTCACGGCGCGCCAAGCTGCAAGGAGTCGCTCATGCGACACCCCTCGCCCCGTGTTCACTACTCTTAGCCGCCCGGTGCGTCCGTGCTCGTCGGCGGTTTGACCCGGCCGTGGTGACGACCGACGGAGTCACCCGTCCTGCACGGTGGAGCGCTCGGTCACCGGCCGGTTGGACACCGGCTCCCAGAGCTCCCCGCACCGGCGACGTTCGAGCTCAACGGGGCGGCCTGCAACGTCGATACGCGACGCCGGTGCGAAGACCGTCCTCATGGCCGACGGGCTCACGTACTCCGGCGACCTCAGCCAGGAGCTGACGTGCCGGGCCATCGACCCCGTTCGGCCGGCGGCGCGGGAAATCAGCGCGAGCGCACGCTCGCACGGTTCCGTCGACCAGGTGGCGATCCGGGCCGACGACCGCCACCAGCTCATTCCCAGGCTGGACCTGACGTCCTGGACAGCACCTCGGTCCCCGCCGACAGGTCGGTGAGCCTCGGCGCCTGGCACGTGCGGGTCCTCCCCCCCAAGGCCTCAAGGGCCACGGGGCCCCCGCGAGATCGCCCACCCCGGCCCAGCCGTGGCAGAGTCAGGCAGTTGACCGCACCCTTCACCGACGTGGATCAACTGCCTTTCCGTGCCCAGGTCTTGACGTGTACTGCGCAAGGCTGGCTTGATGAATTGGGAGCGCTCCCATACCTCATCCCCCCCTGAGCCCCCACCCCAGGAAGGCCCCACCAGTGCCCCCTGTCACCTCCGCCCGCGGCGTGCTACGTCATGCGGTCGCCGCGGTCGCCGGCTTCGTCCTGGCCACCGCCGGCCTGACCGCCACCGCGTTTCCGGCGCACTCCGCCGGCTCGGCCACCGTCACGGCCGCCGACGTCCCCGTCCGGGTCAACCAGCTCGGCTACCTGCCCGACGGCCCCAAGCGGGCCACCGTGGTCAGCTCCGCGACCGGTCCGCTCCCCTGGCTGCTGCGCGACTCCTCCGGCACGGTGGTCGCCTCGGGCACCACCACCGTGCGCGGCGCCGACCAGGCGTCCGGCCAGTCCACGCACCTGGTGGACTTCGGCGCGTACACCGCTACCGGCACCGGCTTCACCTTGGTCGTCGGCGGCCAGGCCAGCCACCCGTTCGACATCTCCGCGTCGCTGTACGACGGGCTGCGCGCCGACAGCATGTCGTTCTTCTACCAGCAGCGCAGCGGCATCGCGATCGACGCGGCCCTCGCGGGCGCCGCCTACGCCCGCCCCGCCGGGCACCTGGGCGTCGCCCCGAACAAGGGAGATACCAGCGTCCCCTGCCAGGCCGGGGTGTGCGACTACCGGCTGGACGCGCGCGGCGGCTGGTACGACGCAGGCGACCAGGGCAAGTACGTGGTCAACGGTGGCATATCCGTCTGGGAGATCGTCAATTCCTTTGAACGGTCCCGGCGTTCGGGCGGTGACGCGGCCCTCGGCGACTCGACGCTGCGGGTGCCGGAGCGCGGCAACGGGATACCGGACGTGCTGGACGAGGCCCGCTGGGAGCTGGAGTTCCTGCTGCGGATGCAGGTGCCGGCGGGCAGACCGATGGCCGGAATGGCCTTCCACAAGCTGCACGACGCCGAGTGGACCGCGCTGCCGACCCGCCCCGAACTCGACGACAAGCAACGCGAGGTGCACCGCCCGTCCACCGCGGCCACGCTCAACCTGGCGGCCACGGCCGCGCAGTGCGCCCGGGTGTACGCGCCGTACGACGCGGCCTTCTCCGCGCGCTGCCTCGACTCCGCCCGCCGCGCATGGGCGGCCGCCAAGGCCAACCCGGACGTGCTCGCCCCGGCGGCCGACAACACCGGCGGCGGCGCGTACGAGGACGCCGACGTCTCGGACGAGTTCTACTGGGCGGCGGCCGAACTCCTTGCCACCACCGGCGAGTCGCAGTACCGGGACGCCGTGACCACCTCCCCGCTTCACACCAAGCCCGCCGACGGGTTCTGGTGGGGCGGCACCGCGACGCTCGGCCGCGTCACCCTCGCCACCGTCCCCGGCGTCGACCTGCCCGCCGACGACCTGACCCGGGTGCGCGGCCTGCTGACCTCGGCCGCCGACGGCTATCTCTCCACCATGGCCGGCCAGGGCTACGCGGTGCCGATCCCCGCCACCGGCTACGTCTGGGGCTCCAACAGCTCCGTCGCCAACAACGCGATGATCCTGGCCGTCGCCTACGAGCTGACCGGCCTGCAACGGTACCGTGCCGGAGCGCTGGAATCGATGGACTACCTGCTCGGCCGCAACGCCCTCGACCTCTCCTACGTCACCGGCTACGGCGAGCGCTCCTCCGAGAACCAGCACCATCGCTTCTGGGCGCACCAGAACGACGCCTCGCTGCCGCATCCGCCGACCGGCTCCTTCGCGGGCGGTCCGAACGCGGGTCTGGAGGACCCGGTGGCCAAGGCCAAGCTTCCGGGCTGCGCGCCGGCGGCGTGCTACGTGGACGACATCGGCTCGTACTCCACCAACGAGGTGGCGATCAACTGGAACGCCTCGCTGGCATGGCTGGCGGCCTTCGCGGCGGAGCGGCGCGGGACCCCGGCGGTGCCCGAGGTGCGGGTGACACCGGCGGCGGTGACCGTCCCGGAGGGCGGCTCGGCGACAGTGGGGGTGCGGCTCGCGGCCGCGCCGGCGCAGAGCGTCACCGTGACTGTGGCCCGGAGCTCCGGCGACCAGGATCTGGCCGCGACGACGGGTATGACGCTGGTGTTCACACCAGCCAACTGGGCAACTGCGCAACAGGTTTCGGTGTCCGCCGCGCAGGACACCGACGCGGTGTCGGACAGCGCGACGTTCACGGTCGGCGGGCCGGGGGTGCGGTCGGCGACCTTCACGGCGACGGAGGTGGACGACGACGCGGCGCCGCCGGCGTCCTGCGCGGTGACGTACCGGCTCGACAGTTCCTGGGGCAACGGGTTCACGGCGACAGTGACCGTGAAGAACACCGGGGCGTCGGCGATCTCGGGCTGGACGCTGGGGTGGAGCTTCGCGGGCGATCAGCGGATCAGCAGCGCCTGGAACGCCACGGTGCGTCAGTCGGGCGCCGCGGTGACGGCCCGCGACGCCGGGTGGAACGCCGCGCTGGCGCCCGGTGACAGCAGGAGTCTCGGGTTCCAGGCAACGTACTCGGGTACGAACACGGCACCGACGCGGTACACCCTGAACGGCGTGCTCTGCTCCTGAGCGACGGACGACCACACCGGGCAGGGCCGCCGCCCCGGCATCACCGCTCCGGGCATCGACATCCCTTGCCGGGTGGGGCTGTTGCCTCAGAGCAACAGCCCCACCCGGCCCGCCTTCCTCAACTCATCGGTGTCACACCGGGTTTGGCCGAGGCAGAACCTGCGCGGTGACGGTCGGGTGGAGGCGCCGGGTGTGGTCAAGCGGGCGGACCGGCCCAGTCAGGCGCAGCGGTACGGTGAAGCGGGCATCGGTGCTGGAGGCGGCGATCCGCACTTCCAGCGCGCCCGGTTCGACGATCCGGTGGCCCCCGCGGCCGGTGAAGGAGGCCAGGTCGGCGGGGAGTGCCAGTTCCACGCGGCACCCGGCGCCCGCGGCCAGCTCGATCCGCCGGTAGCCGATCAGCCGCTGCACCGGCTGCACCACGCTCGCCACCGGGTCGTGCAGGTACAGCTGTACGACCTCACTGCCCGCCCGGCCGCCGACGTTGCGCAGGTCGAAGGCGAGCCGGAACTCGCCGTCGGTGCCGGTCTCGTCGGTCTCCACCGCCAGAGCCGACCAGGTGAACTCGCTGTAGCCGAGCCCGTGTCCGAATCCGTAGGCGGGCGTCGGGTCGGTGCTGGAGACACCGCTCACCTGGGCGAGCCGCGCGGCAAGGTACGTCGACGGCTGGACACCGGGGTGCGCGGGGATGCTGACCGGCAGCCGCCCGGACGGGTTGACCCGTCCGCTCAGCACGCCCGCCACAGCCTGTGTGCCCGCCTCGCCGGGGAAGAAGCACTGGACGATCGCCGCAGCCTCGCTCACCGCGCGCCCCAGCGCGTACGGCCGCCCGGCCAGTAGGGTGACCACGAGCGGGGTGCCGCAGTCCAGCAACGCGTCCAGAAGCCTGCCCTGGACGCCGGGAAGTTCGAGCGATTCGGCATCGCAGCCCTCGCCGCTGGTGCCTCGGCCGAACAAGCCTGCCCGGTCACCGAGGGCCAGCACCACCACGTCGGCCTGCCGAGCGGCACGGACCGCTTCCGCGATGCCGTCGGCATCCTCGCCGTCGACGGCCACCCCGCGCACCGTCCGCACCTCGCTCCCGGCGAACTCGGCCCGCAACGCCTCGCTCAGAGTGGGGAGTTCGATGCCGGACGGCACCTTCGGGTGCTGGCCGCCCACGTGCACCGGGAAGGCATAGCAGCCGAGCACGGCGGTGGGTTCGTCGGCGTTGGGGCCGATCAACGCGATCCGGGCGGGGTCGCGCAGCGGCAGCAGGCCGTCGTTGCGCAGCAGCACCACGGCCTGTTCGGCGAGTTCGGCGGCGAGGGCTCGGTTGGCGGCCCGGTCGAGGTCGACCGTGCCGCGCAGCGCCTCCGGTTCGCTCGGGTCGGGGTCGATGAGGACGCCGGGCACGGGGTCCCAGTCCGGGTCCAGCAAACCGAGTTGGGCCTTCTGGACGAGCACCCGGCGCAGCGCCCGGTCGATCAGCCGCTCCGGGACGAGCCCGGTGGCGACGGCGTCGAGCAGGGGCTGCCCATAGGTCTTCACGGTCGGCAGTTCGGTGTCGACGCCGCTGGTGAGGGCCAGGGCGGCGGCCTGCGGCCAGTCCTCGGCGACGCCGTGCAGGGTTTTGAGGAAGGCGATGCCGAAGTAGTCGGCGACCACCGTTCCGGTGAAGTCCCAGGTGTCCCGGAGCAGGCCGGTGAGCAGGGTCTCGTCGGCGGCGCCGGGGATACCGTCCGTATCGGTGTAAGCGTGCATGACCGAGCGGGGGCGGCCTTCGCGGACGGCCATCTCGAACGGCGGCAGGATGACGTCGGCGCGTTCGCGCGGGCCCATGGAGACGGGGGCGAGGTTGCGTCCGGCGCGGGAGGCGGAGTACCCGGCGAAGTGCTTGAGGGTGGCGACGATCCCTGCCGACTCCAGGCCCTGGACGTAGGCCGTGGCGATGGTGCCGACCAGGTACGGGTCCTCCCCGATGGTCTCCTCGACCCGTCCCCAGCGGGCGTCGCGCACCACGTCGAGGACCGGCGCGAGGCCCTGGTGCACGCCGACGGCGCGCAGGTCGCGGCCGATCGCGGCGGCCATCCGCCGCACCAGTGCCGGGTTGAAGGCGGCGCCCCAGGAAAGGGGCACGGGGTAGGCGGTGGCGCCCCAGGCGGCGAAGCCGGCCAGGCACTCCTCGTGGGCCAGGGCGGGGATGCCGAAGCGGTTGGCGGCGATGATCCGGCGTTGGGTGCGCATCAGCGAGAGGGCGCCGAGCGCCGGGTCGACCGGTGCGGTGCCGAAGGGACGGGTCAACTGGCCGAGCCCGTATGGCAGCAGGGTGTCGAGGTCGGGCGGGTCCTCCATCTCGTGCTGGTGCGGGGCGACTTCACCGCCCTCGTCGCTGGCACCGACCCAGACGCCGATCAGCTGGGCGGTCTTCTCCCGCAGGGTCATGGCCGCGATCAGGGCGTCGGCCCGGGCCTCCGGGGTGAGCGTGGCGTCCCGCCAGGCGGGAACGCCGTCCGGGGCGGGGGGCGGGGTGGCGCTCATTTTCCTCCCACTCCCGTCAGGCCCTGGACGAGGGCGCGGCGGGCGAACAGGTAGACGACGAGGATGGGCAGCATGGACAGCACCACGGCGCTGAGCAGTCCGGGTACGTCGACGCCGTGTTCGGTCTGGAACTCGTACAGGCCGAGGGTGATGACCTTGGTGGAGTCGGACTGGGTGAGGATGAGCGGGAACAGGAAGCCGTTCCACGCCTGGAGGGCGGCGAAGACCACGATGGAGGACAGGCCTCCCTTGGACAGCGGCAGCACCAGTTGCCGGAAGACCCGGCCCGGGGAGGCGCCGTCCATCGCCATCGCCTCGTACAGCTCGGGGCTGATGTCACGCATAGCGCCGGTGAGGACCAGGGTGCAGACCGGGAGGCAGAAGGCGGCGGTCGGCAGGATGACACCGATCAGGTGGTCGTACAGCCCGGCCTTGCTGATCAGGTAGAACATCGGCACGATCACCGCCTGGGCGGGAATCGCCAGGCCGAGGAGGAACAGCCGGAACACCCAGCCGGTGGCGCGGCCCCGGGCCCGTACGATGGCGTACGCGAGCGGCGGGACGACCAGCAGGACGAGGGCGACCACGCTGGCGGTGACGGTCAGGGTGTTGAGGAAGTCCCGGCCGAAGCCGTTGGACAGATCGGTGAGGTAGTTCCGCAGGGTCCACTGTGCGGGCAGGCTGAGCGGGCCCTTGGTGGAGTAGTCGGCGCGGGTGCGCAGGGTGGCGAGCAGCAGCACGTACAGCGGCAGGCCGACCAGCAGCAGCCAGATCAACGAGCCGAATCCGGCGAGGTAGTTGGGGCGTCCGCGCATCACAGGCCCTCCGCCGTGCCGCGCATGCGGTCGTAGCCGGAGAACTTGACCACGGCCAGGGAGATCAGTGTGGCGACGACCACCAGGACCAGGGCGATGGCCGATGCGGCACCGAAGTCGTAGCTCTTGAAGGCCTTTTGGTACATGTAGAAGGCGCTGACGGTGGTGTCGGTGCCGGGGCCGCCCTGGGTGAGGATCAGCACCGTGTCGAAGGTGGTGAGTCCGCCGACCACCATCAGCACCATCGAGGTGATGACGGTGTTGCGCAGTTGCGGCAGGGTGATGTGGAAGAACTGCCGGACGGTGCCCGCCCCGTCGACCGCGGCGGCCTGGTAGAGCACCTGGGGGATGGCCCGGGCACCGCCCTGGTAGATCAGTGCGTGCAGCGGGGTGAACTGCCACATCCCCACGAAGGTGAGCACCGCGAGCGCGCCGCTGCGGCTGCCGAGCAGGTTGCCGTCGCCGAACAGCCAGGTCAGTTGGGAGGGCACGCCGAAGTTGGGGTCCAGGACTGCCCGCCACACCACGGACACGGCGGTCGCCGACAGGAGCAGCGGTACGAAGTAGACGGCCGAGAGCACGGCCCGGTTGCGCTGGTGTCCGGCGGCCCACACGCCGAGCAGGAGGCTGACCGGCGTCTGGGTGAGCACGCCGAGGGCGGTGAGCAGCAACGTGGTCCAGACCGACTGGCTCATCACCGGGTCGTGGATCAGCGCCACCCAGTTGTCCAGGCCGTTGAAGTGCGGCTCGCTGATGCCGTCCCAGCTGGTGAAGGAGAGCACGGCGACCAGGACCAGCGGCACGATCGCGAACAGCAGGAAGAACACCGCGGCGGGCGCCGCCCAGACGAAGCCCGGGCGGGCCACGCCCGTGCCGGACTTCGGGGACCGCGTCATGAGGTGGGCAAGGCCTGCATGGCCTTGATGAAGGCGTCGGCATCGCGCTTGCCGTCGAAGTACTGCTGGATTGCGGTGTGCATCGGGGTGGCCGCGCTCGGCGGGTACGCCTGGTCCCAGGAGAGCTGGAACGAGGGTGCGGCCTTGACCAGTTCGTACTGGTACTTGGAGTACGCGGGGCTGGCCGCGGTGTCGAGGAAGTCGACGGTGTTGACGGTGGTGGGCAGATTGCCCACGGCGAGCTGCGCCTTGACGAACTGTTCGGAGTACATCAGCTTCAGGAAGGCGGCAGCGGCCTCCGGGTGCTTGGTCTTCTTCAGCACCGAGTAGAAGTTGTTGGTGTTGCCGACCACGTCGGCCGGGTCGCCCTTGCCACCGTTCAGCGTGGGGAAGCCGGTGTACCCGAGGCCCGACTTGGCGAAGTCCGGGTTGGCGTCCTGCTGGGTGGAGTAGTACCAGGAGCCCATCAGTTCGAAGGCCGCCCTGCCCTTGGCCACCAGGGCAGGGGAGCCGCCGTCGGTGAACTTGACGGAGTCGTAGTTCCTGCCGAACGCGCCGGAGTCGGCCAGTTCCTTGAGGGTGGCCAGTGCCTTGCGGCTGTCCTCGCTCGCCCAGGCGGCCCGGTCGCCGCTCACCGCCCGCTGCAGCAGGCCGGGCCCGGCGATCCGGTCGTACAGGTACTCGAACCACATCAGGGTGGGCCACTGGTCGCCGCCGCCGAGCGCGATCGGCGTTTTGCCCTTGGCCTTGAGCGCCTTGGTGGCGGCGACCAGCTCGTCCCAGGTCCGCGGCGGGGTCAGACCGGCGTCCGCGAGCACCTTCTTGTTGTGGAACAGCAGCACCGGCTGGGTACCGCGCATCGGCACTCCGTACGGTTTGCCGTCCACGACGGCCGAGTTGAACACCGACGGCAGGAAGTTGCTCTTCAGTCCCGGGTCCTTGGCGATGAAGCCGTCCAGCGGGAGCAGCAGGCCGGCCTTGACGAAGGGCTGGATGGAGCCGCCGCCCCAGTTGAAGAAGACATCCGGGGCATGTGGGGTGCTGATGACGGTCTGCAGTTTCTGCTGGTAGTCCGCGCCGGGCACGGTGTCGAGCACCACCTTGACCTTGGAGGTCTTGTTGAAGGTCTCGGCGATCTGCTTCTCGACCTTGTTGGTGGCGTCGCCGTAGACCATCACGTGGATCGTCCCGGAGCCCGCATCGGAGGAGCCGCCACCCGATCCGCACGCCGCGGTCATGCCCAGGACGAGTGCGGTGGCCGCGACGCTCGCGGCGAATCTCGATCCCATACCCTGCCTTCATTCGAATGTTTCGGATACTTTGGCGAATGTTGTGGGAAAACTAGGACCACCCTCGACGCCCGTCAAGAGTTCGGGCGGGATCCGATCCGCCCGGCCGACCGGCTAGCATCCGTGCCGACGGCCACCCACAGCGCAGTTCGCCCAGCAGGGCAGTGCAGGAGGAGTTCGTGACCAGAGCCGCGACGCTCGCCGAGATCGCACGGGAGGCGGGGGTCTCGGCCCCGACTGTTTCGAAAGTCCTCAACGGCCGAGCCGACGTCGCCCAGGCCACCCGGGAGCGGGTCGAGGAGCTGCTGCGCCGACACGGCTACCGGCGGCGGCGCGGCACCCAGAGCAGCCCGCTGCTGGAACTGGTCTTCCACGAGCTGGAGAGCGTCTGGGCGATGGAGGTGATCCGCGGCGTCGAGAACGTGGCGCGCGACGAGGGGCTGAGCATCGTCCTTTCGGAGTCCTCCGGGCGGCTGACCCCCGGCCAGTCCTGGGTGGACGGAGTGCTCGCCCGTCGCCCCGCCGGCGTACTCCTGGTCCTGTCCGGCCTGGACCGCTCCCAGCAGGAACAACTGGCCGGCCGCGACATCCCGTTCGTGGTGATAGACCCGGCCGGCGACCCCGGCCAGGGGGTGCCCGCCGTCGGCACCACCAACTGGGACGGCGGTCTGGCCGCCACCCGGCACCTGCTCGACCTCGGCCACCGCCGGATCGGCCTGATCGGCGGGCCGAGCCGGATGATGTGCAGCCGGGCCCGGGCCGACGGCTACCGGGCGGCCCTCGACATGGCAGGCATCGCATACGACCCGGAGCTGGTCCGCGAAGGCGACTTCCACCACGAGGCCGGCCGCCGGGTGGGGCTGGAACTGCTGGGCCTGCCCGACCGGCCGACCGCCGTGTTCGCGGGAAACGACCTACAGGCCCTCGGGCTCTACGAGGCCGCCCGTGAGCTGGGGTTGCGCATCCCCGCGGATCTCAGCGTGGTCGGCTTCGACGACCTGCCGCTGGCCCGCTGGGTCGGCCCTCCGCTCACCACCGTCCGCCAGCCGCTGACCGAGATGGCCGAGGTCGCCACCCGCATGGTGATCGACCTCGCCCGAGGCACCCGGCCCGGCACCCTGCGGGTGGACCTGGCCACCAGCCTGGTCGAGCGGAGCAGCACCGCACCGCCACAGACACCGTCCCGAACGGTTGACGGAGCATCAACCCGCCTCTAGGGTCACCGACTGAATCGGCGGAGAGACCGAAACTTTCGACTACTCGGTCTCTCCGCACGGTCCGCGTTCCACGCCCCACCGCACGTCCGTCTCTTCCCTCACAGAGAAAGGACCACGCCGGTGTCAGTCCGGACGCTCCGCCTCCCCCGCCCCAGGCATGCCCGGCGCGCCTTCGGCGCCGCAGCCGTCACCGCAGTCACAGCCCTGGCCGCCGCCACCCTGCTGCCCACCGGCCGGGCCGGCGCCGCGGACACCAGCTTGCGCTCGCTCGCCGAGGCGAAGGGCATCTACTTCGGTACCGCCATCACCCAGGGCGACCTCAACAACTCCGCCCTCACCGCCGTCGCAGGCAGCCAGTTCGGCATGCTCACCCCCGGCAACGAGATGAAGTGGGACACCACCGAGCCCTCGCGGGGCAGCTTCAACTTCGCCCCCGCCGACAGGCTCGTCTCCTTCGCCCAGGCCCACTCGATGAAGCTGCGCGGCCACACCCTGGTCTGGCACAGCCAGCTCCCGTCCTGGGTGAGCAGCCTGCCCACCGCACAGGTGAAGGCCGCGATGGAGAACCACATCACCAACGAGGTCACCCACTACAAGGGCAAGCTCTACGCCTGGGACGTGGTCAACGAGCCGTTCAACGAGGACGGCAGCTTCCGCACCGACGCCTTCTACAACGCCATGGGCAGCGGCTTCGTCGCCGACGCGCTGCGCACCGCGCGCGCCGCCGACCCGGACGCCAAGCTGTATCTGAACGACTACAACATCGAGGGCCAGAACGCGAAGAGCGACGCCATGTACAACCTGGTGAAATCGCTCAAGAGCCAGGGCGTCCCGCTGGACGGCGTCGGCTTCCAGGCCCACTTCATCCTCGGCCAGGTCCCCTCGACCTTCAAGGCCAACCTCCAGCGGTTCACCGCGCTCGGCGTCAACGTCGCGATCACCGAGCTCGACGACCGTATCCAGCTCCCGGCGAACACCGCCAGTCTCGCCCAGCAGGCGAACGACTACGCCGGCGTGGTCAACACCTGTCTGGCCGTCACCGGCTGCGTGGGCATCACCCAGTGGGGCGTCGGCGACGCGGACTCCTGGATCCCCGGCACCTTCCCCGGCTACGGCGCCGCCACCCTGTACGACGCCAACTACCGGCCGAAGCCCGCCTACACCGCATCCGCCACCGCCCTCGGCGGCACCACCAGCCCCTCCCCCACGCCGACCACCCCGGGCGCCTCCTGCAAGGTGACCAGCTCGGTCAACGCCTGGAACACCGGCCTGACGGAGGACATCACCCTCACCAACACCGGCTCGACCACGATCAACGGCTGGTCCCTGGCCTTCGCCCTGCCCGCCGGCCAGACCGTGACCAGCAGCTGGAACGCCTCCCTCACCCCGGCCACCGGCCGGATCGCCGCCGGAAACCTCAGCTACAACGGCACGCTGCCCCCCGGCGCCTCCACCTCCTTCGGTTTCCAGGCCACCCACACCGGCAACACCTCCCTCCCCACCCTGTTCAGCCTCAACGGCGCTCCTTGTAACACCGCCTGACGGCCCCTCCCCTCGTGGCCCGCACGCCGCCCCGGGGCCACGGGCCACGGCGAGATGGTCCGCTCAAGCAATGACCACGCTGACGGTCGACCCCTGCCATATGCAGTACGTGTACCAGGGCGCTCACCGGATTCCGGCGGCGACTACTCCCAACTCCCCTACCACATCGGTCTGCTCACGCAGGCGAACCCGAACTGCTGGGGAGCGCGGCCGTGATGTCACGGACCGACAGGCAGGTGGACCGGCGATCCGTGCCGGCCGGGGCCACCGGTCTGGCCGTCGGCGGCGTGCCCCACCCCTCCCGAGCCGCCCAACAACTTACGGAGAACCATGAAGCACCCGCACCGACCCAGCTCACGCCGCGCCTGCCTGCTGGGCTTACTGGCCGCCGCCACCCTGGCGTCGATCGGCACGGCGACCGCGACTCCCCCTGCCGCCCGGGCGACCACCCTGGGCGCCCAAGCCACCCAGTCCGGACGGTACTTCGGGACCGCCGTGGCTGCCTACAAGCTCAACGACAGGACGTACACGACGATCCTGGACCGCGAGTTCAACAGGGTCACGCCGGAGAACGAGATGAAGTGGGACGCCACGGAACCGTCCCGGGGATCGTTCAACTTCGGCCCCTCCGACCAGATCGTCAGCCATGCCCTGGCGCACGGACAGAAGGTCCGTGGCCACACCCTCGTATGGCACTCCCAACTGCCCGGCTGGGTCGGCTCCCTCACCGACGCCACCACCCTGCGCGGCGTGATGAACAACCACATCGCCGCGGAGATGACCCACTTCAAAGGCAAGATCCATTCCTGGGACGTGGTGAACGAGGCCTTCGCGGACGGCGGCAGCGGACAGCATCGTTCCTCCGTCTTCCAGAACGTCCTCGGCGACGGCTTCATCGAAACGGCCTTCCGGACGGCCCGCACGGCCGACCCGTCGGCCAAGCTCTGTTACAACGACTACAGCATCGAGGACTGGAGCAGCGCCAAGACCCAGGGCGTCTACCGCATGGTCCGCGACTTCAAGGCGCGGGGCGTGCCCATCGACTGCGTCGGCCTCCAGGCCCACTTCGGCACCGGCGGCCCGCCCGCGAGTCTCGGCACCACGCTGGCGAACTTCGCCGCGCTCGGCGTCGACGTACAGATCACCGAACTCGACATCGCCCAGGCACCGCCGACCGCATACGCGAACACGGTGAGGGCCTGCATGAACGTCGCACGCTGCACCGGCATCACCGTATGGGGAATCCGGGACACGGACTCCTGGCGCAGCGGCGAGAAGCCGCTGCTCTTCGACGGCGGCGGCAACAAGAAGTCGGCGTACTACGCGGCCCTCACCACGCTCGGCGGCACTCCCGCTCGGCAGAAGTGACGCTGTCCCGGGGGTCAGCTCTTGCCCTGTAGCCGCCAGATCTGGTTCTTCTTGGTGCCGAGGGCGCTCGCCGGGTCGCAGGTCCACTGGTGGATCAGCGCCCCGGCCGTGGTCGAGACGTTGCTGACGTCGACGCACTTGCCGCTGTGGACGGCCGCCAGCTGGTAGTCCTTGCTGTTGCCCAGCGCCGTGACGGGGTTGAGGGTGAACTGCTGGTTGGTGGCGCCGTTGCAGGTGTACTGGATGACGACGGCACCGTCTGCCGTGGAAGCCCCGGACACGTCAAGGCACTTGCCGCTGTGCTCGTTGACGACGGTGTAGGTGTTGGTCCTGCCGCTCACCGGCTTGAGGTCCAGCATCTGCTGGTAGCCGCCCTCACAGTTCCACTGCTGGTACTGGCTGCCGTTGGCGGTGCTGAGGTTGGTGTCGTCCAGGCACTGGCCGCTGTTCTCGCTGACGGCGACCGTGGACACGGTGGTGTCGGACGGCGGGAGGAGGGTGATGGTGTAGCCGTCCTTGGCGTTGCTCCAGGGCAGGCTCACCGAGGCCGCGTTGTTGCTGACCGTCAGGGTGGTGTCGGAGATCGTCTCCGGGCCCGCCACCGCGGCGCCGTTGTTGTGGGGGACGCGCTGGACGACCGCGCGGACCTTGCCGCTCTCCACCACCGAGGTGGTGCCCAGGCCGGTGAGGTTGACGGTGACGTTGCCGGTGTTGCCGTTGCTGCCGAGCAGCACCTTGGCGTTCTTCGCGGTGTTGTCCTTGGTGGCGAGACCGTCGGTGTTGCTGCCGGGGACGAGGTTGACGATGTTGCCGGTCTGGGAGCCGTAGTAGCGGTACATGAACCACTCACCCAGCGGCAGGTACTGGCCCGCACTGTTCTTGGTGAGCAGGTTCGCCTCGTTGTCGTGCAGGCCGGTGCCGTAGGCCCAGTTGCCGCGCAGGCCGTCGGCGCCGGCCCGCTCGAGGCGGCCCATGAACCAGGCGCCGCCGCCCGGGGACTGCATGGACAAGGTGGCGTACTCGTTGATCTGGTACGGGCGGGTGTTGGCCAGGCCAGCCGCGGCGAGGGTCGAGTTGGCGCGGCCCACGTCCGTCACCGGATCACCCGGCTCGTCGTGCCAGCTGTAGATGTCCGGGGCGACGTTGTTGGCCTTGACGTGGCTGAGGAAGGCCGTCCACCAGGTGTTGGAGGAGTTCGGCTGGCTCGCGGTGCTGGGTCCGACGATCAGCTGGTTCGGGAACGCGGAGCGGACCCGGGCGTAGAACCGCGACCACATCTGCAGGTACTGCGCCTGCGAGGCGCCCCAGAAGCCGCTGCCGTCGGGCTCGTTCCACAGGTCCCACTGGACCGTCATGTTGTTGGCTTTGACGTCGCCTATGAGCTGGGTGACGAAGTTGTCGAACTGCGTCCAGTCGCCGTTGTCACCGGGCCAGCCCACCTTGGTGGTGCTGTCGGCGCCCCATAGGTCGTGCGGCAGGATGATGAAGGTGCCGCCGAGGGCGGCGGTTCGCTTGTACTGGGCGAGGGTGGCGTTCCAGCGGGTCTGGTACTCGGCAAGGCTGGTGGCGTAGCCGCCCTTGTTGAGCTGGGCGCCGCCGGCCCGCATGAAGTGCCACTTGATGTCCTTGAAGAAGTGGTCCTGCGGGAGCGAGCCGTTCGGTGTCATGCCGTAGATCATTCCGGAGGCGCGGTGGGTGGGGGCGCCGCCGGCCTCGGCGAAGTCGACGGTGACGCTGGTGTCCGCGGCCCGGGAGGGGGCGGCCGGTACCAGGGTCGTTGCCAGGGCGGTCAGGAGGACGGCGACGGACGAGAGCGCCCGGCGCCCGGTGCTGGTCGTGGGTATGGGGAGGGCCGTGGGTGAGTTCATTGTGCGGCTCCTGGAGGGGAAGGGAGAACCGGGGCTCGGTACGGTCCCGGAGCTGTGGGAGACGGCCGGTCAGCGGCTGTCTCGGTGGGCGTGTGCTTCGGCGAGGAGGAGGTAGCTGCTCGCGGTCCAGGTGTAGGCGCGGTCGCGCAGGCCCGTTCCGGTGAGGGCGTCGAAGTTCTCGGCGAAGCCGTGGGTCTCGCACAGGGCGCGGAAGCGGGCGCTGATGTCGTCCGCCAGCCGGTGGTGGCCGGCGCGCCGCAGGCCGTCCTCGACGAGGACGGTGGCGGGGGCCCAGATCGGGCCGCGCCAGTATCCGTCGGCGAGGTAGTGCGATGAGGTGGTCAGTTCGGTGGCCAGGCCGTACGGCGTCAGGTGGGCCTTGATGCGGTCGGCCAGCGCGCTGCCGACCTCGGCGGGCAGGTGCTCGCCCAGCACGATGGGCATCAGGTCGAGAAGGCTGGCGCTGCCCCAGGTGTCCCCGGTGGCGACCGAGCGGGCGAGGAAGCTCTCGCCGGTCCAGAGCTGGTCGAGCAGGGCCGTCTGGGTCTCCTCGGCTGTCGCAGTCCACCGGCGCGCCTCCTCCTGCTTGCCCAACTCCCCGGACATATAGGCGAGTTCGTGCAGTTGGAGGACGAGGAAGGCGGCGAGGTCGGCGGTGACGACCACCCGCTCGGGGTCGAAGGTGGTGGCGTTGTCCCAGCCGCTGTCGTTGCCGTGCTGGTAGTGGGGCAGCTGGGCGCCGGGGGCTCTTCGCGCGGTGAGCCAGAAGTCGGTCCAGCGCTCCAACCGGGCGTACACCCGGGTGAGTTCGGCCTGTCCGGGAGGCGTCGGCAGTCGGCGGCGCAGGTGGCCGAAGGCCCAGCCGTGGATGGGCGGCTTGACGAAGTTGTAGAGGACCTCGGAGTGGGTGACCGAGTCGGGCAGGGCACCGCTGTCGTCCTGATGGTCGAAGGGCAGGGCGAACTGGTCCAGTGCCAGATCCGGGCAACCCCGTGCCAGCGCGAGCGCGTTGAAGCAGTGGTCCCAGCTCCAGACCTTGTCCATCCAGTGCTTGGACATCAGCACCGCGGGCCGGGTGACCAGTCCCGTCGGCCCTACCGTCGCCGACCAGACGACATAGGCGGCGAGTTCGGCCGCCGGGGTGGCGGACGAGCGCCAGGGGGCCACCGCGTCGACGAAGTCCGCGAAGGCGCGCCGTGCGGACTCCACGGTGTCGTCGAAGGTCCCTGAGGGCGCGTAGGGCCGGCGGGCGGTGCCGATTTCCTCGATCGCGATCTCCCAGACACCGCCCGTCTCCGCGACGACGGCGAGACCGCGGTCGGCGCCGCCCAGCGCCTGCGCCCCGGCCGTGTGGGCGACCGTGCCGGACAGAACGGTGACGCGGTAACGGCGTCCCGTCTCGTACGACGTGAACACGTGCGCGTCCGCTGCCGGGTCGTGGAAGAAGTACGTTCCGCTGAACGGGGTGAGGGTCCGCGCGGCGGCGAAGACGCCGATGCCGAGGCCGCTCCCCCGCAGGCGTACGGTGTCCGGCGACTCGTAGGCGAGGTCGACGCGTCCGCTCTCACCGGTCCAGCTGAGCAGGCCTGGTGTCGCCTCGACGCGGGTCTCGGCCCGGTCGCCTCGCGCGGGGTCCTGGGGGACCAGGCGCAGGACGCCGTGCATGCCGTTCTGGTGCGAGACGAGCTGGAGGTCCTCGGCGTACGTGTTCTCGGCCACCACGGGCGATATGTCGAACCAGGATCCGTACGTGCTGAACGGGATGTCGTGGACGGAGAAGGCCGGGCCGGATCGGGCGGCGGTCATGTGTCGTGACTCGTTTCTGGAGCAGGGGGCGGCAGCAGGCTGACGCGCTGGTTCAGCCGTCGTGGCGGGGTCGGGCCGGTCTCAGTCCTTGACGGCGCCGGCGGTCACGCCGGCGGCGACATAGCGCTGGGCGAGGACGAGGATGACCGCGGCGGGCAACGAGGCCACGACGGCGGTGGCCATGACGGCGTTCCACTCCTGGTTGTTGTTGCCGATGTAGTGGTAGATGCCGAGCGTGATCGGCTCCTGGGCACCGCCGTTGACGAGGGTGCTGGCGAAGACGAAGTCGGACCAGGACCACAGGAACGCGAACAGGGACACCGTGACGACGGCGTTGCGGCTCATCGGCAGGACGATGGACCGGAAGGTGCGCAGGGCAGTTGCTCCGTCGATCTGCGCCGCCTGGAGCAGTTCGCCGGGGATGCCCGACATGAACGCCGTGAAGATCAGGACGCCGAAGGGGACGGCCAGGGTGGAGTCGGCGACGATGAGGCCGGGGACGGACTGGAGGAGGCCGAGCTGGAGGTAGATGGCGTAGAAGCCCATCGCCATGATGATGCCGGGGATCATCTGGGCGGCCAGCAGGACGAAGCTCAGGATGCCCCCGCCGCGCGGGCGCAGCTTGGCCAGCGCGTAGCCGGCGGGCGCGGACAGCACCACGGTCAGGACGACGGTGCCCAGGCCGATGACGAGGCTGGTGCCGAGGTAGGGCAGCTGCTCGTCGAGGACGGTGCGGTAGCCGGCCAGCGTGCCATGGAGCGGCAGCAGGTCCGGCGGGCTCTTGCGCATGTCCTGGTCGCGGGTGAGGGAGACGTTGAGCATCCAGTAGACCGGGAAGAGCATGACCGCCGTCAGCGCCAGGCCCACGGCCGTCTTCCACCACGTACGGCTTCGGCTTCGGCTCATGACAGTGCCTGCTTTCGCTGGACTCTCAGGTACACCAGGCCGAAGACCAGGGCGGCGACGACGAGCAGGTTGCCGACGGCGGCCCCGGGGCCGAAGGCGGGCAGCAGGTTGCCGAATCCGAGCTGGTAGGACCAAGTGGCGAAGGTGGTGGACGAGTCCGCCGGGCCGCCCTTGGTCATGATCCAGATGATGTCGAAGACCTTGAGCGTGTAGACCAGCCCCAGGAGCAGGGTGATCGCGGACACCGGGCGCAGCAGCGGGAAGGTGATGCTCCAGAACCGGCGCCAGGCACCCGCCCCGTCGAGCGCCGCGGCCTCGTACAGGCCGGCCGGGATGGACTGCAGGCCGCTGTAGAGCACGACCAGGTTGAACGGGACGCCGATCCAGATGTTCGCGATGATCACCGAAGCCAGCGACCAGGAGGGTGAGGTCAGCCAGTTCACCGGCCCGACGCCGATGCCGTGCAGGACGGCGTTGACGACGCCGGAGTCGCTGTTGAGCATCCACGACCAGGTGGAGGCCGACACGATCAGCGGCAGCAGCCAGGGCACCAGGAACAGGGCCCGCAGGGTGGCTGACAGCCGGAAGTGCTGGTTGAAGAAGACAGCGAGGGCCAGCCCGATGGCGTACTGGAAGACCAGGCACACGGCGGTGAACACCGCCGTGTGGAGCAGGGCCGGGGCGAAGGTCGGGTCGGCGAAGACGGTGTGGTAGTTCTTCAGGCCGGTGAACGGCGCGTCGCCCTGGACGAAGGAGCGGACGGTGTACTCGCGCAGGCTCAGGTCGATGTTGCGGTACAGCGGATAGGCGTAGAAGAAGATGAGGTAGAGGGTTACGGGGGCGAGGAATCCCCAGGCGGCCCACTGCGTGGAGGTGGGCCGGGGGCGCCTCGTTCTGCGAGCCGGGGCCGGGGCGGCGATGGCCGCGGCGTCCCGGACGCGCACGGACCGGTGGGCCGGCGGCTGTGTCGTGTGGTTCATGAACGACCCTCGGGCTACTTGACGGCGGACCGGGCCGCGGACAGGGCGTCCTCGGGCGACTTGGACCCGCTGAGGGCGGACTGGACGGCCTTCCACATCTGCTCGGAGATCCTGGGGTACTTGGTGCCCAGCTCGTCACTCGTGCGGCCCTTGCTCGCCTTGACCGCGTCCACCCACGGCTTCAGCTCGGCGTTCGCGGCCATCTGCTTGGCCTGGACCTCACTGGTGGGGGCGACGTAGGACAGCGTGGTGTCGGTGTTGTAGAGGTTGTCGGTGCTCGTCAGACAGGTCGCCAGCTTCTGGGAGGTGGCATAGCGGCCGGTGTCCTTGTGGACCGGGATGGTCACGAACTCACCGCCGGCCGGGGCGGCGGCGTTGCCTCCGTTCGCACCGGGAACGGGCAGCACGCCGTAGTCGAGGCCGGCCTTCTTGGCGCCCGCGAGCTGCCAGGTGCCGTTCTCGCTGAACGCGTAGTCGCCACTGGCGAACTCCTGCCAGCTGGTCGTCTGGGTGTTGTTGAGCACCGAGTTCGGGGCGTAGCCGTTCTTCAGCCAGTCCTTCCACAGGGAGAGGGCGGACACGGCCTGGGAGGAATCGAGTTCGGTCAGCTTGGCACCGGCGCCCCAGAACCACGGCAGGAACTGGAAGCTGCCCTCCTCCGTGCCGATCGCCGAGAACGTGATGCCCTTCTTGCCCGCCTTCTTGACCTTCGCCAGCGCCGCCGTCAGCGAGTTCCAGTCCTTGACCGAGGCGATGTCCACCCCGGCCTCCTTCAGCACCTTCTTGTTGTAGTAGAGGGCGAGGGTGTTGGCGCCGATCGGCGTGCCGTAGGTCTTGCCGCCGGACTGGCCTGCCGCGAGCAGGTTGGGGTCCACCTTCGAGGTGTCCAGTTTGTTCTCGTCGGCCGTGGTGAGCACACCCGCCTCGGCAAGCGTCGAGACCACCGGGTTGTCGACGACGAGGACGTCCGGCGAGTTGCCCTGCTGCGCCGCCAGCAGCGCCTTGCTGCCCAGGTCGCTGGTGTCGAAGCCGGTCCGCTTGACCTTCACTCCGGCCTTGGTGCCGCACTGGTCCAGCAACTTGACCCAGGCCGAGTTCTTGTCGAACTGCGGGTACGGGTCCCAGATGGTGTACGTGCCGCCGCCGGCGCCCTTGGTGTCGCTGCTGCCCGAGCCGGAGGAACAGGCGGTGGCGGTGGCGGCCACGGCCAGGGCGGTCAGGGCAGCGGCGGTCAGACGGCGCTGTCCGGAGAAGCTGTTCATTGAGGTTCCCTTGTTCTGGACATACGGGTGCCGAGGGCACGGGGTGGTGAGGAGAGGCCGGCACGACGACGCAGCCGAACGGGTCGGGCGGCACTGCTGCACGGGTCGGTCGGCCGGGGTGTGAGGAGGTGCGCGTGGGTACGGTCAGGGCGTGGTGTCGGGCCCGTCGCCCCCGGTGGGCTGGATTCCCGCGGGCCCCGTACTCGCCCGCAGGGAGATCGGCGGCGCCAGGAGATGGTGCCGGGGCGGCGCGCCGGGGCGGCCGAGCCGCTCCACGAGCAGGTCGACGGCGCGCCTGCCCATCTCCGCCGCCGGCACGTCCGCCGCCGTGAGCTGCGGGGTCACGGTCTCTGCCCACCGGGCGGCCACGACTCCGGTGACGGAGAAATCGCGCGGCACATGGCGGCCCGCCTGGGCGAGCCCCCGGTAGAGACCGCCCAGCGCGGCCTCGTTCAGGGTCACCAGGCCCGTGGTGGCCGGATCGTCGTACAGGATCCGTTCCACGCATGCCTGGCCGGAGGCGGCGTCGTCCCCGCAGCAGTACGTCCGCACCGTCAGCCCGCGCTCGGCCGCGGCCTTGGTGAAGCCGTCCAGTCCCCGGTGCGCGGACTCGTACCCGGCTCGCAGCAACTGCTCGGGCCGGTTGACGAAGGCGATCCTGCGGTGGCCGAGATCCGCCAGGTGGTGGACGCACGCCGCCGCCAGCGCGGTGTGGTCCAGGCCGACCCACCAGCCGCCTTCGGGATCGGCCGTACGCCCGATGGCGACGGAGGGGAAGTCCAGCGCGGCCAGGTGGTCGACCCGGTCGTCCGCCAGCCTGATCTCCATCAGGATCGCCCCGTCGACGCGCCGCTCCCCCAGCAGCCGTTGGAACGAGCGGTCACGGTCGACGCCGCTCGGTGACAGCAGCACGTCATAGTCGTACGCCGCGGCGGCCTCCACCACACTGCCGATGAAGTCCAACTGCATGCCCGTGTAGTGGTCGCCGGCCGGCGGGAACACCAGGCCGATCGTGCTGGTCCTGCCGTTGGCCAGGGCCCGCGCGCTGGCGTTCGGGCGGTAGCCCAACTCGTCGATGACCTCCTGGATCTTCCGGCGCGTGTCGTCCGACACCGGGCGCTTGCCGCTCAGCGCGTAGGACACCGTGGAGCGCGAGACACCAGCTCGCCGGGCGATCTCACCGATGTTCACGACGACTCCTTGCTCGAACCGGTTCGACACCTCGAAGGAGGAACGCCCACCGGCCGGGGGGGTGCGGGTTACGGGAAGAGCACGCCCCGGCTGTCGAACCGGTTCGCATGAAGGAACGTAGAAACGACACCTCCGGCTGTCAATACTCCGCGCACACTTTCCCAGCCACAGGAAGCAACATGCGAGAACCTCGCATCAGAGGTATTGCTGGCCGAGTGTCCCGGTGCTAGCTTCCTCGAACCGGTTCGACGAAGTGGTCCTTCCGACAGCCGCGGGCCGGTTGTCGCGCCTGTGGTCGAACCGGTCGACGGGCCGCCTCGGATCGAGCCGTGATCCGCACTCCGCCCGGCGGCCGGTCCTTAGGAAGCCCCGCCCTCGGCGGTGTCGAAGGGGGTGCGGTAGGAGGGGGTACGCGTGCGGAGCGCCAGTTCCAGGGTCAGCCGGATTCTGGTGGAGGGCGGCAGCTCGACGCTGATCCAGGTGCCGTCGACGGCCACCGTGGTCTCGGTGACGGTCGGTTCGCGGTGGCCGTAGTCGTACAGGTCACCGATCCAGGAGGGGTCCTGGCAGACGGTGTGCCGCACGGCCCTGATGGTGTGTTCGGCGCAGGCACCGGCTTGCACGATGACGGTGCGCGCGGTCTGGGGGTGGAGATTGACCAGTTCGACGGTGGTCGCGGCGGGGTCGATGCCGGTGACCAGTGCGGCCACTGAGGGCGGTAGGCCGGGGCGACGGCTGCGGGCGTCGTAGTGGCGGACGCGGGCCTGCTGGAGGCCGCCGTTGTAGATGACCTGCGGTCCGCCCCAGGTGAGTTGGACCAGAGCCTCGGTGACGACCGGGTTGGACTGCTGCCACAGGTGGATGTCCTCCTCGGGGACGTCCCGGTCGCGGTAGCGATCCATCCGCGCAAGGCGGTGGCGCACCTGGGCCTGGGCGGCGGCCAGGATCCGTTCCGGGTAGCCGGGGTTGTCGCCTGCCAGGAAGGCGAACCAGGGTTCCTCGTGCCCCGCCTCCTCCTTCGTACGGAACGGGCGCACCGTACGCCAGTCGATGCCACCGGCCTCGCGCATCCGCTCCAGGCGCTCCCGGTCCGTGTCGGCCGCGCTGTGGTGCCACAGGGCTGTGGGGACGGCGGCCAGCAGCGGGTTGAAGTCGAACCACCCGCGGTCGCTGTGCCGGAACGGCACGTGCAGGGTGGGGGTGTCCACATCCTCGGCGAGCTGGGCGGTCCACCTTGAGCGCAGGCTGGAGTCGGATTCGTTGAAGGTCATGGTCCTGCCCTGGGCGATGACGGTGTCCAGGGCCGGGCGGACCAGGTCGAGGAAGCTGTCGTCGCCGGTCGCGGCGACGGCTGCCAGGGCCGCCACCAGGGCTGCTTGGCCGACGCTGTACCAGCCGTGTGGCCAGGTCCAGCCGTAGTGCCCGCCGTACCAGCGACCGTCCAGTCGGCTGCCGACTTCGCCGTCGGTGCCGACGTTGTCCGGAATGATTTTGTCGTTGGCCGCCGCACGCTCCCGCCAGGCGCCGACGTAGTCGATGATCCAGGTGCGGTAGCGCTCTTCGCCGGACAGGATCCAGGCGTTGAGGACGAGTCCGGCCGCGGCGAGGTTGACCGCGGTGTCGCCGCTGCCGATCCTGCGGCGCATCTCCTCGCCGAGGCGCGGGTCCTGCGACAGCTCGGGTTCGGGTGTGCCGTGCGGGAGCATCCAGTCGAGCGGGAATCCGTACGTCTGGGCTTCCTGGGGCAGCCACGGGTAGGCCTCGCCGTCGGACAGGCCCTCCCGCTCGGGGTCGCTTCCGTTGTGGGGGCGGCGGATGATGCGGTGCTCGGCGTCGTAGTTGCCGTTGGCCGGATCGACGTAGAGGTCGGCGAACCGCAGGGCGCGCTCCGACCAGCGCTCGGGGGCGGCCATCGACAGGAAGTAGAGCAGCAGCAGGCTCTCGCCCTGGTGGAACCAGTCGTACCCCCGTTCGTACTCGTCGTGGAGCATGCCCAGTTCGGTCAGCTGCCGGGTGACGCCCTCCCAGTGACGCTCGGCGGCCGCCAGCAGGTCGTCCGCGCCGCCGAGCAGGTAGAGCTGCGGCCAGTTGAAGAAGACCTCGTAGAAGTCGTCCACGCCGTCACGCGAGGTCAGCACGCCGCTGTAGTTCAGCCGGCCGTCCTCGCCGGTGAAGTCGTTCGTGAACCGCCGCCAGGCGTGGTCGAGGAGCTCGAACAGGTCTCGCTGCGCGATGGCCCAGCCCGGGGGCTCAAGCAGCGGAACCGAGGCCGTGACGCCGGGTATCGAGGGCGACGGCCCGGTCTCGGCAGGGTTGAAGGACATGGGGAGGTCTCCTTCGGGGGCGCTGCGGCAGGGAGGACAAGCGTTGAGTACGAGGCCGTAGCGGACTGGGACCTGGTGGCTCAGGACTTCGTGGACCCGGCGAGGATTCCGGCGATCAGGAAGCGCTGGGAAAAGAGGAACACCACCAGGACAGGGGTGATCGCCACCAGTGTGGCCAGGGCCAGTTGGGGACGCTCGACCGCGAGCGCGCCGACCGTCGGGTTGAAGGAGGGCACGCTGTCGAGGAGGGTGCCGAGGCCGACCTGTACGGGCATCTGACTGCTCTCGGGGAGCATCACATAGGGCAGGAAGTAGTTGGTCCAGTTGGCGACGAAGCTGAAGAAACCGACGAGTGCCACGACGGGGGCGGCAAGCGGCAGGGCGACGTGCCGGAAGACCTCGAATTCCGAGCACCCGTCGATGCGCGCCGCGGCGAGCAGATCCTTGGGAACGGCGGTGCTGAAGTAGATGTAGGTCAGGTACACGCCGAAGGGGTAGAACGAGTACGGCAGGATGACCGACCACATGGACCCGATCAGGTGGACCGCGTTGACTTCGAGGAAGAGCGGCACCACCAGGGTGGCGTTGGGCATCAGCATCACGATGAGCGTGGCGACCAGCAGCGTGTGCCGCCCCCGGAACTCGGTCATCGCCATGGCGTAGCCGGCGGGCACGGCGACGCACAGGGTGATGACCAGGGCGAGGCCGGAGTAGAGCGCGGAGTTGCGCAGCCACAGCAGGAGCACGTTGTCCTGGAAGCCGGTCAGCGCGTTCCAGTTGGCGCGCAGCGCGTGCCAGGAGCCGAAGGACAGCGGATTGCCGTGCACCAGCTGCTGGTCCGACTTGGTGGCAGCCAGCATGAGCCACAGCAACGGCAGAACGAAGAACAGTAGGCACAGTGCGAGCACCACGGCGGTGAGCAGCCGGGGAACCGCCGGCCTGCGGACCGGGCGCGGACGGCGGCGGATCCGCGGGGCCGGCGCATCAGGTGCCAGTGCCGGGGCGGCGGAGGGCCTGGCGGTGGCGTACGGCCTGATGTCATTCGGCATCGAAGAACCCCGACCGCGCGACGAAGACCGTGGCGACCGCGAGCCCGACGACCAGGAGCTCGACGGAGATGGCGGCGGCGCCGTTGATGTTGTCCATCTGGAAGGCGAAGTCGTACGAGAGCTGGTTGGGCGAGTAGTCCCGGCCGGCCACGCCTACGCTGGCCTGGGAGAGCAGCTGTGGCTCGACGAACAGCTGGGTGCCGCCCGCGAAGGCCAGGATCACCATGTAGACGATCCACTTGCGCAGCATCGGCACTTGGATGTGCCAGGCGGTGTGCCACGCGCCGGCGCCGTCGATCCGGGCAGCCTCCAGTACCTCGGTGGGGATGTTGTTGAGCGCCCCGTACATCACCACGATCCAGCCGCCCGCGCCGGTCCAGAACGCGATGAGCGCGAAGAGCAGTGGCAGATGGCCAGGTGCGATGACCTCGCCGAAGGTGGCGTAGCCGAGCCGGCGCAGCAGGAAGCTGACCGGGCTCACGGTGGGGTCGAGCATGAACAGCCAGATCATCACGCTCGCCGCGCCCGCCAGTGCGCCGGGGATGTAGAAGAGGAACCGCAGTGCCCTGCTGGCGCCGTGCGAGGCCAGCCGGTGCAGCAAGAGGGACAGGGCGACGACCAGGATCACGAGCAGGGCGAGCCAGAACACCAGGTAGAGCACGATGTGTCCGACGGCCGGCAGGAAGCGGAAGTCCTGTGCGGAGGCGGCGAAATTGTCGAACCCGGTGAAGGCGCCATCAGCGGTGGTGAAGGCGAAGTAGACGGCGTAGCCGGTGGGCACGATCCCGAACGCGGCAAGCAGGATGACGTATCCGGCGACGAAGAGATGAGTGGTCCGGCTTCGTCGGGGGGCGCGGCCCGCACGGTCCCCGACGAAGCCGGTCGCGCGGGTGTGCGTTGTCACTCGGAGACCTTGTATCCGTCGGCCTTGGCGTACTTCTCGATCGCGTCCTGCCAGGCGGGGAGCAGGGCGGCGATCGTCTTTCCGGCGGTCAGACCGGGCTTGACGGTGGACGCCCAGATGGCTTCCTGGCTGAACTGGCCGGAGCCCCAGCCGGGCCAGACCTTGGTGGCGGCGTCCTGGAGGGGCTTGGTGATGTCGTCGGCGTAGTAGCCGTCGGACTTCTGGGCGGCCAGCCAGGTGGCGGCGGCCGGGGCGTAGGCGGGATACCCGGGAGCAGCCTTGCCCTGGTAGTCGTCGGAGGTGGTGACCCAGGTCAGGAAGTCGGTGGCGGCCTTGATGTGCGCCGAGTGGGCGGACAGCAGCCAGGTACCGCCGCCCACGTTGCCGGTGGCCGGGCTGGAGTCGCCCGTCCACTGGAGCGGCGGGGCTGCGGCGATCTGGCCGGCGGGGGTCTTGAAGGTGCCCTTGAACAGGGCGCCGCCGAACCAGGCCGGACCGGGCATCAGCAGCACCTTGTCAGCCTTGTTCTTACCGAAGTCGGTGCTGAAGACACCGCTGGTCGACATCGACTTGTTCGTGATCAGGCCGTCCATGAGCTTGGCCATCTTCGTGCAGTCGGTGCTGGCGGTGTTCACCGAAACGGACTTCGGACCCGTGATCTGGTTGGCACCGCACTTGCTCGCCCACAGGTAGATCTCCGGGGCGAAGGAGTCACCGGCGTCGCCCACCAGATAGCCGGGGTGTTCGGCCGCCACCTTCTTGCCCAGGTCGGCGTACTGCTCCCAGGTGGTCGGCACCTGGTAGCCGAACTCGTCGAGCAGCTTCTTGTTGTACCAGAGGACGCCTTGCGAGAGGTCGTTGCGCAGGCAGTAGAGCGTGCCGCCCACGGTGCACACGTCGTTGGCGCCGGAGGCGAACTTGCCGAGGGTCGAGGCGGGGAGGAGGCCCTTGTTGAGCGGGGCCGTGAAGCCGGCCTGGACCGCCCAGGTGACTTCGTTGTTCTGCGAGCTGAACACCACATCGGGCCAGCCCTTGCCGGTGCGGTTGAAGAGCTGGACCTTGGTCTGCAGGTAATGCGATCCGTTGGCGTCACCGTCGAAGGTGACGATGTCCATCTTCACCCCGGGGTTCTGCTTCTCGTACAGCTTCGCCGCGGCCAGCCGGGTCGAGTCCACCCACACGGTCAGCGCGCCGCCGACCTGGGCGACCTGCTTGAAGCCGTCCTTCGTGGTCTTTCCCCTGCTGGCGTTGTCGCTCGTGCAGGCGGCGGCGGTCACCAGGGCCAGCACGGTGCAGGAGGCTGCCACGGCGTCGCGGAGACGGCGGCTGCGCTGTCTGTTCGTGCCGCCACCGGCGCCGACCGTACCGATCATGAGCCTTCTCCGCTCCGTTGTGGTGCCCACCGGCAGGGGGCAGCAGGTGAGGGGCAGCCTGGGATGAGTCATACACACGGCCTGCATCTGTGACCGTCCCGGCCGACGACGGACTTAAGTAGGGGCCTCTCGGCGGTAATTAGGCTCCCGCCCCGCCGACCGGGTCAAGGGGATGAGCACACCTATTTTCAGCGACACCCAGGCCGCTCCGAGCCACCCTTCGCCCCATTTCTTCGCTCTGTGAGGCCAGGCGAGACGGGGATGCCGAGCTCAAGCCCCTGTCGCAGACAGCGAAGGCCGCCTTCGCCCCCAGAATGTATAGGCTTATTTGCCCGACCCTTGTTCGTTGCCGAACTCGGCGAGAGGATGTATCAGATCCATGGCGAGCGAGGACTACGGAGAAGTGAGGCTTCCGTGACGGGCACAGCGAGAGGAACGGCGGACGGCGACGAGGAGGCTCCGTACCGGCCCGGGTATGAGGTGGCTGCGGAGCAACTGCTCGAACTCATCGCGTCCATGGCTCTGCGGCCGGGCGACCGTCTGCCCACGGAGCTGGAGCTTGCCGGGCGGCTCGGAACGAGTCGCACCGTGGTCCGCGAAGGCATCAAGATCCTTTCCGCGCTCGGTCGGGTCCGCGCCCAGAAGGGCCGGGGGCTCTACGTCGCCGACGACCCCGGCATGCTGGGCTCCGGGCGGTTCGGCGGATTCTTCCTGCCGACCAACCTCGACCACCTCTTCATGCTCTTCGAATTCCGCAGAGTCCAGGAGACCGAGGCGAGCCGACTGGCCTCGGTCCGGGCAACCCCCGTCGAGCTGCGTGCCATCGAGAAGGCCGCCGACACCTGCCGCCGCGCCTTCGAGTCCGGCGACGTCGAGCTGTTCGAGCAGGGTGACGACGCCTTCCACACCGGTGTCGCCGCTGCGGCTCACAATGCCTTCCTGTCCGTGGCCGTGCAGGAGGCACGGCGACTGCAGAGCCAGTCGGGCGTCATGGCGCTACGCGGCACGCTGGGCGGGCACGGGGCAGCCGCGATCGAGGAACACGACGCGATCTTCCGCGCCATCAGAGACGGCCTCCCCGAGGACGCCGCGCTCGCGGCCGCCACCCACATCGACAACACCCTTGAGGACTATCGCAAGAAGATTCAGCAGCGCGTCTTTGGCTGATGCCCGCCGGGCGTGGTGGCACTTGCCGACGGCGATGTCGTCCGGCTGCACCGTGCGGTCCAGGGTGACGCCGACAACGGTATCCCCCGGGACGGCGTGCGGTTGATGCCCGTGATGGTCACCTTGCCACTGCATCCCACGCTGTACGACGGAGCTGGACCGGGCTGCGGCGCAGTCCGGCGGCCGTCGCTCCCACTGGCGTGCCCGGACGGATGAAAGATGCCCGAGTGTCATGAGTGTGCGGGAAACGGCGTAGGCCCGCTGGTCACCGCCAGGCGTTCTGAGTCTCATGCCTTACCGGCAGGCGTGGAGCGAACCGATTCTACGCAAGCGCTTCGACTGGATGGTACGACCGGCGGGGTACGGGGTCAATGACGTGCCGCGAGGCGAAGGCGACGCAGACACGCCGGCCGAGCCCGCTGCTTCGGCGAGTGCGCTTCGAACCGACCCCCGATCACCGGGGTTTGACGGCTGCGTACCTGTTCAGGGGCATGACGGCAGGTCGCCCGGGTTTCCTGGGCGTGGCCGTCGAACGCACCCCGCTCGACCCACCGCGCCACCACTCGCCCGCCGCTGCGTCGGCCCGGCTCGGCGCGTCGATCGCCCCCGTTCTGTCGGTCTCAGCCATCGAACCGATTCCGCGAAGGTTCGCAACAGTGCGCTCCCTAACCCTTGACAGCCCTGCGGAATCGGGAGCAGCGTCTCCTCCCGAAACCTCACTGCAATCCCACTGCAAACACGGCACGTTCAAGCGCTTCCACACCATGGGCGCCGCCAGCACAACCTGACTGGGATACGCCGGCACGGTAGGGAGATCGGATGGGAACCCCACATACAAAACGCCACATGCTGTCCGGACGCGGTGGCGTCCAACGGCTGCTCGCAGCGTTACGGCGCCGCGGCGGGCCGGACAGGGTGCCGGATCAGGCACATGTCCCTCCGCCGGTGCGCTCGCCGCGCTCTCGGCTGAAGACGTTCGCCCGAGCGGGGGCCGCGGCCGCACTTGTCGTTGGCGCGCTGACCGGTGCCACGGCCACGGCCGGCACGGCCCAGGCGGCCACATCCGGGCCGTGCGACATCTACGCGACAGGCAGTACACCATGCGTCGCGGCGCACAGCACGACGCGCGCGTTGTACGCCTCGTACAACGGGCCGCTCTACCAGGTCCGGCGCTCCTCGGACAACACCACCCGAAACATCGGCGTCCTGAGCGCGGGTGGGTATGCCGACGCCGCCGCGCAGGACTCGTTCTGCGCGGGGACGAGCTGCCTGATCACGATCATCTACGACCAGTCGGGCCGAGGCAACCACCTCACCCAGGCGCCCGGGGGTGGTGCCGCGGGCGGTCCGGACAACCTCGCGAACGCGACCGCCGCACCCACCACGGTGGGCGGCCACAAGGCCTACGGCGTCTTCGTGGCGCCCGGCACGGGTTACCGCAACAACCACACCAACGGCATCGCGACCGGGGACAACCCCGAGGGCATGTACGCGATCTTCGACGGCACGCACTACAACGGTGGCTGCTGCTTCGACTACGGCAACGCCGAGACGGACAGCAACGACGACGGCAACGGCACCATGGAGGCCATCTACTTCGGCAACATCAAGGTCTGGGGCTACGGTTCCGGCAACGGCCCCTGGATCATGGCCGATCTGGAGAACGGCCTGTTCTCCGGGGTGAACCAGCACTACAACGCGGGCGACCCATCCATCAACTACCGGTATACGACCGCCATCGTCAAGGGCGGCCCGAACCACTGGGCGATCCGCGGCGGCAACGCTCAGTCGGGCGGCCTGTCCACCTTCTACGACGGGCCGCGGCCCAACGTTGCGGGCTACAACCCGATGCGCAAGCAGGGGGCCATCATCCTGGGTATCGGTGGCGACAACAGCAAGGGCGCCCAAGGCACCTTCTACGAGGGCGTGATGACCTCCGGCTACCCCTCGGACGCCACCGAGAACGCGGTCCAGGCCAACATCACCGCGGCCGGATACAACAACGCCTCCGGCACTACGGGCAACGGCCCGCTGCACGCGGTGGGCGCGGGCAAGTGCCTGGACGTGCCGAACTCGTCCACCACTGCCGGCACACAGCTGCAGATCTGGGACTGCAGCGGCGGCGCCAACCAGACCTGGACCCGCACTTCCTCCAACCAGCTGACTGTCTACAGCGGCAGCAGCCAGATGTGTCTGGACGCGTACGACAACCAGACCACCGCCGGCACCAAGGTGGTGACCTGGCCGTGCCACGGCGGCGCCAACCAGCAATGGCAGCTGACCTCCGACGGCACCGTCACCGGTCTCCAGTCAGGGCTCTGCCTAGACGTCACCAGCGCTTCCACGGCCAACGGCGCTCTGGCCGAACTCTGGCCGTGCAACGGCGGATCCAACCAGCAATGGCGCCTCAACTGACCTGAACGGCTCCCGCCCGTGGCCGGCTCACGGCCGGCCGCGGGCCGCACTCGCCACCAGATGAGGGCACCCGCATGCCCGGCACCGGGCCACACGCGCCACTACTCAAGGATGACGATGCCCAGACCCAGAGTGCTCCGCGGCCGCTGGGCCGTTCCCCTGTCGCTGCTCGCCCTACTGGCCGGGGGCGTCGCCACGGCCGGGGCCGCGAGCGCCGCACCGGCCGAACGCCAAGCAACAGCCGCCCTGTACGTGGCTCCGGGCGCGGCGCCGGACGGGAACGGCAGTGCCCAGCAACCGTTCGCCACCATCGACCAGGCGCGGCAGCCCGCGCACCAGCTCGCGGCCGACTCGGACGTCGTGGTCTACCTGGCCGGTGGCACCTACCGGCAGTCCAAGCCGCTGACGTTCGGCTCCGGCGACGGCGGCCAGAACGGCCACACCATCTCCTACCAGGCCATGTCCGGACAGCAGCCGGTCGTGACCGGCGCCCAGCAGGTGACCGGCTGGCAGGTGCAGGACCAGACGAACAACATCTGGTCGGTCCACGTCGGCACTGGCGTGAACACGCGCCAGTTGTACGTGAACGGCAAGGAGGCACCGCGGGCGGCGATCCAGGTGTCCCGCTCCGACTTCACCTTCACCCAGACCGGTCTGACCATCACCAACTCTTCACTCAGCTATCTGGCCGGCCTTTCGGACAAGAACCACATGGAAGTCGAGAGCCTCAACTCCTTCACCGACCGCTACGCGCCCGTCCAGTCGATCAGCGGCAACACCATCACGATGCAGCAGCCCGCGTGGAACAACAACTCCTGGGGCTACGACACGATCAACGCGCCATTCGCCGGCGGGACGATGTACCTGGAGAACAACTACGCGTTCCTGCGGCAGGCCGGACAGTGGTACCTCGACTCGTCCACCGGCGACCTGTACTACCGGGCCCAGCCGGGTCAGAATCCGGGCAGCCTCGACATCGAACTGCCCCGGCTGCAAAGCCTGCTCGGCATCAGTGGCAGCTACGGCTCCCCCGCGACCGGACTGCGGTTCACCGGCATCCGGTTCACCGGAACCTCCTGGCTCGGCCCGAGCGGATCCGTCGGCTACGCGGACCAGCAGAGCGGCGCGCACATCACCGGCGCCTACACGATGCCGGCGGACTGGTTGAGCACCTGCAAGTCCGGGTGCACGCAGTTCGAGGCCACCCGTAACCACTGGGTGCAGATGCCCGCGGCCGTACAGGTCTCCGCCGCCGCCAACATCACGTTCTCCGGCGACACGTTCTCCGAACTCGGACAGGCCGGGCTGGGCGTGGGCAACGACGGCGCCGCCACGGCCTCCGGGACGGGCCTCGGCGCCAACGGCATCACCATCACCGGCAACACGTTCACCGACGACGCCGGGAGCGGCATCCAGATCGGCGGGATCCAGCCGGACGCACACCACCCCAGCGACCCGCGGATGACCAACCAGAACATCGTCGTCAGCAACAACCGGGTCAGCGGAGTGGGCACCGACTACAAAGAGACCGCGGCCATCCTGTCCACCTACGTCACGAACGCGACGATCACCCACAACCAGTGCGACCACCTTCCCTACGACGGGATCGACATCGGCTGGGGCTGGGGCGTCAACGACCCGGGCGGCAGCCAGGACTACGTCAACCGAGGCACGTACAACTACCAGCCCGTCTACAGCACTCCCACAACGCTGAAGAACAACACCGTCTCGTACAACCTGGTCTTCAACACCAAGAACGCGATGTTCGACGGCGGCAGCATCTACAGCCTGTCCGCGAGCCCCGGCTCGGTGATCTCCGACAACTACATGTACGACAACCGTCACACCACCGCGCTGTACCTCGACGAGGGCTCCCGGTACCTGACCGTGTCGCACAACGTGGTGCAGGACGCCGGTAACTGGGCGCTCACCAATGCCAACGGAAACAACCACACCGACAACAGCACCTTCTCCGGCAACTGGTACAACGGCGGCAACACGTACGTGGCCACCGGTCCTCCGCACAACAACGTCCTCACCGGCAACGTCCAGGTCAGCGGCACCAACTGGCCGCAGGGTGCGCAGCAGGTCATCCAGCAGGCAGGCATCCCGACGTCGGGCGGCGGCGGCTTCCCCACCGGCTACCACCGACTGGTGATCGGCAGCAACGGTCTGTGTCTGGACGTGTACGGCAACTCCGGCGCCGCGGGCGCCGCGATCGACCAGTGGACCTGCAACGGGCAGAGCAACCAGCAGTTCCAGTTCGTGCCGGTCTCGGGTGGTTACGGGCAGTTGCAGGCACAGAACTCCGGACAGGTCGTGACGGTGTCGGGCGGTTCCACGGCTGCCGGTACGCCGGACATCGTGCAGCAGGCCCCCGACGGAGCGTCCAGCAGTCTGTGGCTGCCGGTGCACCAGTCCGACGGCTCGTACGCCTTCCAGAACCAGAACAGCGGGTTGTGCCTGGACGTCTACGGCGCCGGCAGCAACCTCGGCCAGCAGCTCGACCAGTGGCCCTGCAAGAACACCGCCGGCACCAACCAGGACTTCACCCCGCGCTGACCGGCCCGTACGGCCCCGGCGCCTGCACCGGGCCGGCGGTTCTTTGACCACACCACTGTCCCCCACCAGTGAGGAACACTGATGAAGAAGTACTGGGCACCCTTGGCCGCGGCGCTGACGGTCGCGCTCGGCCTGAGCGGCGCGTTGCCCGCGGCGGCCGCCGACGACGGCGGCGAGGCCGCGCCCGCCGCCCTGCGGCTGATGCCGCTGGGTGACTCGATCACCTGGGGCGTCGGCAGTGCGTCCGGGAACGGCTACCGGGGCTTCCTGTGGAACCGACTGGCGGCCGAGGGGCACGCCCTGGACTTCGTCGGCTCGGGCCGCAACGGCACCATGTCCGACCCGGACAACGAAGGCCACTCCGGCTGGCGGATCGACCAGATAGCCGGCATCGCGGACTCCATGCTGGCCCGATACCGGCCGAATGTGGTCACCCTGGAGATCGGTACCAACGATCTGAACGGCGGCTATCAGGTCCCGACCGCGACCGACCGGCTCCGTGCGCTCATCGACCGGATCACCAGCGACGCACCAGACGCGACCGTCCTCGTCGGCACCCTGATCATCTCCACCAGCGGTACCGAGGAGGCCAACCGGCCGGCCTTCAACGCCAAGTTACCCGGAATCGTCCAGGCCGAGCAGGCAGCCGGCAAGCATGTACGCCTGGTGGACATGGGTGCTCTGACCAGCGCGGACCTGGCCGACTCGCTGCACCCCAACGACAGCGGCTACGGCAAGATGGCGGACGCCTTCAACGCCGGGGTCCAGGCCGCGGACGCGGCAGGCTGGATCAAGCCGCCGCTTTCCGTGGGCGGGCAGGTGCGCTCCGGCATCGCGGGGAAGTGCCTGGACGTCAACGGCGGCAACAGCGCCAACGGGACCGCCGCCGAGATCTGGTCATGCAACGGCTCCGACGCGCAGGTGTGGTCCGCACGCTCCGACGGCACCCTGCGGGCGCTCGGGAAGTGCCTCGACGCCACCGGCCGTGGTACCGCCAACGGCACCAAGATCGAGGTCTGGGACTGCAACGGCGGTACCAACCAGCAATGGCAGGCGTACAACGGTGGATACCGCAATCCGGTCTCCGGCCGCTGCCTCGACGACCCAGGTGCGTCCACCACCGACGGTACGCAACTGGTCCTGTGGGACTGCAACGGCGGCGCCAACCAGGGGTGGACCACCCTGCCGGTCAGTTCCGTGACACGACTCCACCGCGGCACCCTCTCCTGATCGGTGCCTCACCCCCCACACAAGGAGAACGATCCCCCATGTCCTGGCCCAACGAGGAGCCCCGTCTCCGCAAGGCCCTGACCTTGGCCACCGGTTTGGTGGCCGGCACGGTACTGGCCCTGACCGGTCCGGCGAGCCCTGCCGCACACGCGGCTTCCGGCACGCTGGGCGCCGCCGCGGCCGACAGCGGCCGCTATTTCGGTACGGCCCTGGCTGCCGGAAAACTCGGCAACTCGACGTATTCCACGATTCTCGACCGGGAGTTCAACATGATCACCCCGGAGAACGAGATGAAGTGGGACACCACCGAACCGTCCCGCGGCAATTTCAACTTCGGCCCCGCCGACCAGATCGTCAGCCACGCCACCGCGCACGGACAGCGGATGCGCGGCCACACCCTGGTCTGGCACTCCCAACTACCCGGCTGGGTCAGCTCCATCGGCGACGCGAACACGCTGCGCAGCGTGATGAACAACCACATCACCACCGAGATGACCCACTACAAGGGCAAGATCTACGCCTGGGACGTGGTCAACGAGGCGTTCGCCGACGGCGGCAGCGGCCAGCACCGCAGCTCGGTGTTCCAGAACGTGCTGGGCAACGGCTTCATCGAGGAAGCGTTCCGCACCGCCCGGGCGGCCGACTCCTCGGCCAAGCTCTGCTACAACGACTACAACATCGAGAACTGGACCGACGCCAAGACCCAGGGCGTCTACAACATGGTCAAGGACTTCAAGTCCCGCGGCGTGCCGATCGACTGCGTCGGCCTCCAGAGCCACTTCGGCACCGGCGGCCCGCCCGCCAGCTTCCAGACCACCCTGTCCAAATTCGCCGCGCTCGGCGTCGACGTCCAGATCACCGAACTCGACATCGCCCAGGCATCGCCGAGCGCGTACGCCAACACGTTGAGGGCCTGCATGAACGTCGCCCGCTGCACCGGCATCACCGTGTGGGGAATCAGGGACAGCGACTCGTGGCGGACGGGAGAGAACCCGCTGCTGTTCGACAACAACGGCAACAAGAAGCCGGCTTATGACTCGGCCCTGTCCGCGCTCGGCGGCAGCACGGGGAACCCCGGGGGCATCGTCTCGGGCAGGGTGTACTCGCTGAGCGATGTCGCCGCGGGGCGGGTGCTGGACGTGCCGGCCGGCCAGACGGCGAACGGCACGTCTTTGCAGATCTGGGATGCCAATGGCGGTGCTGCGAATCAGCAGTGGCGGGCGGATCAGAACGGCGACGGCTCATACACGTGGACGAACACCGGCAGTGGGCGGGTTCTGGACGAGCCGGGTGGCCAGACGGGTAACGGCACGCGGATGGAGATCTGGGACGCCAATGGCGGTGCCAACCAGCACTGGCGCGCGAGTCGGAACGGCGACGGTTCGTACACCTTGACCAACGTCGCTTCCGGCCGGGCGCTGGAGGTGCCCGGCGGCCAGAGCGCCAACGGGGCCCCGGTCCAGGTCTGGGACTCCAACGGCAGTGCCAACCAGCACTGGAGTCTCAGGTGAGGTGATCGGCGCCAGAGCGCGCCCCGGCCGCCGGATCGCTTCGGCGGGACCGGAACGGACACCCGCGTCCGCGTCCGCCATGGCGGCCGTCGCCGGACGCGGGTTTCACCATGCCCTCACGGCTGACCGGCCGGGGCATATACATGGGATGGATCAGCTTCCGGTTGGGGCGGCATGCGTATTGACAGCGGGAATGACGTATGGATCACTGAGGGACATGGGATGTCTAAGTACTCTCTATGGGTGCTCTCGGTCGCCCTCACCCCCACGACACCAAGGCAGAGTCGGCCCCTGTTCAGCCCTCAGAAGACCCCTCCAGGAGAGTCATTGACATGCTCACTACCATTGCCGGACGTCTTCCGCCCCTGCTCCCGCGACTGTCCTTGCGCAGGACGCTGGCGCTCACCTTCTCGGTCGCGCTGCTCGCGTCGGCCGCCCCGCTCCTCTCCCCCGGTATGGCGCAGCCCGCCGCCGCGTTGGACAACGGGCTGGCGCTGACTCCGCAGATGGGCTTCAACGACTGGAACGCGTACGGCTGCAGTGTCTCCGAGTCGCTGATCAAGTCCACCGCACAGGCGATGCACACCAACGGCATGCAGGCGGCGGGCTACTCGTACGTCAACATCGACGACTGCTGGATGACCCACAGCCGCGATTCCGGCGGCCACCTGGTGCCCGATCCGGCCAAGTTCCCCGACGGCATCAAGGGCACCGCGGACTATGTGCACTCGCTGGGGCTCAAGCTGGGGATCTACGAGGACGCGGGCAGCGCGACCTGTGCGGGGTATCCGGGCAGCCTGGGGCACGAGACCACGGACGCGCAGTCGTTTGCGTCGTGGGGTGTGGACTATCTGAAGTACGACAACTGCAACAGCAACGGGGCGCCGGCGCAGACCCGGTACACCGCGATGCGGGACGCCCTGGCGGCCACCGGCCGGCCGATCCTGTACAGCCTGTGCAACTGGGGCCAGGAAAACGTGTGGACCTGGGGCGCGGGCGTGGGCAACAGCTGGCGCACCACCGGGGACATCAGCGCGAGCTTCTCCAGCATGCTGTCGATCTTCCACAGCAACATGGGTTTGGCCTCCTACGCCGGCCCCGGCCACTGGAACGACCCGGACATGCTGGAGGTCGGCAACGGCTCGATGACGGCCACCGAGAGCCGCACCGAGTTCAGCCTGTGGGCGGAGATGGCCGCGCCGCTGATCGCGGGCACCAACATCCCCTCGGCCAGTGCGGACACCCTGTCCACGCTGACCAACTCCCGGGTGATCGCGGTCGACCAGGATCCCCTGGGCAAGCAGGGCACCATGGTCGCGTCCTCGGGCGGCTTGGACGTGCTGGCCAAGCCGCTTGCCAACGGGGACGTGTCGGTGGCGCTGTTCAACGAGACGGGCTCGACGGCGACCATCACCACCACCGCCGCCGCGATCGGGAAGACCGGGGCGTCCGCCTACACCCTCACCGACCTGTGGTCGGGGGCGGCCTCGACCACCTCGGGCACGATCCGCGCCTCGGTGCCGGCGCACGGCACGGTGATGTACCGGGTCGCGGGCGGCACCAGCGGCGGCGGCACCAGCGTGACCGGTGAGCTGCGCGCGGTGGGTGCGGGCCGGTGTCTGGATATTCCGGGCTCGTCCACCACAGCGGGTACGCAGACGCAGATCTGGGACTGCAACGGACAGGCGAACCAGACCTGGTCCCAGACCACCTCCCACCAGCTCACCGTGTACTCCGGCACCAGCCGGGTGTGCCTGGACGCCTCCCACCAGGGCACCACCCCCGGCACCAAGGTCATCACCTGGACCTGCAACGGCCAGAGCAACCAGCAGTGGAACCTCAACACCAACGGCACCCTCACCAACACGCAGTCGGGCCTGTGCCTGGACGTCAACAATGCCGCCACCGCCAACGGCACCCCCGTACAGCTGTGGACCTGCAACGGCGGATCCAACCAGCAATGGTCGCTCGGCTGACCTCGGACCGCAGGAGGATCGGATGAAGACGAGAGTGGGACCCGGACGTCTGGCACTGATAGCCGGCGCCGTCTTGGCGCTCTTACTGCCCCTGCCGGCGACGGCAGTGAGCCAGGCCGCCTCGGGCGAGTCGCTGAGCGTGCACCTGGCGTCGACACGAGGGCCGTCGACCGGCGTCGGGGAGGGCTTCCTCTACGGCATCAGTGAAGACGGCAGCCAGCCCGTGGACCAGTTCATCCAGCCGTTGGGCGTCAACGCGTTCCGCGGCGGCGGATGGTTCTCCGGCGGCTGGATCAAGGACAACTACCAGTACGGCTCGGCGACTCGGGCCGATGTCGGCTCGATCATCTCGCAGGCGAAACGGCTCACCCAACCGCCCTACCACGCGCAGTACCAGGTACTGGTCAGCGACATCTACGGTGCGAACGGCGGCCAGCCGTCGAACACCAAGTACCCGTGCGACAACGGGGACTGCTCCAACTGGATCAGCTTCATCGACTCCACGGTGGGAGCGCTGCAAACTTCGGGGCTGAAGTTCTCCTACGACATCTGGAACGAGCCGGATATCTCCGTCTTCTGGACCCGGGGCGTGAACAGCGCCCAGTACTTCCAGATGTGGGACACCGCCTACCGGGAGATCCGGCGCATCGCCCCCGGGGCGCAGATCGTGGGACCGTCACTGGCGTTCACCCCGCAGGGCAACCCCGGTGAATGGCAGACCTGGCTCGCGCACGTGAAGGCGGCGGGGACGGTGCCGGACATGATCACCAACCACGACGAGGGCGATGTCGACGACCCGGTCACCGTCGGGCAGTCCCTCAACAGCGCCCTGACCGCGGCAGGCATCGGTCCGTTGCCGCTGTCCGCGAACGAGTACCAGCCCGCCGACCGGCAGACCGCCGGGGTGACGGCGTGGTATCTGGCGCGGTTCGCGCAGTCCGGGTACACCAACGCGATGCGCGGCAACTGGGTGTGCTGCGTCACCCCGAACCTCACCGGAGTCCTGACCCAGAGCGGGGGCAGTTGGCAGCCGACCGGCAACTGGTGGGCGCTTCGGGACTATGCCGACATGACCGGCACCCTGGTGGCCACCTCCGGCCAGGTCGGCTCGACGGCGATCTCAGCCTCCGAGGACTCCACCGCCAAGCGGGTGGTGGCGATCATCGGCGATTCGAACGGGAACACCGGCTCCGCGTCCGTGACCTTCGACGGGCTGGCGTCCGTGCCCTGGCTGGCGAACGCGGGCAGCGTGAACGTCACGGTGCACCGCATCCCGGAGCAGGCGCCACTCGCCGCCCCGCAGACCGTGTACAACCAGAACGTGAGCACCTCGGGCGGCTCGATCACCGTACCGTTCACGTTCCAGGCCTCGCACGACGCGTTCGCCGTCTACCTCACACCCGCCTCGTCCAGCGGCGGCTTCCCGAACGGCTACCACCAACTCGCGGTCGCCAACGACAACTTGTGCATGGACGTCTACGGCAACTCTGGCAGCGCGGGCGTGGCGATCGACCAGTGGACCTGCAACGGGCAGAGCAACCAGCAGTTCCAGTTCGTGCCGGCCTCGGGCGGTTACGGCGAACTGCGAGCCCAGAACTCGGGCCAGGACGTGGCGGTCGCCGGCGGATCCACGGCGGCAGGCGTCCCGGACATCGTCCAACAGGCCCCCGGTACGGCGGCCAACAGCCTCTGGCTGCCCGTGCGGCAGTCCGACGGCTCGTACGAGTTCCAGAACAAGAACAGCGGTCTGTGCCTGGACGTCTACGGCGCCGGCGGCAACCTGGGCCAGCAACTGGACCAGTGGCCGTGCAAGAACGCGCCCGGCACCAACCAGGATTTCATCCTGCGCTGACGTGATCGACTATCCGCTCTCGCGGCTGGGCCGCGCCAAGCAGCACGGGCTCGGCACCGACTGCCTCGGCGGGTGGAACGAGCGAGGCTGCAACCAGAAGTGGACGCGGGGCTGATCCGGTGACCGGCTGACGATCACCGACTCCCGGATCACCTCCGTCAATTCCCCCGAGAGGCACCCCACATGCCTTCCTCTTCCCTCCCGCTCAGCCCGGCGCCGACTGCTTTCGACAGCCGGTGCGGCCACGGCCTTCGGCCTGCTGCGGTTCGCCCCCGAGGCCGCCGCGACCGACGGCCCCGGAAGCTGCACAGCGAGCTGGTCCTCCGTGGACCAGCACCCCCTGGCCCCGGTCTGGTTCCAGGACGCCGAGTTCGGCATCTACTACCACTGGGGCGTCTTCAGCGTTCCCGCGTTCGGGAACGAGTGGTATCCGCGCAACATGTACATCGGCGGCTCGGCCGAGAACCGGCACCACATCGCCACCTACGGCGACCCCTCGGTATGGCCGTACAACAACTTCATCGACGGTGCCCGCGACAAAACCGGCACCTACGTGCAGTTCGCCCCAAAACGGCCTCCCAGGGCGGCAACTGGGATCCGGACGCCTGGGCGCAGCTGTTCAAGGCCGCGGGCGCCAAGTTCGCCGGCCCGGTCGCCGAGCACCACGACGGCTTCTCCATGTGGAACAGCCGATCCAAATCGTGGAACTCGGTCCAGCACGGCCCCGGACTCGATCTGGTGGGGCTGCAGGCGCAGTCCATTCGACCATCGAACGGACCTCGAAGAGCGACGTCCCCACCGCCTCGGAGGCTTCGAGCCCAGGCTCTTGTCATGCGTTGTGGTGTCACCGCCGCACACAGCACCCGTACCCGGGCGACCAACGCTCCCTGCCCCTCCCCCGACCACGGAAGAAGGCATGTATGCAACGCAAATCGCTCTTAATGTCCATCGCGGCCGCGGTACTTCTCGTCCTGGCAGCTGCGAGCACCTCGTTCAGCAGCGGCCTTGGCGCGCCCGCGTCGGCCACGACCACCGGCGCGGTCCGGGCGACCGCCGGCTGCGGCAAGGCCCCCACCCTGACGAGTGGTGCACACACGATTCAGAGCGGCGGCCAGACGCGCAGTTACATACTGCGGGTTCCTGCCGGCTACGACAGCAACCACCCCTACCGGCTGATCTTCGGTTTCCACTGGCGGGGCGGCACGGCCAACGACGTCGACTCGGGCGGAACGGACGGGTACAACTGGTCCTACTACGGCCTCCGGAGCCTGGCGGACAACGCGAACAACGGCACGATCTTCGTCGCCCCCCAGGGCATCGGCAACGGCTGGGCCAACTCCGGCGGCCAGGACACGGCCTTCGTCGACGCCATGGTCGGCCAGATCGAATCAGGTCTGTGCGTCGACACCACCCAGTTGTTCTCCGCAGGCTTCAGCTACGGCGGCGCGATGTCGTACGCCCTCGCCTGCTCCCGGGCGACGGTCTTCCGCGCGGTCGCGGTCTACTCCGGCGCGAACCTCAGCGGGTGCAACGGCGGCACTCAGCCCATCGCCTACATGGGTCTGCACGGCATCAGGGACAACGTGCTGCCCATCGCGTCGGGACGGGAACTGCGCGACACCTTCGTCCGTACGAACGGCTGCACCCCGCAGAACCCGCCCGAGCCGGCCTACGGAAGCCTGACGCACATCATCACCACCTACTCAGGATGCAGGTCCGGATACCCCGTGGTCTGGGCCGCGTTCGACGGAGCGGGCCACGACCCCGGTCCCATAGACGGTTCCACCGGTGACGGCTGGCACACCTGGACGTCGGCAGCGGTGTGGCAGTTCTTCACTCAGTTCGGCTCGAATCCGTCACCGCCCACCGGCAACCAGGAGATCGTCGGCCAGCAGTCGGGGCGCTGCCTCGACATCAATAACTCGACCACGGCCAACGGCACGCAGGCACAACTGTGGGACTGCAACGGCGGCTCCAACCAACGGTGGACCCACACCGCCGGAAAGCAGCTGGTTGTGTACGGCAACAAGTGCCTGGGCATCGCCGGCCAGGCAGCAGGCAACGGCACACCGGCGGCGATCTGGGACTGCGGCGGGCAGACAGACCAGCAATGGAACGTCAATCCCGACGGCACGATCACAGCGGTGCAGTCGGGGCTCTGCCTGGACGCCAACGGCCGTGGGACCGCCAACGGGACGAAAGTCCAGCTGTGGAGTTGCACGGGCGGTGCGAACCAGCACTGGCGCCTGCAGAACTGACACGCCGGGGCCAGGCACGTCACCGTGCGGGCCTGGCCCCGCAGATCTCGAGGCACGGGCCAAGCCGGATCCGCGCAGGCGCGCCCTGCCGCGCTCCTGACGCGGGCGCAGCGGCATCCGGGCTGCTGCCGCCCATCCGGATCGTTGCGGTCTCGCGTCTCCGTGCGTCGAACGTCGAACTCCCGCGTGGACTGGCTGCCGCTTCCTGGACCGCCTCACCGGACACGTCACGCACAAGGTCCACCTTGTCCTGGGTGACCACTGCGCCCACCGCTTCCGCAAGGCCCGCGCCCGGCTCGCCGATCACCCCGACCGGATTGAGCGTTCTCCGCGTACGTGACACCGGTTTCCCGCTTGAGGATCTCAAGGGTCTCCTTGATCTCCCTGGTCCCAGGCCGTCCCTCGGGATCGGCGATGCCGACCTTCCAGCCGGGGGGGCGGGCACCGCACGAACTCGTCGACATGGCCGACGGAGAGCCGGCCGGTTTCCAGGATCAGCGGATCCTGGGCATCCCGGGCCCGCAGGAACCCCACGCTGCTGGGCAGCCGCGAGTCCCATCGGCCGGTGTGACCCGGCCGGCGGCCACCGACACCACCCAGGTCCTGCGGGGCCGGTCCGGTACGCGGCAAGGCGATCCCGGACCGCATCCCGGCAGGGCGCGAGCGCAGACGGCTCCGCCCGCGTTGGTCGCCCGCGCCCGGGAGATCTCCGCGGTCTGCTCCACGCAGGGTACGACGCTTCCCGCGGCAGCCATCGCCTTCGCGTGCACCCACTCCAGTATCATCAACGTCACCCTGGGCATGCGGAATCGCGAACAAGTCACGCGGAACGCGGAGTGGAGTTCCACCGTCGGCATGTCCCGAACGACCCTCGCGCCCGGGGCTGATCAGCCCCGGCGTGCAGTAGGAGAACCAGGACGAGGGAGTTCGCGATGTCGTTGACCGACAAGGCGATCGAGCGGATTCGTGAACTGATCCGCACCGGTGCGCTGCTCCCGGGCTCGAAACTGCCGCCGGAGCCGGAACTCGCGGCTCAGCTGGGGCTGTCCCGCAACCTCGCGCGCGAGGCGGTCAAGGCGCTGGCCGTGGCACGGGTCCTTGAGGTCCGCCGGGGTGATGGCACATACGTCACCAGCCTGGAGCCGAGCCTGCTGTTCGAGGGGCTGGGCGGCGCCGTGGAACTCCTGCAGACGGACTCGGCCGCACTGCTGGACCTCATGGAGGTCCGCCGGCTCCTCGAACCGGCCGCGACCGGCCTGGCCGCCACCCGGATCGCCGACGACCAGCTGGCCGAGGTCAAGCACCACCTGGACGCCATGCGCGAGGCCCGCGACGACGTCGAGCAGCTCAACGCCCATGACGCGGCCTTCCACCGCACCGTCGTCGCGGCGACGGGCAACGACTCGCTGCTCACTCTTCTGGAGGGCATCTCGGGCCGTACGCTGCGGGCGCGGATCTGGCGGGGGGGGGGGGGAAGAAAAGAAGAGGGGGGCCCCCCCCCCCCACACAAAAAAACAAAGCAGCCCAACTGCCCCCCCCCCTCCTCCCTAAGTGGCCCCCCCCCCCGCGGGTTAGGACGCGCCTCCTCCACCCCC
>NZ_JBVIHM010000028.1:49716-64629 GCF_055570295.1 Streptomyces sp. NPDC031265
AGCGCGCTGTTGGCTTTTCCCTTTTTCGGGGTGTTCTTGTGGCCGGGGGCGTGCGGCCGTGGGCCCCCCCCCCCCCCCCCCCCCCCCCCCCCCCGGGCCGCACCCTTGCCGAGCACGAGGCGATCTTCATGGCCCTGTCCACCCGTGACGCGGCCCTCAGCCATGCCGCCGCGCTCCTGCACGTCACCAACACCCACCAGTGGCTGCAGGAACACGTGCGCTCCGCCGCGCCACCCCCGAGGGCCACGGCCACGCGCCCGCCCCGTACGACGTCGAATGCTCGCTGACGGCTCGGCGCCGGAATTCCTCCGCGGGGCGCCGCTGGAGCTGCTGGCTGGCGCCCGTGCCGCAGGGCCACTGGATGAGGCGGGTACCGTCCGCTGCGGAGGCGTTCGCGACGTCCAGGCACTTGCCGCTGTGCCGGGGCGCGAGGTTGCAGTAGGGACCGCCGCCAACGTCGGTGTCCGTGCCGACTGCGGTGTCGAGGGATATCTGCCGATACCAGGGCATTTCCATGGTGGTCCGGGTGGGGAAGGTCAGCGGCAGCCAGACGTACCGGGAGTCGTAGACGGTGTCGTCGGAGGCGCCAACCAGGACTGGCAACCCATCGCCCTTTGACATCGGTCGAGGTGGGCGGCCGTGCCATGACCGCGGTGCGGCCCCCGCACACCAGAAGACGTAGTCACAGCTTCTCGAAGAAGAACTCGTGCTTGAGGAAGGACGTGTCGTACTCATGGCCGGGGTGGGGCGGAAGCAGTTGGGAGGCCTGGAACAGGCGCCAGCCGTCTTCCAGCGCGGCGAGGCCCGTCTCGTACGGCGGCTCGTCGCTGTCCCCGGCCGTCGGACGGGTCCGGCCCGTGCCGTCGTAGCGGGACCATCCGACGACGTACGAGTCGAGCGCCGACGTGGCGAGGTAGAGCACGAGGACTTGCTGCTTCATGCGTTCCTCCGCGGAGTCGGCCGGTTGTTGGCACGGGTGATCCAGTACTCGATGTCGAATGTGTCGTCTCCGGTCAGCGCGCGCCACAGCAGTGCCCGGTTGTAGACCTCCAGGCGCGCAGTGGCCCACTCGTACCACGGGAAGGAGGTACTGAGCTCCGCCGTCACGGCGGGATCGTGCAGGTCGGACGTGTCCCAGAGCCTGACTTGGGGCACGGCCGGATTGAGGCGGATCTTGTACATGTAACGCTGCTGTGCCGTGTCGTTGCGCCGGCCGCTGTGCCAGATTCCGTGGTGTACGAGAACGATGGTGCCGGCCGGGCAGGTCAGCCGGGTCTGCCCGCGCAGGTTCTGCACGCGTCCGATGTCGGTCTCGTTGATGCGGCGCAGGTGACTCCCCGGCACGCTCAGGGTTCCGCCCATGTCGGGAGTCACGTCATGGGGGTAGTACATGAGCTGGACGTCGAAGGCGTCCGGGCGGACGTCGATGATCGCGTCTGCGTGAAGATCCTGCGCGTTGCCCTCGTGCGGCTGACGGACGTGCACCGCGTGGTGGTCGACCGTCGGGTCCGGCCCGACCAGGCTCTCCACGGCACCGGCCACGGCGGGCAGGGCGAGCATGCGCGGGATGAAGGAGTCTTCGGGGAAGGCCTTGAACAGCGGTGTCCCGTACGGGACTTCGGGTATTCCCGAGGACAAGGTCGCAATGGCCTCTTCGTTCAGCTCCTGTGGCACGACCGCGTCCAGGCGCAGAAACCCCTGCGCGACGAAGCGTGCCACCTGAACCGAGGTGAGCAGCTCTCCAGTGGTTGGCATGCGACAAAGCTAGGACGCGAAGCCGTCACAGGCGTGGGATGAAATCGCCGGTCACTGGTAGATTTTCGCCGCCATGGAAAGTGTGTCCTTGTGTCTGGATCAGCCGCCCGAGGTGGTGAACGCCGGCGTGGGCGTGCACGGGGCCACTACCGCGCACGAAGTCTTCCGGTTGCCCGACCTGTGGCAACTGCACCTGTACAGCTATGTGGGGCGGCTGTCCGCCGAGGGCACCGTCCACTCCATCCGGCCCGGATGCGTCAGCCTGATCCCGCCGGACACCGAGGGGCACTTCCACTACCGTGGCAGATCTGAACATCTGTATGCCCATCTGCGTCTCCCCTGCGTCGGTCCCAGACACTCCGTACCTCTGATGCAGGATGCCGGGCCCGAAGGGCCGCTCATGGCCGGCCTGTTGAGACACGCGATCGCCGCCCTGCCCGTGTCTGCCGCGCGCGCAGCCGCCGAGGTGTGGACGGTCCTCTGGCACACCGCCCTGCTGACCGGCTCCGACGAGCCCGGGCGCCGGCATCCCGTCGTGACCTCCGCCCAGGCCTACATCGAGGAGCATCTTGCCGAGCCGCTGCCCGTGCCCGTCATCGCGCGCGCTGCCCGCGTCTCACATACGCATCTGACACGTTTGTTCCGGGCGGAGACAGGCCTCACCGTCATTGCCTACGTCCGGCGCCGAAGGCTGGAGCGCGCCCGCCATTTGCTCCAGTCCTCCACCCTCTCCATACCCTCCATCGCCGCGGCGGTGGGCATCGCCGACCTGCAGGCCTTCAACAAGGCCTGCCGTCGCGAGCTCGGAGCGGGGCCGCGTGCTGTGCGCGCCGCCCGCGGCCTGTGAGAAACCAGGTACGGACGGCGACTGGCTCCAGCCTCGTCGGCTGCGTGCCTTCGGCATCATCCGCCAGGCCCTGTCATGGGCTTCGCCGCCGATCACGCGTACGTTGCGGCGGAACGCGCCATCGACAACGAATAAGCCGTGGAGCTCGCGGCTCCCAAGGCGCCGGTATTCGTACAGCCCCGGGCCGGGGATACGCCAGGTCTGACCAACCGTCGCTGCTCGATTCCCGGCGGGAGCCAGCGTCGCGGCGAACCGCTCCTGATTGGAGTCCGGCCGGGCACGCCGACCGCCGGCCGGCCGCCGGGGGCACCAGGGACGGACCGGCCGCACCGTCAGCCCGGACCGTACGGCGGTGCGGCAGGCGGTCCTCCCCTCGCAACACCGGGCCGGGTCACGGGTCGGTGCCGGTCGTCAGCCGTCGCTGGCGACCGTCCACTTCTGGTTCGAACCGCCGGAGCAGCCCCAGAGCTGGATGGTTGATCCGTTGGCCGTGCCAATGTCGGTGACATCGAGGCAGAGGCCGGACAAGTCGTTGGTGATGCTGCCGTCCGGGTGGAAGGTCCATTTCTGGCTCCTGGTGTTGTTGCAGTCCCAGGTGATGACCTTGGTGCCGTCGGAGGTGCCGTCGCTGCTCGCGCCGAGGCACTTGCCGCCGGTCTGCAGCTCGCGGCCCGCCGAGTACAGGTAGTACTGGTTGGCGTTGTACGTGCCGCAGTCCCAGATGATCTGCTGGACGCCGTTGGCAGCGTTCCCGCTGTCGTCCAGGCACCGGCCCGAGCCCTGTCCCACGATCTGTGCCGTTGCGTTCCGGCCACTGTCGACGAAGGTCACGGTGGCGTGCGAAGGCAGCGTGTAGGTGAAGGATCCGGAGCCGTTCCAGGTGAGGGTGAAGGTGGTCGGTGAGGAGTTGTCGTTGTAGGCCACCGCCACCTCGCCGCCGTCGGGGTTGCGGTAGGCCTGGGACCAGATGCCGCCGCCGTCACTCGACCCGATGCGCGTGGCACCCGGGACGACGAATTTCGAGAACTGGCCGAGTTGGTAGTAGTTGTCGTTGTGGGTGACCTGGCCGGTGGACTGGTCGATGGTGATCAGGCCCGTGCAGCCGTTGCACCCCACGCCCGTCTTCGGGCCGCCGTTCGTGTCCAGGGCCAGGTTCCACAGCAGTGCTCCACTGGCCCAGTTGGACGTGGACTGCAGGGCGAGCTGGGTCGCGTTCATCGGGGCGATTCCCGGACCGGTGGAGCACTCGGTCTCGTAGAGCTTCTTCCCGGGGAACGAGTTGTGGATCGTGGTCATGTTCTGGAGGTCGTTCCAGTAGCAGTGCCACGCCGTTCCGTAGAGCGCGTTGTAGGCGGCGCTGTCGCCCAGGATCGTGTTGGCGAAGGGCGTGTCCGGGTGGCTGCTGTCGCCACCGAGGATCACCTGGTTCAGCCCTGCCTGCGAGAGCGCCGGCGACAGGTAGTTCTTGATGAGGTTGGACTCGTCGGCCCCCGACAGCACCATGCCCGAATAGCTGGACGGCGCCTGATCCGGCTCGTTCTGCGGGGTGATGCCCCAGACGTTGACGCCCTTGGCCTTGTAGTCCTGCAGGAACTTCGCGTAGTACTGCGCGAACGGGCCGTAGGCGGAGGACTTGAGGGTGCCCGTGACGCCTCCGCTGGTGCCCAGCATCGAGTTGTTCGTCTTCATCCACGCCGGCGGGCTCCAGGTGTTGGCGAAGAGCCTCATCGACGGGTTGAGCGACTGGGCCTTCTTGATGATCGGGATGACGTAGGCGTCGTCGTGCGCGGTGGAGAAGTTGGCCAGGGAGGGGTCGGCGACACCGTTGTTGTCGTCGTAGGAATACGTCGACGGGTTGCTCGGCGGGGTGGCGGTGTAGTCGGAGGACCCCATGGGCACGCGCATCAGCGACAGCCCGATGCCGGTGCCCCGGCTGAACAGCGAACTCATCACCTGGTTGCGGGTGGTGGTACTGAGCTTGTTCTGCAGCAGGTAGGTCGAGGAGTCCGTGAAGGCGGCGCCGAACCCGTCGATGGTCTGGTACGACTTGGTGTCGTCCACCGTCAGGTTCACCGGCCCCGAGGACACGGGGCGGAGGCTGACGCTCGGCTGAGGCGTCAGGGCGCTACTGAGGTCCGACGTGGTCAGGGTGACCCCGATCGTGGCGCCGGCGGCGTGGGCCGGGCTCGGCGCGAGTGCCAGGATGCCGCCGGTGGCTGCCATGGCCAACGCCACGATCTGCGCACCGGCGCGGCGGTATCGGTGTCTCACGTGCATGGAAGGCGTCCCTCTTCCCATCGTGGTCCGGCGCTGCCGGCAGGTCGCGAGGCAGCGCATTTGTATGAGCGATTGACTATTCGGCTCCATCAGGGGTCCGAGGTGAACCGGCATCAATGTCCTTGATCCGGCTGGTACTTGGGCGGCGAACGGCGGCCGCCCGGCATGTCGCCGGGGTGGCTCCCGCACCGCGTGGCGAGTGGCCGGCGCGCGAGCACGGTTTCGTGGAAGCCGACCGCCCTGTGGCGGATGTGGACGAGGTCTGGCACACGCTGCGGCTCGTCCGAGCGCTGCCGCCCGCCTGAGCGCACCGGGGTCGGGCGAGCCACGGCAGCCACTGAGGCGCCGTCCGAAGTGGACGGAAGGAGCGGCTCAACGTACTTTCGGTGTGGCGCTGGGTCCACCGTGCTCCGTCGCGCTCGTGGCGAATCCGCGCCGCATCTGCGGCAGTTGCCGGTGGACCGCCGGGCAACCGGGCCGGGGGGAAGGAGCCGAGACCGAAACGGCCCGCTCCGTGACCCCCAGGTGACCACCCGGTTGCCCGGCAGCCTCCGCGTCAGCAGATGGAGTTGGTTTGCGTGAGCAGGCCCATCCGCCACGGCAGTGAGTTGTAGTCGCCGCTGGCGTTGGGATCCAGACCTTGGTAGACGTACTGCATATGGCAGGGGTTGACGGTCAGGGTCTGGTCGTTGCCGGCGCGGACCATCTCTCCGTGGCTGATGTCCTTGGTCCAGGGTGTGCCGGAGAAGGTGACGTTACTGGCCCCGGCGAACGGCTGGGATTCGCTGGAGGCCAGCGGAGTCCATGATCCGGTGAGGCTCGTGGAGGTCCAGGCCTTGAAGTAGCGGTGGGACCCGATAGCCTCGACGATCAGCAGGTACTGGTTGGTGCCGGCGACCTTGTACACGTTGGACGCCTCGAACAGATCCCCGGCGTTCGGATACGACATGGTCACGACCGTGTTGCCGAAGCCGTTGGGGAAATTGGCCAGGCTGGTCTGCGCGCGGTAGAGGTGCCCCTTGTCGTCCTCGAAGAACAGGTGACAGTTGCTGGAGTCGCAGATCACCCAGAAGTCGAGCCAGCCGCCACCGTTCTGCCGCAGGACGTCCGGCTCGGTGGACATGAACGTGCGCGGTGCCGACCACGACGCCGGGTTGCTGGGGTCGGTACTCGTCGAGTACGTGGGCGGACCGGTCTGGTAGACCATGTACCACAGGTTCTGCGGGGCGAAGTAGAACACCTGCGGTGCGGCCCGGTAGCCCGGTCCCATCGGCGACACCTCGTCCAGGTACGTCTGAGGTGCCGACGCGGCCTGTGACCAGTCACTGAAGCTGAACTGCTCCAGGCCGTAACCGAAGTTCGGGCCCACGGCCGAGGCGTAGACCACCCACTTGCCGTTGTACCGGATCACTGAGAAGTCCTTGATGGCCACGGTGTTGTGCTGGGCGTCCGGCTTCGGCGCGGCCAGCACGCCGCTGGAGCTCCACTGGAACGCCGACGGCAGGGACACGGAGGCGTCAGCGACGCGGACGAGCTGCCATTGCTGATTGCCGCCTCCCCAGTCCCAGTACTGGACGACTTTGCCCCCGTCGGCGGTGGAGCCGTCCTTGACCTCGGCGGCCATGCCGCTGTGACGGTTGATCAGCCGCACATAGCCGTCCGGCGAGTCCGCCAGCTGGAACTGCTGGTTGGCCGCGTTCTGATCGGCCCACTGCACGATGTCGGTCCCGGCGGTGGTCGACCACCCGGAGTTGTCGAGCACCTTGCCGGAGTGCCGGTTCTGCAAACGGTAGTAGCCACCGCCCGCGTCAATGAACCGCCACTGCTGGTTGGCCCCGTCATGGCGCGTCCACTGCGCCACCGCCGCACCGTCGTTCATGGCGTAGCCGGAGTCGTCCATCGCCTTGCCGCTGTTGCGGTTCACCAGCACATACCAGGCGTTCGTGTCGACGGTCGCCGCCGACGCCGTCGGCGCACCGACCACAACCACGAAACCGGCCACGAGCGCCAACGCGACCATGGACACCACACCGCGCCATCGGTTCCACGGCCACCTGACCTTGTTCATGGGTAATATCTGCCACCTCCTTCGCTCACGGCCCGGCGCTGCCGACTGCCAGAGGCAGCAGATCTGTAAGGGGCCTTGGGGCATCGCGGTCTCCTTCGAGGATGGGTTCGGCGTTCGTTCTGTGACATCGACAATCACCCAAAGGCCCAGTCCAGACCGATTGACCAGCACTCGCACCACACACCCCGCCGGGCTCCCCGCCCGGGGCGGTGACCACAACGAGGGGATACTCACCCGTCCCCGCTCGGGGACGGAACCCGGGATCGACCACCGGGCCTCACGGAATCCGGGGTGATGACGGCGTCGGCGACTGAGACCCAACTACCGTTGGATGCTGGGGCCTTGGTCCGGGCGACCGTGACCTCAAGGTGCGGGTCGCCGTCGGGTCGAGATGGTTGGCGGTGAAGACGGGTGCGGTCAGACGGCTGTTCCCTCCGCCTCCGCTGATCGCGCCTTCACCGTCGAACCTCTGCCCCGACGACGCCCCATTCACCGTGATGGTCGTGGTCGATGCGGCGACCGCTGGCGTCGCGGACGTTCCGACCAAGAGCGCGGCCGCCAGAGCCATGACGGTCGACCCGGCCGACCAGCGGCGCCGCACCGCCATGGGCCAACGGTTTCTTGCCATCAACGTCCTCCTGAGGCCCACATTCTTTTACGGACATCTGCGCACCGATGAGCGGTCGGCTGTGTGACGCGCCGGGGGCAGGTCTGATGGCCGTGCCCGCGGCTCGGTCGCAGGGGCGGCTGCGGCGTCGGCCGAAAGCCCATTGCCGGTGGGATCCACGTTGCAGGTCCACAGTTGGACCAGGGCGCCGTTGGCTGTGGACGCTCCGCTGACGTCCAGGCAGAGCCCGCTCTGCACCCCGGTGATGGTGCCGTTGGAATTGAGGTTCCACTGCTGGTTGGTCTGGCTGTTGCACGGCCAGGTGATCACCTTCCCACCCGGGCTGCTCGAGCCGCCGTCGGCGTCCAGGCACAGCTGCGAGCTGCCGCTTTACACCGTCGATCGGCCACCCGAGGAGACATGGGCGAAGAGAGCGGGACGGCCCCGTCGGACGCGTCCCGCCCTGGCCGCGACTGCTCAGGTCGGTACCACCTCGCGGCGCACGACCGGTCGGCCTCGTCACCATGCCCACCACACCCAATCAAGATGGCGCACAATCCAACACGATAATCAGGGAACTGCTTCAGAACCGCACAGTCAAGGGTCTCGACACCCCTCTCCGTAACGCGGCACAGGTATTGAGCCACGAACGCATGAGTGAGCGACACATCCCATGTGTGTCCCAGTAGTTGCGCACGGCGCCTCTTGACCGGCTGGTTCGATCAGGGCAAGCTCTTCCACGGTCCCAGCGAGCCGGAGACGGGTCCGCACTGCGAGGGTCGCCGGGCACCCCCCGCAGCATTCATCCCATGTATTGGTCTCACAATCGTCCGCCATCATCGGCGAGTGTCCCGCCGACAAGCATTGCAGTGCGCCAGGCAGAATCGAACATAAGCCAACACAGCAGCGGAGACGAGGGGCGTCGACGAGAGCCCTCATCGCCGGAACTGACCGTCCCGCACAGAACAGGAGTTGCAACGGTCGGGTCAGCCGGCGGCCCGGAGTCCTGGGGTCCGGAGCGGCACGGCACTGCCGAAGAGGCGAGCGGGTCGGCAGGCGCCCACCGTGGTACGCCGGGCCGGCGGCAGGCACACGAGTAGGCGATCTCGCCGGTCGTGGACCACGGGTGGGCCGTCACTGCCCATGCCGACGGGGCAGCCTCTGACAGCAGGCGCGCGCAGTGGCGTGAGCGCGGCGACGGCAGGCGCCCGCGACGGATACCCCACCTCCGCGTCCACAGCCCCGGATAAGCCCAACGGCCTCAGCGCAAAACCGACATGACATGGGATGTATTGAGGTCTTGAAAAAAGATCTTGATCGCGCTCAGTCTCGCGTTTTCCCACATGTCAGCCGTATTGACAGTGGAACAAGCTTCATGACATCTAATTAGACATAGGACGTATACATGGGTTCGAGCGTCCCGTCTCCTGCGCTCCGCAACGTGAATCGACGAAGGGTTCCGCCATGACGATCAGCAGGCGTGTGTTCCTGTCGAGTGCCGCCGGTGTCGTCGCCGCCGTGACGGCGGATCTCACGCTCGGTACGACGAGGGCGCTGGCGGCTCCGTCGTCGTACTCGCCCACGTGGGCGTCGGTTGACCAGCACCCGGCGGCGCCGGAGTGGTTCCAGGACGCGAAGTTCGGGATCTACTTCCACTGGGGTGCCTTCAGCGTCCCGGCCTACGACAACGAGTGGTACCCGCGGAACATGTACATCCCGGGTCTGGCCGCCAACAGCCACCACATCGCCGCCTACGGCGACCCCTCGGTGTGGCCGTACAACAACTTCCTCGACGGAGCCCGCGACAAGGCGGGCAACTGGGTGCAGTTCGCGCCCAAGCTGGTCTCCCAGGGCGGCAGATTCGACCCGGACGCCTGGGCGCAGCTGTTCGTGGACGCGGGCGCGAAGTTCGCCGGACCCGTGGCCGAACACCACGACGGATTCTCGATGTGGAACAGCTCGGCCAACGAGTGGAACTCCGTCCGGCACGGGCCGGGTCTGAACCTGCTGGCGCTGTTCCGCGACGCCATCCGGGGCAAGGGCCTGAAACTGCTGGTGGCCATGCACCACGCGTTCAACTTCAACGGCTACTACGACCACGTGCCCGCCCAGCCGACCACCAGCCTGAAGAAGCTGTTCGGGCAGCTCGACACCGCAGCGGAGAACCAGCTGTGGTTCGACAAACTCAAGGAGGTCGTGGACCTGGCGCAGCCGGACGTCCTGTGGGAGGACTTCGACCTGAGCCGGGTCGACGAGACCCAGCGGCTGAACTTCCTGTCCTACTACTACAACCAGGCCATCTCCTGGGGCAAAGAGGTCGTGGCCACCTACAAGGACGGCTACAACACCAGCGGCGAGATGTTCGACTACGAACGTGGCGGACCGGCCGACATCACCAGCCCGTACTGGCTGACCGACGACAGCGTCAGCGACTCCAGTTGGTGCTACACGGTCGGCATCGGCTACTACTCCATCACCCAGATGCTGCACGCGCTGATCGACCGGATCAGCAAGAACGGCAACATGCTGCTCAACGTCGCCCCCATGGCCGACGGCACCATCCCCCAGGGCCAAAAGGACGTCCTGCTCGGCATCGGCGACTACCTCAAGCGGTTCGGCGAGTCCCTGTACTCCACCCGCGCCTGGACCGTCTACGGCGAAGGCCCGACCAAAATGGGCGGAGGCTCCTTCACCACCCCCGTGGCCGGAACGAACAAGGACTTCCGGTTCACCCGCAACAAGGCCAACAACGTCCTCTACGCGACGGTCCTGGGCTGGCCCGGCAGCTCTACGACCATCAACACCCTGTCGAGCGGACGCATCGACCTCAGATCACTGACGTCCATGCAGTTGCTGAATGCCAACAACGGCACGTACATCAACCTGCCCACGCCCACGCAGAGCAGCGACGGCCTGCACATCAGCCTTCCGTCGTCCTCGGCGCCGTTCAACGCCCTCGCGTACGTCCTGAAGTTCACCTTCTCCGGCCAGATTCCCGTCCTCAGCGGCAACGGCGTCGCCACCGCGTACAGCGATGTCTCGTACGGGGGCGGGGTGGCCGGGCTCGTGCTGGGCAGCTACACCGCCGCGCAACTGCAGAGCGCCGGCCTTGCGGCGCGCACGATCTCCTCCGTCCGGATACCCGCCGGCTACCAGGTGATCGGCTACTCCGGAGACGACTTCTCCGGCACCGCCTGGACCTTCACCGCCGACAACGCAGACCTGCGCGACACCGGCAACAACGACGCCATCACCTCTCTGAAGGTGACCTTCAACCCAGCCACGTACTTCCGCGTCACCAACGTCACCGACGGCCTGGCCCTGGACAGCGGCGGCAACGTCGCCTCCGGCAGCGACCTCAAGCAGTGGACCTGGGACGGCAGCCCGAACCTCCAATGGCAGGCCGTCGATCTGGGCAACGGCTACCACCGTCTGGTCAACCGCACCAACGGCATGGTCGCCGACGGTTGGGGCGCCACCAGCAACGGGGCGCCGGCCCAGCAAGCCCCCTGGAACGGCGGCACCAACCAGCAGTGGCAGATCACCGACCGCGGCAACGGCCGGTACACCATCGCCAACCGCACCACCGGTCTCGTCCTCGACGGCGGCGGCCAAGTCACCTCCGGCTCCATCACCAAACAATGGACCTGGAACGGCAGCACCAACCTCCAATGGACCTTCACCGTCCAGTGACCTGCGCGGGGGCCGGGACGGACGGTGAAGCGCACCCCGACCCCGTGGCTGCGCGAGGGCGAGGCCGACGCCACGACCGCAGCGCCGGCCGATCGAACCTCTCCGCGACCGCACGACAAGGCAGCCCCCATACGCGGAGAAGGCATCAGCGCCAACTCACCGTGGGCTGCCGCGCGTTTCAACAGTTAGGGACATCAGATGAGAAGAATGCCTACGGACGAAACCCTGGCGTCCGAGCCCGCCAGTGTCCGTCAGCGAATCACGGCGGCGTGGCGCCGTATCAGGCCGAACACCGCACAGGACCCGGCCCAATGCGTCCCCGGCGCGGGCCCACACGTCCGCCCGGCGGTGCGATGGGCCCGCGTCGGGGCCACAGCCTTGCTCGTCGGTGGTGCGCTGGTCGGCGCCACGACGACAGCCGGCTCAGCACAGGCAGCGGGTTCGCTTCCGTGCGACCTGTATGCCGCGGGCGGCACGCCCTGCGTGGCCGCGCACAGCACCACGCGCGCGCTGTCCTCCTCGTACAACGGGCCGCTTTACCAGGTCCAGCGTGCCTCGGACAAGGCCACCCGGGACATCGGCGTCCTGTCCACGGGCGGATACGCCGACGCGGCCGCGCAGGACTCGTTCTGCGCGGGTACGAAGTGCGAGATCAGCATCATCTACGACCAGGCCGGCCGCGGAAACCACCTCACCCGGGCTCCTCTCGGCACGTTCAACGGCCCGGGCCCCGGCGGAGCCGACGCCCTCGCGGACGCCACCGCCGCCCCTGTCACCGTCGCCGGCCACAAGGCCTACGGCGTCTACGTCAGCCCCGGCACCGGCTACCGCAACAACCACACCAACGGGATCGCCACCGGCGACCAGCCCGAGGGCATGTACGCCATCTTCGACGGCACCCACTACAACGGCGGCTGCTGCTTCGACTACGGCAACGCCGAGACCACCAACCACGACGACGGCAACGGCACCATGGAGGCCATCTACTTCGGCAACATCCGGGCCTGGGGCACCGGTGCCGGCAGCGGCCCGTGGATCATGGCCGACATGGAGAACGGCCTGTTCTCCGGGGTGAACGCGGGCTACAACGCCAACGACCCGACGATCAGCCACCGGTTCACCACCGCGATCGTCAAGGGAGAGTCCAACCACTGGGCGATCCGCGGCGGCGACGCCCGGTCCGGCGGTCTGTCGACCTTCTACGACGGCGTACGCCCCAACGCCGCCGGCTACAACCCGATGAAGAAGCAGGGCGCCGTCCTCCTCGGCATCGGCGGCGACAACAGCAACAGCTCCGCCGGCACCTTCTACGAAGGCGTCATGACCTCCGGCTACCCCTCGAACGCCACTGAGGACGCCGTCCAGTCCAACATCACCTCCGTCGGCTACGCCGCCTCCTCCAGCGGGACGGACAAGGGTGAGTTGCACGCGGTGGGCGCGGGCAAGTGCCTTGACGTGCCGGGATGGGCCACCACGGGGGGCACCCAACTGGAGACCTGGGACTGCAACGGCGGGGCGAACCAGATCTTCACGCACACCCCATCGAACGAGTTGACGGTTTACTCGGGTTCCTCGCAGTTGTGTCTGGACGCCGCCGGCTACGGGAACTCCCCGGGCACCAAGGTGCAGACCTACGCGTGCAACGGACAGGCCAACCAACAGTGGAAGCTCAACTCCGACGGCACCATCACCGGAGTCGCCTCCGGCCTCTGCCTGGACGTCAAGGATGTCTCCACCGCCAACGGCGGCCTGGCCCAACTGTGGACCTGCAACGGCGGCAGCAACCAGAAGTGGACCCTGGGCTAGGGCGTGTTTCGAAAGTCCCGTCTGCCCGGCGGCGTCTGGCACGCACGCTCGCCGCGTTGTCGGGATCACCCCGATACAACCAGTATCGGGGCGACCCTCCGCCTTGCGATCGCACGCACCAGACGCCGCCGGGCCCGCCCTTCGGGCGGACGACGCTACTTTCGAAACACGCCCTAGCGCCGACAGACGTGGGAACCGAATCTCCCAACCTCGCAAGGAGTCTTGGTGATCAGCACGACAACAGGCCTGCTTCGCCACCGGGAACGGCCAGGGGCCGCCCGGCGTCTGATCGCCGGCTCGGTGGTCTCGGCCCTGGCCCTGCTCGGCCTCCTTACCGGCGGCACTGCCCGGGCCGCGTCACCGACGCAGGCCGCCCCGGCCGCGGTGTCGAACACCAGCCAGTTCCGCGGAGTGAACTGGGCAGATCCCAACGACAACTTCGTCACCAGCCCGAACACGCCCATCGGTCTGTCCTCGTCGGACGACTACGCCACCGCGTACAAGAAGTCCACGGCCATCCTCAAGGGCTTCCAGAGCCTGGGGGCCAACACCGTCCGCTTCGGATTCAACCCGGCTACCACCTCGGGAAGTTGGTGGGGCAGCTACACCGCTGCGCTGGACGCCGCCACCGCGCTGGGCCTGAAGGTCATCGTCGCTCCGTGGCTGCAGAACGGGAAGGTCAGTGACACCGCGGCCTTCTACCAGATGTGGGACACGATGATCAACAAGTACGGCGGGCACTCCAACTTCTACTTCAACATCGCGAACGAGCCCCACAGCTACACGGCCACCGAGCTGACCGACTTCGAAGCCGCCTGGCTGGCGCGCTATCCCAGCCTTCCCCGTGACCACGTGATCGTCCCCGGCCTGGGGGACGACCAGAATCTGTGCGCCGTCGGCGCCGACTCCCGGCTGTCCGGCACCCTGCTGTCCATCCACACGTACAGCATGTTCGGAATCTGGCACAACACCGAGGCCGACTGGGTCAAGGAGTTCACCGGCAACCTGTGCGGCTACGCCGACCGCGCCGTGGTGACCGAGTTCGGCGACCCGATGACCACCGGCGTCGACTACAACGGCCCCAAGGACGGCAACAACAACATCTCTTTCCTCTACGCCATCACCGACACCGCACGCAGCCTCGGCATCGGTACCGTCCTGTGGACCGGCGTCAAGGAAGCCAACCAGACACAGGGCCCCGGGCCCTGCGACAACGCCTCCTGCGCCATCACCTCCCTGAACGGCAGCGGCGCCAACCTGTCCCTGACCGTCACCAACAAGTCCGGCCTCGACCGACTCCAGTGGGGCTGGGGTACCGGCACCAACCCCGGAGGCGGAAGCGGCACAGGCAACGGCGACGTCCTGCGCGGGGCGGCCTCCAACCGCTGCCTGGACGTGCCCGGCGCGAGCACCACCAACGGCGTGCAGACCCAGATCTGGGACTGCAACAACGGCACCAACCAGCAGTGGAACCGCACCTCCGCCAAGGAGCTGCGGGTCTACGGAAACAAGTGCCTGGACGCCGACCAGTGGGGGACCTCCCCCGGCACCAAGGTCGTCATCTGGGACTGCACCGGCGGCACCAACCAGCAGTGGAACCTCAACACCGACGGCACCGTCACCAGCGTCCAGTCCGGACTGTGCCTGGACGTCAAGGACGCCTCCACCACCAACAGCGCCCTCGTCCAACTGTGGACCTGCAACGGCGGCACCAACCAGAAATGGAGCCGTCAGTAACGAGGAAGAAGTCGTGGCGGGGGGTCGGTGGGGGCCCCCATCCCGGTGTGTCGCCAGAACCACCCCCCCAAAAAACCAAGTGTGCCCGGTGTTTAGACGTGGCCCCAACCCCCCAAACTCGCC
>NZ_JBVIHM010000028.1:64639-108132 GCF_055570295.1 Streptomyces sp. NPDC031265
TCCCTTCTCCCACTGTGGCCCTGAAAGCACAAAAAGAAAAAGGGAGTGGAGCCCGGGGGAGAAAGGAGGGGGCGGGGCGGGGGTCTCCCCCCCCCCCCCCCCACGGTTGTGCCGACGGACCAGCTCACAGAAGCGACAGGTTGTACCGGGTGTGCAGATGTAGCACAGGCCCGCCGAGTGCGCCGAGTCCGGCGATCCACATCTTCGTCGGCGTCGGTGAGGGCGGGCTTCCACACGACCCGGAGCGGGATCGGGTCGGCTCCGACGACGTCCCAGCCCTGACGCACCCCAGCCATCGCCATGCACTCCACGTAATGCGTCATCGGGAAGATGCGCAATTGGTCCCTGCGGGATAAACCCCAGGTTCAGGTCCTGTTTTCGGGCGTTCCAGCCAGGCTCTACGAGTAGATGGGCGTCAAATGAGCGTAAACAAATTTTGATCCAGGCTTGCCCCGTACTTCGAGCACCAGCTGTTCTTGTCCGCGCCCCTCCCATCAGTGCCTGGGCCGACATCGCGGCATGCACCCGGACCTTGAGGCGGTTGCGCTCGCTTTTGGACATGCCGCGAACACCGACACGATCAAGTCGTCCGCCCCGTTGTCCCGGTCGATCGCCCCGCCCGCCTCGGGCACCCACAGTGGCACGCTGTAGTGCACGAACAGCGGGAAGTTGTTGCCGAACTGGGCGCCGTAGAAGGCCCGCTGCAGCTCGCCGGACACTACCGCGCAGAAGCCGCGCCCGGGGGTCGGGCGCGCTGCTGGAGCGCACGGTGGCGTCAAGGCACCTGTAGGCGGTCACTGATCGGTGGATCCAGCCCAAAGAAAGCTGAGCACAAATTACACACATCCCCTCTACATACTGGCTCCGATGCTCTAGATTGTCCGTGCTTCAGCTGCTCGGGTACGAGGCGACCAATAATGATCTATAGGTCCGACGTTAGGGACAGTCAGCAGTCACGTCCCCGGCGCCAGACATGGGGGTGATCAATTCTTGGAGCCCGACAGGGGCTTCGGGTGCGGGGAGCACCCGAGGTTTCGACGGGTTCCCGCGCGCCTCGGGAGTCTGGCAGGACATGCGGTCTGCTGTCGCCAGGGTGGGTTGCTCAAGTAGCGCTGAATAGCCGGGATTTCATGTGCGGGGGGCGTGGGCCTCCCGAGGGGAGAAACAGTGCGGGGGGGCGGGGGCCTCCCGGGGGGAGGGGCAGTGTTGGGCGAACACGTCGAACCACTGGTGACCTGGGGGGTCCTGTGCGGCAGGGGGGATTAGTCAGCCCGTTTCCGTCGACGCGAAGACGTCTGGCGAACGGGGCAATCAGCCAGCCCGAGATCGACTGGGAGCAGCGGTACCGCCGTGCCGTGATCACCAGCGACACCCTGGCCACCGCCTTCGTGGTGGCGGCGATCGGCATCCTCTTCGGGGCCCGGGACGCGGCCAACTGGCACGAAAAGTGGGGAATTCTCACCTTCGGAACCGAGCTGCTGGTGCTGGGAACGCTTGCGGTGAGCCGGGCGTGGGCTCCGGCCGTACTCGGCCAGGGCGCCGAGGAATTCCGCCGGCTCGGACGCTCACTGTTCACGGCGGCCGTCGTATTGGCGCTCGGCGGGATCGCCCTCACCTCGCGCAACATCAAGCTCTGGATCTTCGTCGCGATTCCCGCGATCGCGCTCACCACCATGTCCGCGCGGTATCTGCTGCGCCTCTGGCTGCACAAACAGCGGAAGGAAGGACGGTGCCTGCGACCGGTGCTCGCTGCCGGGAGCCCGGCCACCGTGCGCGACCTGATCACCCGAACCCGCAAGTTCCCGCACCTCGGCTGGCGGGTGGATGCGGTATGCACGACGGATGGTCTCGGGCTCGACGGTGACCAACTGGACGGGGTGCCGGTCGTCGGCCGGCTGACGGACGTCGCAGGCCACGTCCGTCGCGACGGCTACCGTGTCGTCGCCGTCACACCGGACCCGCACTGGTCACCGGACCGGCTGCAGCGGCTGGCTTGGAACCTCGAAGGCAGCGACGCCGAGATGGTCGTGGCTCCCGTACTGATGGAGGTGGCCGGTCCGCGGCTGCACGTCGACGCGGTGCTCGGAATCCCGCTGCTGCGGGTCAGCATGCCGACCTTCACCGGGGGCCGCCGGGCGGTCAAAGAGGTCGTCGACCGGATGGGAGCGGCAATCCTGCTGATGCTGTTCGCGCCGCTGATGGTGCTCGTCGGGCTGCTCGTGCTGGTGGACAGCCGGGGTGGGGCGGTCTACCGCCAGCGCAGGGTCGGCAAGGACGGCCGCGAGTTCACCATTCTCAAGTTCCGCACCATGGTCGCCGGGGCTGACGGGGCACGTGCCGAACTGGCCGACCGCAACGAGGGCGCCGGCCTGCTGTTCAAGCTCCGCCGGGACCCGCGGGTGACCCAGGTGGGAGCAGTACTGCGCCGGTACTCGATCGACGAACTCCCGCAACTTTTCAACGTGCTCACCGGATCGATGTCGCTCGTCGGTCCGCGGCCTCCGCTACCGGAGGAATCCGCGGCGTACGGTCCGGACATCCGGCGGCGGCTGCTTGTCAAGCCCGGGCTCACCGGCCTGTGGCAGATCAGCGGACGCAGCGACCTGCCGTGGGAGGAGGCGGTCCGCCTTGACCTGCGGTACGTGGAGGACTGGTCGCTCGCCCTGGACGCAGTGATCTTGTGGAAGACGCTGCGTGCGGTGCTCTACGGGCAGGGGGCCTACTGATGCGCGGCGGTCGTCGTCCGGCCGGCGCGCGGACCGCAGGCCGGGACGGCCTGCCTGGGGGGAGGAACGGGTCATGAGGGTCAGCGTTTTCGGGCTCGGCTACGTGGGCTGCGTGTCGGCCGCGTGCCTGGCCAGCATGGGGCACGAGGTCATCGGGGTGGACGTGAACCAGGTGAAGGTCGGCCTGGTCAACGAAGGCAAGGCCCCGGTGGTCGAGGAGCGGATCGGCGAGCTCATCGCCGAGGTCGTGCGGAGCGGAGCGTTACGCGCCACCGGCGACGTCCGCGAGGCGATCATGGGCAGCGAGGTGTCGCTGGTCTGCGTGGGCACGCCGTCGGAGCCCAACGGCAGCCTGTGCACCACGTACTTGGAGCGGGTCACCGAGGAGATCGGCGCCGCGCTGGCCGAGCGGGGCGGGCGGCACACCGTGGTGTTCCGCAGCACCATGCTCCCGGGCACCTGCCTGAACCTGCTGGTACCGATCCTGGAGAAGTACGTCGGCGGCACGGCCGGGGTGGACATCGGGGTCGCGGTCAACCCGGAGTTCCTGCGCGAGGGCACGAGCGTGCGGGACTTCTTCGACCCGCCCAAGACCGTCATCGGCGAGCTCGACCCGGCAAGCGGCGACGCGGTGATGACGCTGTACGACGGCTTGCCCGGCGAGGTGTTCCGGGTGCCGGTCCCGACGGCTGAGGCGATCAAATACGCGGACAACGCGTTCCACGGCCTCAAGATCGGCTTCGCGAACGAGCTGGGTGCGGTGTGCCAGGCGCTCGGGGTGGACTCGCACCAGGTGATGGACGTGTTCCTGGCCGACCGCAAGCTGAACATCAGCTCCGCCTATCTGCGGCCCGGCTTCGCCTTCGGTGGCTCCTGCCTGCCCAAGGACCTGCGCAGCCTGGTCCACGCGGCGCAGCGGGCCGACGTCTCGGTGCCCATCCTCGCCCATGTGCTGCCCTCCAACTCCGACCATCTGCAGCGCGCGGTGGACCTGGTCGAGCGCACCGGCAGGCGCCGGGTGGGCCTGTTCGGGCTGTCCTTCAAACCCGGCACCGACGACCTCCGCGAGAGCCCGCTCGTCGAGTTGGCGGAGAGGCTCTTCGGCAAGGGGTACGACCTGAAGATCCACGACGCCAACGTCAGCCTCTCCCGGCTGATGGGCGCCAACCGCGAGTACATCGAGACCCGGCTGCCGCACCTCGCGCAGCTGCTCGCGGACTCCGTCGAGGAGGTGCTCCAGCACGCCGAGGTGTGCCTGGTCGGGACCAGGGATCCGGCCGTGCTTGCGGCGCTGCCCCATGGCGAAGGACCGGTGATCGTCGACCTCATCCACCTTCCCGACGCCGAGGCGCGCCGGGCCGAACCGGGGTACGTGGGCCTTGCTTGGTAACACATCGTTCGGTGACACAGCCGGCGGCGACCGGCCGGACCGGCGCGCGCTGATCCTGGTGGAGAACCTGTCGGTGCCGTTCGACCGGCGGGTGTGGCAGGAGTGCACGACGCTGCGCGACGCGGGCTGGACGGTGCACGTCATCTGTCCCCGGGGGCGTACGCGGGACACGGAGCCGGAGGCAGAGATCGACGGCGTGCGGATCCACCGCTACCCGTTGCGCGCGGCCACCGGAGGGCCGGCCGGCTACCTGCGGGAGTACGGATCGGCGTTGTGGCATACGGCCCGGCTGGCCCGCAAGGTCGGTCCGGTCGACGTGGTCCACGCCTGCAACCCGCCCGACCTGCTGTTCCTGCCCGCACTGTGGCTGAAGCGGCGCGGCGCGCGGTTCGTCTTCGACCAGCACGACCTCGTACCCGAGCTGTACCTCTCCCGGTTCGACCGCGGCGAAGATCTGCTCTACCGCGCCGTGTGCGCGCTGGAACGGCTGACCTACCGGGCCGCTGACGTCGTGCTCGCCACGAACGAGAGCTACCGGGACGTCGCGATACGCCGTGGCGGTCGGCAACCGGCGGACGTTTTCGTGGTGCGCAGCGCGCCCGAGACCGACCGGTTCCAACCGGTACCGCCCGAGCCGGAGCTGAAGCGCGGCAAGCCTCATCTGCTGTGCTATCTCGGCGTCATGGGCCCTCAGGACGGCGTCGACTACGCCTTGCGGGCCCTTGCGAAGATGCGCGACGAGCTCGGGCGGACCGACTGGCATGCGGTGTTCGTCGGCGCCGGCGACGCCTTCGACGCGATGGTGGAGCTGTCCCGGCGGCTCGGGCTCTCCGAGCAGGTGCAGTTCACCGGGCGCGTTCCGGACGCCGATCTGGTGCGCTACCTGTCCACCGCGGACGTGTGCCTCTCCCCCGACCCGCGCAACCCGCTCAACGACGTGTCGACCATGAACAAGGTCCTGGAGTACATGGCGATGGGCCGACCGATCGTCTCCTTCGACCTCCGGGAGGCGCGAGTCTCGGCCGGTGACGCCGCCGTCTACGCACCCGCCAACGACGAGGCCGAATTCGCCAAGCTCATCGCGCTGCTGCTTGACGATCCGGAGAAGCGGGCCCGGATGGGCAAGATCGGCCAGGAGCGGATCAGCGGGCGGCTTTCCTGGCGGAACTCGCAAGCGTCGCTGCTCGCCGCCTACGCCGTTGCCTGCAGTGACCACACTCCGGCATCTGCGGGCTACCCGGTCCGGACAAGCAGGAGGCCGCGCCGTTGAGCGATGACCCGATACGCCTGGTCACGGTCGGGCGGATTCTCCGTCGGCGCTGGCGGCTTCTCGCCATCCTCACCGTGGTGGGCGCGCTCGTCGGCTACGGCACCTCGATGCTGTTTCCGCCGCGGTACACGGCGTCGGCATCGGTACTGCTGCCGGGGCAGTGGGAGGAGCGCGAACTGCTGACTCAGGCGGAGATCGCAACCAGTTCGGCGGTGGTCGACCGTGCGGCTGCCACGCTCGGCTGGACCGGCGTCAGCGGCGCCGAGCTGCGGGACCAAGTGAGCGCCAAGGCCGCCGACGGGAACATCATCAAGATCTCGGGTACGGCCGACACCCCGGAGCGCGCGCAGCGGCTCTCCGACCAGTTGGCCCAGCAATTCGTCACATTCGCCGCGCGGATCGCAGGCGACAACACCGACCCCGACGCGGCAGCGGGGCCCGAGGCACTGCGGCAGAAGGTGGAGCAGACCAACCGCCGCATCACCGACCTGGCCAATGCGGCCGATCCCGGACAGACCGTGGAGAGCGTGCAGGCCCGCACCGAACTCGAGAAGCTGCGTACCGCGCTGCAGGAGGCCATGAAGAAACTGGACCAGGCCGATCCGGCGGTCAACAAGGCCGGCATGGTCGTCATGGGGCCGGCGGCCCGGCCGACCGGCGAGGCACCGCCGACGAGGATGCAGCTCATCGTCGCCGGGGCGCTGCTGTTCCTCGTGCTCGCGGTCATCGGCCATCTCGCCGCCGCACGGGTGAATCGCCGACTGCGCACCGAACCGGAGATCGCCGCGGCACTGGGCTCGGCGCTCCTCGGCACCGTCGACGTACCTGATGAACAGCCCGCGCACCGGCCGAAAGGCCGTGACCCACGGGCCTGGATCCGCCAGCTGCTTGGCATCGACACCCGGTGGGACATACCGACCCCGCAGACGTCCGGCGACGAGGCCAGCAGGCAGATCCGCTACCGGCGGGTGTGCGCTCGCCTCCGGGACCAACTGCCGGCCCCCCGGCGGCTGCTGGTGGTCGTACCGGACGGCGACGAGATCGCCCACCGGGCCGCAGGGCAGCTCGTCGCCGAGGCCAAGAGCGGTCCTTCCCCCTCTTCGAGCAGGGGATACCCCATGCTGCGGGTGATGGGAGTTCCGGTGTCCCAGCCGATGGTGCCGGACCGCGACACCGAGTCCGGTGCCCTGGTCGTGCTCAGCGCGGGCAGCTGGACCGCAGAGGAGCTCGCCGGCATCGCCGAGGCGTGTGCGGACGCAGGGCATGAGGTCGTCGGCATCGTCGTCGCCACCACGGTCCGGGCGCGTCCGACGCGCACTGCCGGCCCTCCTCCGCATCACGCCACGCCGGCGCTCGCGGTTCGCGGCCACGCGAGGGGAGGTTCTGTGTGACGACGAGCAAGACTTCGGAGTCGTCGGCCGCCGCTCCGCTGCTGGACCTGCAGGCGCTGGTGGTGGCGGTGCGCAGACGCCGCCGCCTCTGGTGCGCCATGGCCCTGCTGGGGCTGCTGGTCGGCGCGGCGATGGCGGTCCTGATGCCGCCGCCGCCGACCGCGGTGACCAAGGTGCTGGTCGCACATCAGGAGGACCAGCCGAACGACCCCGGAACGCTGATCCGCACCGACGTCGCGCTGCTGGGGACCACGCGGATCGCCAGCAAGGCCCTGCAGTCCCTCAAGTCCCCGGAAAACCCGGAAGACTTCATGCGGGACTACCGGGGTACCGGCTTGACCAACAACCTGCTGCAGATCGATGTGACAGGTGACAGCGACGCGGAAGCGGTGTCCCGGGCCAAGGCGCTGGCCGATGCCTTCGTCGCGGACCATGTGAGACGGATGCAGGAGGCCGCGAAGGCCGAGGCCAAGGCCCTGCTCGACCAGCGTGACCGCATGCGGGACGAACTCGCCCAGGTCAACAAGGCGATCGGGAACCGATCGCCGGGGAGCGACCCGAAAGCGTCGGCGAGCATCGAGTCGCTCTTCGCCCGCCGGGCCGAGCTCAACTCGCGGATCGCCGATTTCGACCAGCGCGCCGCGGAGGCACGCACCGGCACGCCCAAGCTCATCGCCGGCACGCAGATCGTGGACGGCCCGCGCGCGGTGCGGCACTCCCTGCCCAGGGCCGCTGTCACCAACGCAGCGATCGGACTCGTCCTCGGGCTCGTCCTCGGGCTCGCGCTGGCCGCGGTCGGCACGGTGGTGGCGGACCGCCCCGTGCTGCGCCGGGAGATCGCGGCGAACCTGGGCGCCTCGGTCATCGCGGAGCTGCCCCGCGCGTCCTTGCGGTCGGGCAGGCTGTGGCGGCGACGACGGACCCGGGCGGCGCGCGAACGGCTCACCACGACCCTGGCCCGTACCGTGCGCGGCTCCGCTGAACCGGTGTCGCTGCTGGAACTGGGCTGTGCGCACAGCACGAGCGTGATCGCCCTGGACCTCGCCGAGGCACTGGCACCGGACGGCCCAGTGGTCATCATCGATGGTCTGCCCGGCCCGCAGCTCGCCAACAGCCGCCAGAAGCCAGGAGGCCCGACCGTGGTCAGCGGCGAGCGTTCCGCGGCCGTGCTGCATGAGGAGCGCCGGCTCGGCGTCGGCTCGGTCGCTCCCGGCACGGCGTGGACCGACCTCCAGTACCTCGGTAGCCAGACCGTGCTCGTCATGCGTGCCGGGCACGGCAGCGCCGCATGGTTGCACACCGTGGCGCGGCAGCTCGCTGACCAGCGCATTCCGGTGATCGGTGTGGTGCTGATCGACCCCGATCCGCGTGACCGGACCGACGGCACACTGTGGGACGGGCTGCACACCGCGCTGCGCGGCCACAACGAGCGGCTGGCCCGTCAGAACGGAACGGGCCGGCGGCGGACGGAGCGGCCGCCGATGCCGGCCGCACGGGTCCCGGACAGCGACCAGGAGGCGCGGTAGAACATGTGTGGCGTCGCAGGTACTTACCAATGGCCGGACGGGAAGGCCGTGACCGACCGGCTCACCGACACCCTGGCCCACCGCGGTCCGGACGGGGCGGGCCGGTACAACCACCCCGCCGGTGACGGCGAAGTGCACCTCGGGCACCGCCGACTGGCCATCATCGACCTGTCCGAGACCGGCGCCCAGCCGATGGTCTCGGGCGGCCTCGCCCTTACGTACAACGGCGAGCTGTACAACGCGCCCGAACTGCGTGCCGAACTGGCAGCCGCCGGGGTGCGCTTCCGCGGTACCTCAGACACCGAGGTGCTGCTTGAGGCCTGGCGACGCTGGGGCACGGACTGCCTGCCCCGGCTGCGCGGCATGTTCGCGTTCGCGATCTTCGACGAGCGAACCGGTGAACTGGTGCTCGCCCGCGACCAGCTCGGCATCAAGCCGCTGTTCCTGCTCCGGCGCGGTACGGGCCTGGTCTTCGCCTCCGAGCTCAAGGCGCTCGCCGCCGTGACCGGCGGGTCGCTGCAGGTGGACCATGCGGCGCTGGTGGCCTCGCTGCTGTACTACTGGGTGCCGGACTCGCGGTGCGCGTTCCGCGAAGCGGAGAAGCTGCCGCCGGGGAGCTGGCTGAGGTGCCGGCCCGACGGCCGGGTGGAGCGCGGCCGGTTCTGGAACCTGCGTGACATCGCCGCCGAGGCCCGGGAGCAGGCCCTGAGCGGCGAGCAGCCGGATGTGGCCGCCATCGTCGAGGAGTCGACTCGGCGCCACCTGCTCTCCGACGTACCTGTGGCGACCTTCCTCTCCGGCGGTCTTGACTCCAGCTACCTGACCGCGCTGGCGGCCCGCGACCGACCCGGGATCTCCGCTTATACGATCGGGTTCCGCGCCGAGGACGCCAAGTTCGAGGCGATGCCGGACGACCTGCGCTATGCCCGGCAGGTGGCCGAGCAGTTCGGTGTCGACCTGCATGAGATCGAGATCGCTCCGAATGTGCTCGACCTGCTGCCGGAGATGACCTACCACCTGGACGAGCCGATCGGCGACCCCGCCGCGATCAACACCTTCCTGATCTGCTCGGCCGCCCGGGAGGCCGGGGTCAAGGTGATGCTCTCCGGGATGGGCGCCGACGAGCTGTTCGCCGGTTACCGCAAGCACCTGGCCAACCTGCTCGCGCTGCGCTACCAGCGCATCCCGCGCCCCCTTAGGCGCGGTCTGTCCAGGGCCGTGGACCGGCTGCCGGTCGCCACCTCCCGCCGGGGGTACCGGTCGGTGCGCTTCGCGAAGCGGTTCCTCTCCTTCGCCGATCTGCCGGAGGAGACCGCGTTCCGGCGCAGCTACACCATGTACGACCAGGACGAGCTGCTCGCCCTGGTCCATCCGGACTTGGCCGGGACGGTGGAGGACGTGCTGACCGAGCACGCGGACATCTACCAGGACAACGCCCTCGACGACTTCGTCAACCGCATGTGCCTGGGCGACGCCCGGATGTTCCTGCCGGGCCTGAACCTCACGTACACGGACCGGTCGAGCATGGCCGCGTCGACCGAGGTGCGGGTGCCGTACGTGGACGTCGAGGTGGTCAAGGCGGCGTTCGCCGTGCCCGGTGATCGCAAGATCGTCGGACGACAGGGCAAGGCCGTCCTCAAGGAGGCGGCCACCTCGATCCTCCCCCGGGAGATCGTGTACCGGCCCAAGGGCCTGTTCAGCGCCCCGCTGCGCGCCTGGATGAGCCGGGATCTGGCACCGCTGGTGCGCGAGGTGGTCAACGACGGCGTGCTCGTCAATTCCGGGCTCCTGCGCCGCGACGCGCTGGCGCGCATGGTCGCCGAGGACGCCGCCGGGCAGCGGGACTTCTCCAAGCATCTGTGGCATGTGCTGACCCTCGAGTACTGGTATCGCGGCGCGACCTCTGGCTCCGGCCAGAGCCGGGCGGCCTGACGCGTTGAAACAAGAGGAGCTCGGGTGAAACAAGTTGTGCAGAACTACAAGAGTGGCGAGTTGGCGGTGCTCGATGTGCCGGTGCCGGGGTGCAAGCCGGGCGGTGTGCTGGTCCGCAGCGCCTACTCGCTGATATCCACCGGGACCGAGCTCATGAAGGTGTCCGAGGCCGGCATGTCGATGCTGGGCAAGGCCCGCTCCCGGCCGGACCAGGTGGCCAAGGTCATGCAGAGCGTGGCCACCAACGGGGTGCCCGCCACCTACCGCAAGGTGATGGGCAAGCTGGACTCCTACACGCCGCTGGGCTACTCGCTGTGCGGGGTGGTCGAGCAGGTCGGCACCGGGATCGACGACGTGAAGGTCGGCGACCTCGTGGCCTGCGCCGGCAATGAGCACGCGTTGCACGCCGAGCTGAACTGGGTACCGAAGAACCTCTACGCCCGGGTGCCGGACGGCCTCGCGCCGCGGCACGCCGCCTTCGGCACCGTGGGGTCGATCGCGTTGCAGGGCGTCCGCCGCGGCGAGTCACAACTCGGCGACGTGGCACTGGTCATCGGCCTCGGGCTGATCGGGCAGCTGGTGGTCCAGCTGCTTGCCGCCTCGGGAGTCCGCGTCGTCGGGGCCGACCCCGACCCGGTGCGCTGCGAGCTCGCCGAGCGCCTGGGCGCTGCGGCCTGCGGCGATCCCGCGTCCACGGCCGTGGAAGCCACCGTCGCCGAGCTCACCGGCGGTCACGGCGTGGACCAGGTGTATCTGGCCGCCGGCGGCGGCAGCAACCAGCCCGTCGAGCTGGCCGCCCGGCTCTGCCGGGACCGCGGCCGGGTCGTCGACATCGGCAAGTGCCGCCTGGACCTGCCGTGGAACGCGTACTACGAGAAGGAGCTCGACGTCCGGTTCTCGCGCAGTTACGGCCCCGGGCGCTACGACCCGGAGTACGAGCTGGAGGGGCGGGACTACCCGATCGGCTACGTGCGCTGGACCGAGCGCCGCAACCTGGCGTGCTTCCTCGATCTCCTCGCCCGCCGCCGCGTCGACGTGGAGCCCTTGGTCTCCCACATCGCCGACTTCGATGACGCCGTCGAGACGTACCAGCGCCTGAAGGACGGCGACCTGAAGGCCGTGGCTGTGCTGTTCCGGTACCCCGAGCAGAAAGAGGAAGCGGGGGAAGCGGAGGCCCCGGCGGTGGCCGTGCCCGCGGTGCGGCGCAGCGGCGGAGCATCCACCCCGGCCCGGTCCGCCAAGGCGCCGGTGCGGCTGGCGTTCGTCGGCGCGGGAAACTACGCGACGTCGATGCTGCTGCCGCACCTGGCACAGCGCGACGGCGTCGAGTTGTCCACGGTCGTCACCACGACGGCGCTGTCGGCGGCCAACGCGAAGCGGAAGTTCGGCTTCGCCGGGGCGACCACCGATCTCGACGCCGTGCTCGGCGACAAGTCCATCGACGCGGTGTTCGTCGTCACCCGGCACAGCTCGCACGCCGAACTGACCCGAAGGGCGCTCCTTGCCGGCAAGGCGGTGTTCGTGGAGAAGCCGTTGGCGCTCAGTGAGGACGAGCTGGCCGGCGTGCTCGCGGCGGTGGAGGAGTCCGGCAACGACCGGCTGCAGGTGGGCTTCAACCGCCGGTTCGCGCCGCTGCTGCGGGAGGCTCGGCAGAGGTTCGGCGCCCGGAGCGGTCCGGCGAGCCTCCGCTACCTGGTCAACGCGGGCCGGCTCCAGCACGGCAGCTGGTACCTCCAACAAGGCACCGAGGGCTCCCGCTTCGCCGGTGAGGGCGGACACTTCATCGACACGGCGAGCTGGCTGCTCGGGGCCGACCCGGTATCGGTGTACGCGTTCGCCACGTCCGGCAACGAGGACCTGCAGGTCGTGCTGCGCTACCCGGACGGGTCCACCGCCACCATCAGCTACGTCACCACCGGCGCGGCCGGCTTCCCCAAGGAGACGCTGGACCTCATCGCGGACGGCAAGGTGCTGCGACTCGACGACTTCGTCCGTGCCTCGGTGTACAGCAGCAAGAAATGGGTCAGCTCGCGGCTGCCCAAGGCCCGGGACAAGGGCCAGAACGCCGAGCTGGCCGCGTTCATCAAGGCCGTGCGGACCGGCGGGCCGATGCCGGTGCCGCTGGAGTCGCTGGTCGCCACCACGGCGGCCACCCTCGCCGTGCAGGCCGGCCTGGTCGGCGGCGCACCCGTGACGTTGGCGAGAGCGCGATGACCATGAGCGCGGGCTGGTACTTACGGCGGCTGTCCCGGATGGGACCACGGGAGGTCGGCGGCCGGGTGGGCGACGCGGTGCGCAGGCGGCGGTGGCGGTCGGCGCGGCCGAACTGCCCGAGCGCGACCGGCGCCCGGTTCACCGCGGTACTGCCCGCCGGGACCATCGCCGCAGTGCCACCGGACGCCGCGAAACGTCTCATCGCGGCCGCGGACCGGCTGATGGAAGGGCACGCCGAGTATTTCGGGGTGGACCGCCACGACCTCGCCGACCCGGACTGGTGGTGCGACCCGAAGACCGGGCGCCGGGCTCCGTGGGGCTACGCCTTCGACGTGCCGTACCGCAACGAGGACGCGGTCGGGGACATCAAGCAGATCTGGGAGCTGTCCCGGCATCAGTACCTCACCGTGCTCGCCGCCGCCTACGCGGTCACCGGGGACGAGCGGTACGCCGAGCGAGTGGCCCAGCACCTGCGGTTGTGGTGGGCGGCCAACGCACCGCTGCGCGGCGTGCACTGGATCAGCGGCATCGAGCTGGGCATCCGGCTGCTTTCCTGGGTGTGGATCCGCCGGCTGCTCGACGGCTGGCCGGGCGCGGCCGGGCTGTTCGAGGACAACCCGGTGGCGCGAAACCAGATCTGGCACCACCAGCGCTGGCTGGCCGCCTTCCCCAGCCGGGGGTCTTCGGCGAACAACCACGTCATCGCCGAGGCCGCCGGGCAGTTCGCCGCGGCCTGCGCGTTCGGGTGGTTCCCCTCCTCGGCGCGTTGGCGAGCCGGCGCGCTGCGGTCGCTGGAGCGGCACCTGCGCGGCAACACCTTCGCCTCCGGCCTCAACCGCGAACTGGCCACCGAGTACCACGGACTGGTGCTGGAGCTCGGTCTGGCCGCGGTGGCCGAGGCGGATGCCGCCGGCGTGCCGGTCCCCGCGTCCATCCGGCTGGTGCTGCTGCGGATGACCGACGCGCTCGCGGCCATCGTGGACAGCCGGCTGCGGCCGCCGCGCCAGGGGGACGCGGACGACGGCCACGGTCTGGTCGTGGACGGCGCGGGCACCGACCGCTGGGCCTCGCTCCTGGCCACCGGGGACGCCGTGTTCGGCCGGCTCACCTGGTGGCCGGACGTGCCCGCCACCGATGTGCGCACCCCGCTGCTGGCCGCGCTCATCCGGCCGTACTCGAAAGATGGAACCGCACCGGCCGTGACCCGCCCTCCAAGCCGACCAGGCCACTTCGCCGACGCGGGCATGACCATCCTGCGCGGTCCGGCGGAGATCTGGTGCCGCTGCGACGGTGGTCCGCACGGCTTCCTGTCCATCGCCGCGCATGCCCACGCGGACGCGCTGTCCGTGGAGGTCCGGCACGACGGGATCGATGTGCTCGCCGACCCGGGGACGTACTGCTACCACGGGCAGCCCGAGTGGCGGAAGTACTTCCGGTCGACCCTCGGCCACAACACCCTGCGACTGGACGGCGGTGACCAGTCCGTCTCCGGCGGCCCGTTCCTGTGGACCCGGCATGCCCGCAGCCGCGTCCTGGTCGCGGACCCATCCGGCGATGGTGTGGCCCGCTGGTGTGCCGAGCACGACGGATACCAGCCCTCCGTGCACCGCCGCCGGGTGGAGCTGACCGCCGCAGCCAACGAGCTGCGGATGGTTGACGAGGTGCGCGGCCCGCGCCGGGCCGTGCACCTGGCGTTCCACCTCGGCCCGGCGATCGCCGCGGACCTGGCGGGGAACCAGGCGGTGCTCACCTGGACCCGGGACGGCGATGACCGCTCCGCCGTACTCGACCTGCCCGGGCAGCTGTCCTGGCGGGCACATCGCGGCGAGACCGACCCGCCGCTGGGTTGGTACTCCGCCGGCTTCGGGCGCAAGGAACCCACCACCACGCTGGTCGGCACCGGCTTCGCCGAAGGCGCGCAGGGGTTCACCACCGTGCTCAGGTTCCGCGGCTAGGGGGGCGCGTGGGGATCAAGAGGCGGCACTGGGCATCGGCGGCGGCGCTGCTGGCGCTGGCCCTGCTGGCGACGACCGGCTGTGAGAGCATGCCGGGCGCCGGGGCGGAGCCGAAGGCCGCGCCATCCACGTCCGCAGCCCGATCCGTGGCCCGGGTGTGCGCCAAGCCCGCGGCCGGGCCGGCGAAGGCACCGGCGGGCGCGGTGACGGTCGACCCCGCGGTGGCCGGTGACCTGGCTGCGAAGACCAAGAGCAGCCCCCCGAACACCACGTTCTGGCTTCGACCGGGCAAGCACACGCTCGACCCGGACCGCTACGCCCAGGTCATCCCCAAGGAGGGGAACAGCTACCTGGGCGCGCCAGGCGCGGTGCTCGACGGCCGCAAGACCAACCAGTACGCGTTCGGCGGCACCGCCCGCAACGTCACCATCCGCTACCTGACCGTGCAGGGATTCGTCGCGCCGCAGAACGAGGGCGTGGTCAACCATGATTCGGCCGACGGGTGGGTGATCGAGCACGCGACGATCCAGCACAACTCCGGCGCCGGGCTGATGGCCGGGGCCCGCCAGCAGGTACGCGCCAGCTGCCTGCGCGGCAACGGCCAGTACGGCATGAACGCGTACAAGGACGGCGACCCCATCAGCGGCCTGGTGATCGAGGGCAACGAGATCGTGGCCAACAACACAGACGACTGGGAGCGGCGCAAGCCGGGCTGCGGCTGCACCGGAGGCGTCAAGTTCTGGGCCGTCAACGGCGCCGACATACGCGGCAACTGGGTGCACGACAACCGCGGAGCCGGGTTATGGGCGGACACCAACAACAACGACTTCCGCATCGAGGCCAACGTGCTCGAAGCCAACGACGGTGCCGCGCTGATCTACGAGACCAGCTACAACGCGGTCATCCGGAACAACACCATCCTGCGGAACAACTGGGTCCAGGGCCGCAAGTACGCCGACCGCGGCGACACCTTCCCGTATCCGACCATCTACCTGTCCGAGTCCGGCGGCGAACCACGGATCCGAGCCCGCACGGACAAGATCGAGATCGACCGGAACGTGCTGGAGAACAACTGGTCCGGAATCACCCTGTGGGAGAACGCCGACCGGTTCTGCAACAGCCCGGCCAACACCTCGTCCGGCGACTGCACGTTGCTGGTGCCGCACTCCGACCGCTGCGCGCGGCCGGCGATCACCACCCCACCGCTCTACACCGACTGCCGGTGGAAGACCCAGCGGGTGGACATCCACAACAACCGCTTCGTGCTGGACAGGACCGTCGTCGACTGCACGGTCAAGTGCGACCGCATGGCGGTGCTGGCCAACTACGGCACCTATCCGGACTGGTCGCCGTACCAGGGCGAACGGGTGGCTGAGGCGATCACCCTCAAGCAGCAAAACCGCTGGCACGACAACGTCTACACCGGCCCATGGAAATTCGTCGCCCACGACCCGAGCCGGGTGCTCGACTCCGGGCAGTGGCAGGGCACGCCGTACCAGCAGGACGCGGGCAGCACCTTCGCCCCACAGGCCGGTGGTTGAGATGCGCGGGAACCTGATGCGCGGTGGGCTGCCGGGCGGACCGGATACGGCGGGCACGCAGCCCGGCGCCGAACCGCGCCCTGCCGGCACACCGAGGGTCGTCGGGATCGTCTGGGGGTTGCTGATCCTCAACACGCTCGGCTCCGCCGGGGCGAAGACCATCATCCCGCTGCCCCGCTCCCTCATCCAGCTGGTCACCATGGGCGCGCTGGTCGCCGCGTTCGCGCTGGCGCTGGTGCTCAATCTCCGGCTGCGCATCCAAGCCGGCGCCTTCTTGTTCCTGCTCACCCTGCTGCTGGTGCCGAGCGTGATCTCCAGCGCGCACCTGGAGTCCGGGTTCGGCGCGCTGTTCCGGTGCGCCCGGCTGGCTCTCTTCGTCGGCACGCTGTGGCTGCTCAGCCGCTGGTGGGACGGCGGCCTGACGTTGGTCCGGCACCACATCCGGATGTACTTCGCGGTGCTCGGGTCGGTGGCCGCCGGCCTGCTCGTCTCACCGGGCGCGGCCATGCCCGAGCTCTACGGCGGGCGCCTTGTCGGCGCGTTGTGGCCGCTCACCCCGCCGCAGATCGGACAGTACGCCGCGGTGATCACCGGGCTCACCGTGCTGCTCGTACTGGGCCGCCGGACCGACCGGGCCAGCGCGGCGGTGGTCATCGTGCCGTCACTGATCCTGCTCGCGTTGACCCATACCCGCACGGCCACGCTCGGCCTGTTCATCGGGCTTACGTTGGCGATCGGCTCGCTCGTCCTGACCAGCGCCGCAGCCCGCCGGTTCTTCACCTGGGCGGTGCTGTGCGCCGTGGTGGCCGCGGTGGGGTTCGCCTCGGCGCTACAGGCGTGGTTCCTGCGCGGACAGAGCCAGGAGAACTTCTCCAACCTCACCGGTCGGGCCAAGGTCTGGGACGCCCTGCTGGCAGCGCCCCGCACGACCGCGGAGAAGTTGTTCGGCGTGGGCCTGGGCGACAAGTCGTTCGGCGGGCTGCCGATCGACAACAGCTGGCTGGCCGTCTACAACGAGCAGGGTCTGACCGGCGTCGGCCTGGTGGCGGCGATCATCATCGTCCTTGCCGGCGTCGCGTTGCTGCGGCCACCGTCGCTGTCGAGGGCCTGCGCGATCTTCCTGATCAGCTACTGCGCGATCGCGTCGTACACCGAGGCAGGGCTGGGCGACGCCTCGCCCTATCTGCTGCATCTGGCCGTGGCCGCCTCGCTGCTGGCGGCACCTGCCGCGGCCACTCCCCTCTCGACGCCCGCAGTCCCCCGACGACGCATCCCGCGATGGGCCCAGAGATCGGAGGTGACCTGAGCATGCACGTCCTCGTGGTGCACAACCGCTACTCCTCGGCGCAGCCGAGCGGGGAGAACAAGGTCGTCGACCAGGAGGTGGAGCTGCTGCGCGCGGCCGGCCACCGGGTCGAGGTGTTCGAGCGGCGCAGCGACGACATCGCCGCCCGGTCCCTGCTTGCCAAGGCCGCGGTGCCACTGCTTGTGCCGTGGAACCCGGCGGTCCGCTCGGAGCTCGCCGCACGGCTCCGCACCGAACGGCCGGACGTGGTCCACGTCCACAACGTCTTCCCGCTCCTGTCGCCCGCGGTTCTGGCCGCCTGCGCCGACGCCGGCGTGCCCGCCGTCGCCACGCTGCACAACTACACCCAGGTCTGCCCGCCCGGCACGCTGCAGCGGGACGGCCGGCCGTGCACCGAGTGCGTCGGGGCGGCGCCGCTGCCCGCCGTCCGGCACGGCTGCTACCGGAGCTCCCGGCTGGCGACGGTGCCGCTCGCGGTCAGCCTGTCGGTCAACCGGCGGCGGTGGTGGTCCGGCGTGGAGCGGTTCTTCTGCATCTCCGCGGCGCAGCGCGACGTCCTGGTGCGGGCCGGCATGCCACCCGAGCGGCTGGCGGTGAAGCACAACTTCGTGCCCGAACCGGGCGCCCGCCGATCGGGCGCAGGCGAGCACCTGCTCTACCTCGGCCGGCTCGCGGAGGCCAAGGGCGTGCGGCTGCTCATGGCCGCGTGGGACGAGATCGCCGCGGACGGCGGTGTGGGCGTGCCGCTCATGGTCGCCGGCGCGGGGCCACTGGAGCGAGAGGTGACCGCCTGGGCGGCGGGCCGGGACGACGTGCGGTACGTCGGCCTGTACGACCCGGCCCAGTGCAGGCAGGCCATCGCGCAATCGGTCGCCGTGGTGGCTCCCTCGACGTGGCTGGAGGCGTTCGGCCTGGTGGTCGTGGAGGCGATGGCGGCGGGGGTCCCGGCCGTCGCCGCCGGTCACGGCGCCTTCGTCGAACTCGTCGAGGACGGGGTGACCGGGCTGCTGCACCGGCCGGGCGAGCCCGCCTCGCTCGCGTCCTGCCTGCGACGGATCACGGCCGAGCCCGCCCCCAACCGGGAGATGGGCCAGGCGGGCCGGCGCCGTTACGAGCAGGCTTTCAGCCCGGCCGTCGGGCTGGAGCGCCTGGTGGATGAGTACCGCACCGCGATCGCGGGTCGGTCCGGCGGCGGGGACAGCCCGCCGCCGGTGGGGAGGGAATCAATGGGGGGCAGTAAATGACACGATGCCGACTCTGCGGCTCAGCGGCGCTGGCGAGCGTCGTCGATCTTGGAGCGACCCCGCCGTGCGAGAGCTTTCTCGCCGCGGACCAACTGGATCAGCCGGAGCCGGCGTACCCGCTGCACCTGCGGGTCTGCACCGACTGCTGGCTCGCGCAGATCCCTCCGCTGATCACGCCGGAGGAGACGTTCACGCAGTACGCGTACTTCTCCTCCTACTCGACCTCCTGGGTGGAGCACGCGCGCACGTTCGTCGCCGACGCCGTACAGCGGGTGGGTCTCGGCACCGACGCCTTCGTGGTCGAGGTCGCGAGCAACGACGGGTACCTGCTGAGGCACGTGGTGGACCGCGGGATCCGCTGCCTCGGTATCGAGCCGTCGGTGAACGTCGGCGCCGCGGCGCGGGACGCGGGTGTGCCCACGCTCACAAAGTTCCTGGACCCGGCCACCGGCTCGGCCGTCCGAGCCGAGCACGGCCCGGCGGACCTGGTCGTGGCCAACAACGTGTACGCGCACATCCCCGACGTGGTCGGGTTCACCCAGGGGCTGCGCGCCCTGGTCGCCGACGACGGCTGGGTCTCCGTCGAGGTGCAGCACCTGCTGACCCTGATCGAGGAGAACCAGTACGACACGATCTACCACGAGCACTTCCAGTACTACACGGTGGCGTCCGCGATCCGGGCGCTTGCGAGCGGCGGACTCGCCCTCGTGGACGTCGAGTTGCTGCCCACGCACGGCGGCTCCATCCGACTGTGGGCCCGGCCGGCCGAGGCGGCCGGCGAGCCGTCCCATGGGGTATCCCCTGCTCGAGCGGAGCCGAGAGCTTGGGGAAGGGTGAGTGACGTGCTGGACCGGGAGAAGGCCGCCGGGCTGCAGGAGTTGTCCGGGTACACCGAGTTCTCCGCTCGGGTGGCCAAGGTGCGCCGCGACCTCCTGCGGTTCCTCATCGAGGCCGCCGAGCGCGGCGAGACGGTGGTCGGCTACGGCGCCCCGGGCAAGGGCAACACCCTGCTCAACCACTGCGGCATCCGGCCCGACCTGCTCCCGTACACGGTCGACCGCAACCCCTACAAACACGGCAGGTTCACCCCGGGCACCCGCATCCCGATCCTGCCGCCCGAGCAGATAGCCGCCGACAGACCGGACTACGTCCTCGTCCTCCCGTGGAACCTGCGGGCCGAGCTGGTCGAGCAGTTGTCCTTCGTGCACGCCTGGGGCGGCCGGCTGGTCTTTCCCATCCCGGAACTGAGCATTGTCGAGGCCAAGTCATGAAGGTCGTACTGTTCTGCGGCGGTTATGGGCTGCGTATGCGCAACGGAGACTCCGACGACATGCCCAAGCCGATGGCGATGGTCGGCCCGCGGCCGCTGATCTGGCACGTCATGCGCTACTACGCGTACTTCGGGCACACGGAGTTCATCCTGTGTCTCGGGTACGGGGCCCACCACATCAAGGACTTCTTCCTCAACTACGAGGAGACGACGTCCAACGACTTCGTGCTGCGGGGCGGGCAGACCGAGCTGCTGTCCACCGACATCGCCTCCTGGACGATCACGTTCGTGCAGACCGGCACCGAGTCACCGATCGGGGAGCGGCTGCGCCGGGTGCGGCACCACCTGGACGGCGACGAGATGTTCCTCGCCAACTACGCCGACGTGCTCACCGACGCCCCGCTGCCGGAGATGATCGACTCCTTCGCCCGGCGCGACGCCGGTGCGTCGATGATGGTGGTGCCGCCGCAGTCCTCGTTCCACTGTGTGGACCTGGGCGAGGACGGGCTGGTGGGGGGCATCACCGCGGTGAGCGACATGCCGCTGTGGGAGAACGGCGGCTACTTCGTGCTCCGCCAGGAGGTCTTCGACCACATCCCGGAGAACGGAGACCTGGTCGCCGACGGATGCGCACAACTGGCCAAGCGCGGGCGGCTGGTGGCGCACCAGCACCGCGGTTTCTGGAAGCCGACCGACACCGTGAAGGAGCGGGCCGCGCTCGACGCCGCCTACGCCCGGGGAGACCGCCCGTGGGCCGTATGGGAACGGGACGGGGCGGGGGCGACCGCGTGATCCGGCTCGGGGCCGGGCGCCTGGGCCGGATCGTCGCGGTGGGCGCGCACTGCGACGACATCGCCATCGGCGCCGGCGGCACGCTGCTGACGCTGTGCCTCGCGCGGCCGGGTATCCGCATCGACGCGCTGGTGCTCTCCGGCGGCGGCAGCGAGCGGGAGCAGGAGGAGCAGGCCGCGCTCGCCGCCTTCTGCCCAGGCGCCGAACTGCGGCTGACCGTGCTCAAGCTGCCGGACGGCCGGCTGCCCGCGCACTGGGACGAGGCCAAGGCCGCGGTCGAGGAGCTGCGCGAGCGGACCGATCCGGATCTCGTGCTGGCCCCGCGCACCGATGACGCGCACCAGGATCACCGCGGTCTGGCGAAGCTGATACCCACCGCATTCCGTGACCACCTCGTACTCGGCTACGAGATCGTCAAATGGGACGGCGATCTCGGCCGTCCGGCGGCGTACCAGCCGCTGTCGCCGGAGATCGCCGAACAGAAAGTGCGGCTGCTGCAGGAGCACTACCCCTCGCAACGGAACCGGCCCTGGTACGACCGGGAGGCTTTCCTCGGTCTTGCACGAATCCGCGGCATCGAATGCCACGCGCGCTACGCCGAGGCGTTCGCCGTCACCAAACTCACGCTCAACCTGGGGGAATGAACCTTGCGCGTACTACTGACCGGACACCAGGGCTACCTGGGCACCGTGATGGCTCCGGTACTCACGGCCGCCGGGCACGAGGTCGTCGGCCTTGACGCCGGCCTGTTCGCCGACTGCGTGCTCGGCCCGCCGCCCGCGGACCCGCCGGGGCGGCGGGTGGACCTGCGCGACGTCACGGCCGAACACGTGGCCGGGGTGGACGCCGTGGTCCACCTGGCCGCGCTGTCCAACGACCCGCTGGGATCGCTGGCGCCGGAGCTCACCTACGACATCAACCACCACGCGTCCGTGCGGCTGGCCCGGCTGGCCCGCGACGCCGGAGTGCGGCGCTTCCTGTACGCGTCGACCTGCTCGGTCTACGGCGCCGCGGGCGGTGACGACCTGGTGGCCGAGGACGCCCCGCTGCGCCCGGTGACGCCGTACGCGGAGTCCAAGGTGCGGGTGGAGGACGACCTGCACGCGCTGTCCGACGGCGACTTCAGCCCGGTGTTCATGCGCAACGCCACCGCCTTCGGCTACTCACCCCGGCTGCGCGCCGACATCGTGCTGAACAACCTGGTGGGCCACGCGCTCCTGTCCGGCGAGGTGCTTGTACTCTCCGACGGCACCCCCTGGCGCCCACTGGTGCACGCCGCCGACATCGCACGGGCCTTCGCGGCCGCGCTGATCGCGCCGCGGGAAGCGGTGCACGACCGGGCGTTCAACATCGGCAGCGAGATCAACAACGTCACGGTCGCCGAGATCGCCGAGCAGGTAGCCGAGGCGGTATCCGGCTCGCGGGTGGTGATCACCGGGGAGACCGGTGCCGATCCGCGGTCGTACCGGGTGGACTTCTCGCGGTTCCGCGCCGCGGTGCCCGGCTTCGACTGCGAGTGGACGGTGAAGCGGGGCGCGCTCGAACTCGCCGACGCCTACCGCAAACACGGGCTGACCAAGGAGGACTTCGAGCGGCGCTTCACCCGGCTGGCCGTGCTGCGCGCGGCGTCCGAGGCCGGTTCCGTCGACGACACCTTGCGGTGGCGCCGATGACCTCGGTCGGCGCGGAGATGCACGCGCTGGTGGAGCGTTTGTACCCGCTGTGCCGGAGCATCACCGGCGACGGGGTGCGCGCCACCCTGGACATCGTCGGCGAGTACGTTCCGCTGCAGGTGCACGAGGTGCCCACCGGGACCCAGGTGCTCGACTGGACGGTGCCGCAGGAGTGGAACATCCGGGACGCGTACATCGCCGACACGGACGGCAACCGGGTCGTCGACTTCGCGGCGTCCAGCCTGCACGTGCTCGGCTACAGCGTGCCGGTGTCGGCGACCATGTCGCTGGCCGAGCTGCGCGGACACCTGCACACCCTCCCGGACCACCCGGCCTGGGTGCCGTACCGCACCAGCTACTACAAGCCGGAATGGGGGTTCTGCCTGGCTCAGGAGACCTTGGACGCACTGCCGGACGGCGAGTACGAGGTGCGCATCGACTCCACGCTCTCAGACGGCCACCTCACCTACGCCGAGCACGTGGTCCCCGGGCAGGTCGCCGACGAGGTGATCGTCTCCTGCCACGTCTGCCACCCGTCGCTGGCCAACGACAACCTGGCCGGCGTCGCGGTGGCGACGTTCCTGGCCCGGGCGCTGGCGGAGCAGACGCCGTGGTACACCTACCGGTTCCTGTTCGCGCCCGGCACCATCGGGGCGATCACCTGGCTGGCCCGCAACGCGGAGCGGGTGAATGGGGTATCCCCTGCTCAATGGGGTATCCCCTGCTCGAGCGAAGCCGAGAGCTTGGGGAAGGAGCCGAGAGCTGGGGGAAGGGTCAAGCACGGGCTGGTGCTGGCCTGCGCCGGCGACCCGGGCCGGCTGACGTACAAACAGAGCAGGCGCGGCGACGCGGAGATCGACCGGGTGATGCGGCACGTGCTGCTCGCATCCGAACGCCCCCACCACGTCGCCGAGTTCACTCCGTACGGCTACGACGAGCGGCAGTTCTGCTCGCCCGGGTTCGACCTCGGCGTGGGCTCGCTCAGCCGGACCCCGTACGCCGGCTACCCCGAATACCACACCTCGGCCGACAACCTGGACTTCGTCTCCCCGGAGGCGATGGCGGACACGCTCGCCGTCTGCCGCGAGGCATTCACCGTCCTGGACCGCAACCGGCGGTACGTCAACCTCAGCCCCTACGGCGAACCACAACTGGGCCGGCGCGGGTTGTACGACGCGCTCGGCGGCCGCAGCGACACCAAGCAGGCCGAGATGGCCATGCTCTGGGTACTCAGTCTCTCCGACGGCGAGCACAGTCTGCTGGACGTCGCCGAGCGGTCCGGGCTGTCGTTCAGCGCCGTCGCCGCCGCGGCCGGCGCCCTGCACGGCGCCGGGCTGATCAAGGCATGACGCCGATGACCACCGAGGGGGAGAGGACTACGACAGCGGCAGACGCGCCCGGAGAAGCCCGGCGGACCGCCAAGCGGGCGCTCGTCGGCCGCCTGTCCTGGGGACTGGCCGACCAGGCGGCCTCCAGCGTGAGCAACTTCGTGGTGGGCATCTACGTGGCCCGCTCGCTGGGGGTGACCGCGTTCGGCGTGTTCAGCCTCGCCTGGGTGACCTACGGCGTGGTGCTCAACGTCTCCCGCGGGCTGGCCACCGATCCCCTCGTGGTGCGCTTCAGCGGCGTGTCGGACGCGTCCTGGCGCGGGGCGGTGGCCAGGTCGTCGGGTACCGCACTGGGTGTCGGCGCAGCCATTGGGGCGGCCTGTCTGGTGGTCGGGCTCGGCCTCGGCGGCCGCGTGGGGCTCGCGTTCGCCGCACTTGGTCTCATGATGCCTGGGCTGTTGCTGCAGGACGCCTGGCGGTTCTCGTTCTTCGCCGCCGGCACCGGGCGGAAGGCGTTCGTCAATGACGTCGTGTGGGGTGTGGCGCTCGTACCGGCCCTGGTGGTGGCGGCCCGCGTGGGCAGCGTGGCCGCCTTCGTGCTCGCCTGGGGCGCGTCCGCCACGGTGGCGGCGGGGTACGGCTACATCCAGTCCGGTATCCGGCCCCGGATGACCGAGGCGCGCGGGTGGCTTCGCGAGCAGCGCGATCTCGGCTACCGGTACCTGGTCGAGAACGTCAGCCTCAGTGGCGCGAGCCAGCTGCGGGCGTACGGGCTCGGCGCGATCGTCGGGGTCGGCGCGGTGGGTGCGGTGCGGGGCGCCGAGCTCCTGCTCGGCCCGTTCCTCGCCGTGCTGATGGGTCTTTCGCTGGTCACTGTCCCGGAGGCGGCACGGGTGCTGCGGCAAGCCCCGCACCGCCTTGGCAGGTTCTGCCTCCTGCTGGGTGGCGGGCAGGCCGCCGCCGCGCTGCTCTGGGGCGGGGCGCTGCTGCTGATGCCGGACCGGCTCGGCCAGTTCGTGCTCGGCGGCGTCTGGCACTCCGCCTCGCAGCTCATCGTGCCGGTCACCCTCGCCGTCACGGGCGCCGGCCTCGGCACCGGCGCGGCGGCCGGGCTGCGCGCGCTCGGTGCGGCCCGGCGCAGCCTGCGCTCCCAACTGTTCGCCTCCGCCTGCTATGTCAGCGGCGGGCTCGGCGGGGCGGCCGTCGCCGGCACGGTCGGCTCGGCCTGGGGCGTCGCCGCCGCGACCGTCAGCGGCTCGGCCGTGTGGTGGCTGCACCTGCGGTCCGCCCTGCGCGAGCGCCACCACAACCCCATCCCCGAAGTGAGGACCTCATGACCGCCCAACCCAGGCTGAGCATCGGCCTGCCCGTGTACAACGGCGAGGAGTACCTGGCCGAGTCGCTCGACGCCCTGCTCGGCCAGACCTACGAGGACTTCGAGCTGGTCATCTCCGACAACGCCTCGACCGACGGGACCCAGGACATCTGCCGCCGGCACGCCGCGCAGGACTCGCGCATCCGGTACCTCCGGTTGCCCCGGAACATCGGCGCCACGCCGAACCACAACCATGTGTTCGACGAGTGCCGCGGCGAGCTGTTCAAGTGGGCCTCGCACGACGACCTCTACGGCCGCGACCTGCTGCGGCGCTGCGTTCAGGCACTGGACGAGCGGCCCGACGTGATCCTCGCGCACACCGGCCAGGCGGTCATCGACGGAGACGGCCAGGTGAAGGTCCCCTACGAGTACGGGCTCGCCACCGACTCGCCGCACGCGCCGGAGCGCTTCCGCAGTCTGCTGTTCGAGCCGGGTGGCGACGACTTCTACGGGGTGATGCGGGCCGACATGCTGCGCCGGGTGAAGCCGCTCGACAGCTACCACCACGCGGACCGCACGTTCGTCGCCGAGATCACTCTGCACGGGCCCTTCCACCAAGTTCCTGAGCTGCTGTACTTCCGCCGCGACCACCCCAACCGCGCCGAGCGGGCGAACCCTTCCAAGCGTTCCCGGTGCGTCAACCTGGACCCGCGCCGGGCCGGGCCGCTGCACCCGACGCCCCGACTGCTCGCCGAGTACGTCTGGGGCTTCGCCTCGGCGATCCGGCGGGCGCCGTTGTCCCCGGCCGAACGGCGCGCGTGCTACCGCCACCTGGCCGCGTGGATGACCAGCCGGGTCCGGCCGGGCGCGGGCGAGCGGGTCGAGGACCGCGCCCCGGTCGACCCGGGCGGGCTCACTGTCTCCGTCGACGCCCTCGTCGCCGGCCGTGAGGGGAGGCAGCCATGACGTCCACGGACAAGGCACCGGCGCGCGTGGGGGTTTTCGGCCTGCTCGGCTCCGGCAACCTCGGCAACGACGGGTCGCTCCAGGCCGTACTCGGGTACCTCCGCGCTGAGCACCCTGAGGCGGTCGTGGACGCGCTGTGCGGCGGACCCGAGGCCGTCACGGCCCGCTACGGGATCCCCGCGACGCGCCTGCACTGGTACCGCGGTGAGTACCGGACCGCGTCGCGGGCGGGCGCGATCGCGGCGAAGGGTCTGGGCAAACTCGTCGACGTCTTCCGCACCGCCGCCTGGGTGCGCCGGCACGACGTGGTGATCGTGCCGGGCATGGGCGTCCTGGAGGCCACGCTGCCGCTGCGGCCGTGGGGCTTCCCGTACTCGCTGTTCCTGCTCTGCGCGAGCGGCCGGCTGCTGCGCACACGGATCGCACTGGTCAGCGTCGGCGCCGCCGAGATCGGCAACCGGCCGACCCGGGCCCTGGTGCGCTGGTCGGCGCGGCTGGCCGCGTACCGGTCGTACCGGGACGCCCAGTCCCGCGACGCGATGCGGGCGATGGGCGTGGACACCGCGCGTGACGAGGTCTACCCCGACCTCGCCTTCTCCCTGCCGACGCCGTCGGCGAGCGCGCCGTCGAGCCCGGCGGGCCCGGTCTGTGTCGGTGTCATGGACTTCCACGGCGGCAACGACGACCGCGCCCGGGCCGAGGAGATATACCGGCGCTACCTCGACGGGACGATCCGGTTCGTCCGAGCGCTGGTCCAGGAGGGCAGGCCGGTCCGGCTGCTCACCGGCGACGAGTGCGATGCGTCGGTGGTCGCCGCGATCCTCGACGCGGTGGACTCGCCGCTGGTCACCGCTGCCGAACCGTCCTCGCTGGCCGACCTGATGAAGGAGATGGCGGCTGCCGACACCGTGGTGGCGATCCGGTACCACAACCTGATCTGCGCGCTGAAGACCGGCACGCCGGTGCTCGCCCTCTGCTATGCGGCGAAGAGTGACGCGCTCATGGCCCAGATGGGACTTGGCGCGTACTGCCACCCGGCGCGCGAGGTCGACGCCGACCGGCTGCTCGGGCAGTTCCGGGCGCTGGAGAAGCGGTCGGCCGAGCTGCGGCGGACCCTCACCGAGCGGAACCTGGCAGCCGCCCGGCAACTTGAGCACCAGTTCACCGCCTTGACCGCGGTCCTGTTCCCGGCGACCGACCACGCCCACGCCCTGCGGGAGACTCCTTGAAAGCGACCGAAGTCCCGGAGATCGCCGGCGCGTACCTGTTCGAGCCGACGCCGTACGCCGACGAGCGCGGCTTCTTCTGCCGCACCTTCGACGCCGACCTGGTCCGCTCGGTGGGCCTCGACCCGGACACCTTCATCCAGGACAGCCTGTCCCGCTCGGCCCGGGGCGTGCTGCGCGGCCTGCACCTGCGCTCGGGTGCGGGCGAGGCCAAGCTCGTGCGGTGCTCGTACGGGAAGGTCTTCGACGTCATCGTGGACCTGCGGCCCGACTCGCCGACCTACCGCAACCGGGCCTTCTTCGAACTGTCCGGCGAGACGCAGGTGACCCTGTACATCCCGGCGGGGTGCGCGCACGGCTTCCAGGCGCTGACCGAAACCGCTGACACCTCGTACCGGATCGACCGCCCGCACGATCCGGCCGAGGACGTGACGATCGCCTTCGATGACCCGGAGCTCGCCATTGCCTGGCCGCTGCCGGTCACATCGATGTCCCAGCGGGACCGGCAGGCGCCGAGCCTCGCCGAGGTCCTGAAGCAAATGGAGAGGTGAGGTCCGCGTGGACGCCGAAGACACCGAAGACACCGAAGAGTTCCTCCTGCCCCGGTCGCGGCTGGCGAACGAGCGGTTGCACGCGATGATCCCCGGGGGCGCGCACACCTACGCCAAGGGCGACGACCAGTACCCCGACAACCTGGCCCCGGTCATCAGCCACGGCCGCGGTGCCCACGTGTGGGACGTCGACGGCAACCGCTACGTCGAGTACGGCTCCGGCCTGCGATCGGTCAGCCTCGGCCACGCCCACCCACGCGTGATCGAGGCGGTGCGGCGGGAACTCGACCGCGGCAGCAACTTCGTCCGCCCGTCCATCGTGGAGGTCGAGGCCGCGGAACTCTTCCTGGCCACGGTGCCGACCGCCGACATGGTGAAGTTCGCGAAGAACGGCTCCGACGCCACCACCGCCGCGGTGCGCCTCGCCCGCGCCGCCACCGGGCGCCCGCGGGTTGCCATCTGCGCCGACCATCCTTTCTTCTCCGTCGACGACTGGTTCATCGGCACCACGCCGATGTCCGCCGGTGTTCCGGCGGCGACCACCGAGCTCACCGTGGCGTTCCCTTACGGGGACCTGGCCGCCACGGAGGAACTGCTCGCCCGGTACCAGGACGAGATCGCCTGCCTGATCCTCGAACCTGCCACCCACACCGAGCCTTCCCCAAGCTCTCAACTTCGTTCGAGCAGGGGAGACCCCACTCCCGGGTACCTCGCCGGCCTGCGCGAGCTGGCCGACCGGCACGGCTGCGTACTGATCTTCGATGAGATGATCACCGGCTTCCGCTGGTCCGAGGCGGGCGCCCAGGGCCTGTACGGCGTCGTCCCCGACCTCTCCACGTTCGGCAAGGCGCTGGGCAACGGATTCGCCGTCTCAGCGCTGGCCGGGCGCCGCGATCTGATGGAGCTGGGCGGGCTGCGTCACTCCGGCGACCGGGTGTTCCTGCTGTCCAGCACCCACGGTGCGGAAACACACTCCCTGGCAGCCGCGATGGCCGTGCTCACCACCTACGCCGAGGAGGGCATCACCGCGCGGCTGCACGCCCTCGGCGAGCGGTTGGCCGCCGGTGTCCGCGACGCCGCGGCCAGCATGGGCGTCGGCGACCACATCGTCGTCCGGGGCCGGGCCAGCAACCTGGTCTTCGCCACCCTTGACGAGAACCGGCAGCCATCGCAGCAGTACCGCACCCTGTTCCTGCGGCGGCTCCTCGCAGGCGGAGTCCTGGCCCCGTCGTTCGTGGTGAGCAGCGCGCTCAGCGACGCCGACATCGACCGCACCATCCATGTGGTGGCCCAGGCATGTGCGGTGTACCGGAAGGCACTGGACGCCGCTGACCCCACCCCCTGGCTGGCCGGGCGGCCGGTGAAGCCCGTATTCCGCCGCTTGGCATGACGTGACGTCAGCGACGCTCCCGCCGACCGGCGTCGCCCATCCGGTCAGCCAGCCAGTCGGCCATCCGGTCGACCAGCCACGCGGTCGCCGGGATCACCGCCAGCGCGGTGCACCAGCCGCCGAGGACGTCGGTCGGGTAGTGCGCGCCCAGGGCGACCTGCGCCCAGCCCATGGCGGCGCCGGCGACCAGCGCCGCGGCGAGCACGAGTGACGTGCCGGCCGTCCTGCCGAGGCCGAGTCGGCCGGTCGCGAGCAGCGCCACCACGAGGGCGAGCGCGGTGGCGAAGGCGGTGTGCCCGCTCGGGTAGGACAGGTTGCCCTCGCCGTGGATGGTGCGTCCCACCAGATGCTTGAGCAGTGTCGCCGTCCCCACGGCCATGCCGACGCCGGCGACGATGAGCACCGCCGCGCGAGGACACCGAAGCAGCAGACAGCCCGTCACGGCGGCCAGGACGAGCATCGCCGATCCGGCGGGCTCCCCCAAGAAGTCCAGGGTCAGAGCGACGTACCGCCACGGCGGCCGCACACTGTCCGCCGTCGGCTGGATGAACCACCTGTCCACCATGCCGGGCTTGTCGTGGCCGGCGTACAGGACCCCGAGCACGACGACCACCAGCGTGGCAAGCGCCGCGATCAGCCCGAGCCATGCGCGCAGCGATGGGGGCAGCACCGCGGGCGCCGGCCGGCCGGTCATACGCCCACCGCGTCCGGTCGGCCTGCGGTAGCTTGCCGTGATCGGCAGATGGTGCTCCGGATCGTGACTTCCACACCGTCGCAGACCATCCGGCAGATGCTATGCAACTTCCCCCTCCCATCTCCCGTCGGGGCCGACTCCATGTCACCCGCCGCTACCGATGCCGCGCCCCGAGAACTGCCCGCCGTCGCCGGCCGACGTGGTCGGGGATCGTCAGATGTACGGGCTGCGCGCGACTGGACCGAGCAAGGTTGCAAACACGTCGAGCGCGAACTGGGCGAGGCCGAATTCCAGGCCCGCTCCGGCCAAGCGATCCAACGCCGCTGACACCGGCCGACGTGGCCTTCGGCTTCTGTTGGGCGCCAACTCCCCACCCACGAGCCCCCCGTCGTGTGCCTCGGCCCGCCCGGGAGCTGTCAGCCTGCGCAGCCCCGAACTCGCCCCCTGTCCATCACCCTGGCCAAGGGCAGCAGAATCAGTCTCCACTTGCCACCCTAACCAACAATGCGGTCGCGCAAACCGCCGTCGGATAGTCCACGTAACATCCCGTCGGCAGGTCCGTGTGCTCGATCCATGCCTTGGCTATCGCAGCGCCGGCCTCTGTTGCAGCTGGAAGCGGCGGCCGCCCACCAAACCCGCGGGGGCCTACGGAGCAGACGCGCTGCGTTTGCGTCGATCCAGCGGCGCGCGCCCATCGAGCTCGCAGCGACGCATCGCGAGGGTAGGCAGGCTGGGAGCCGGCCCACACTCAGAGAGTGAGGAGCCGCACGACCAGGACGGTCACGGTGCCCACGGTGAACACCGCCCCCAGCGCGGTGAACAGCAGGTCGACACTTCTCGTGTCCCAGCCCTCGATGGCGAACCGGTCGGGGGCCTGCGGATCGTATCGGACCATGACGTGCGCCCCCACGCCGAAGCCGTTTCCCACGGCCGCGCGGCCGAACCTGGATGCGTACTCGCAGGTGCGCCCGTCCCCAGCCGTCCAGGCCGCGACCGGGTAGTGGAATCTGGCACCGTCGTCATTGCGCACGACGTCATGCCGGACGATCCGCGCCCTGGCACTCACACCACTGCGTCGCAGCGCCTTGGCACGACGGAGCCCGTACACACCGAAGCAGAGGAAAACCGTGCCGATCGTCAGCGGAATGAGACAGAAAAACCATTCACGTTCCATGCGTTGCCGGACGCCTGAGCCGGGACATCGGTTGCAGACGGAGCGCAGTGACAATCCTCGCGCGGGGCTTCTCCTGACGACCCATTCACGATGAAACTGCTCAACCTTCCCACGACAGGCGGTGACGGTCACACTCACGTGGGACGTCGTCGACCCGTAGTTGGCCAGCGTGTGAAGTGGTCACCGCGGCTGGAGACCTCGGCGGTAGCACCGCATGGCTGCGGATCGCTTCGGCGCGCCGAGCGGGTTGAGCCTCCGGCGCCATCCTGGGCGCGGATGCCAACGTTGCTCACGCTTGCCCCCTGGATCCGCCGCAGCGTCAAAGGCACTCCCGCGCACGAGGGACGCACAGGCCGCTGCTCTGTCTCGCGCGACCTTGAGCACATCTCGCCGAAGGCTGACGGATCACTGTTCGTCTCATCGAAGGTCAGGCGCTCAGGTGTCAGGGCCATCAGGGCACAACCAACTGCCCGAACACGCCATCTTCCGCGTTCCAACGTCTCCAAGTGCCGGGTTTCCCTGGCGGCCGGGGCGCAGCACCCCGCAGGCTCGGAAGGTCCAGGCACCGCACCCACCGACATCGACCACGTCGGCGGGCGGGGCCGAAGTCCGCGGTGCTCCGACTGGCGGCACACCCGGATCAGAGGGGAGATGTGCCGTCGGTCGACGCTTCATGCCGAGGAACAGCTCACGGCACCTTCCGCCCCGACATGGACAAGCGGCTCGAACTGCCGCTGCCCGCTTCACGACACCCACATCAGGGGGAACCTTTCTTGACCACTCACCTTCGACATGGCACCGCCCCACGGATGACACTGGCGCTCGTGATGGCGCTGTGCGGGATCCTCGGCGCCACCACGCCCAGTACGACCCCGGCGGCGGCAGCCGATCAGCGTGAGGCGCTCTACGCCATTGCACACCGGGTCGACACCCTCGACGGCGTGGACGCCGCACTCAAACACGGCGCCAACGGTCTGCATTCTTGTAGTCGCCGACGAGTCCCTTCTTCTCGTGTCCGCGCCCACCCTGTGCCCCCGGCGGGTGAGCTCAGCCGCGAGGTTCCTGGTCGACTTCACCGTCCAGCGCAACGGCGACATCGGATCGCCGCGCTCGTCAGGTTCCACCACTGCCAGCAGCGCGGGCTTCAGACCCGGATCAAGGTCCACAACCCTCTTCCGACCACCACCGGACCTGCGCACCCGACCCAAAGGTTCCTCGCCGGCCTCCAACTCGTCCACGCGGATCAATTCCTGCCACGGGCCCAAGGAGTCGTCGGCGTCCTCGCCTGAGGCCCCGATGTACGCCACGGCCACGCCGTACGCGACACGGCCCGGCGGCGCCACGCTGCCCGCAACGGACGGCACCGGCTCCCCGGTGAAGGTCGGCCCGGTCGGAAACGCCGGTCAGGGCGGCTGACCCGCACGCCCTGGAAGACTGATCGTTGCTTCGGCGGCATCCCTCGCTGGCCGATGGCCGACCGCCGTGGTTGAACCGACCCGCTGAGTGCCCGCGCGGTGCTGGTGTCCACCGCGCTTCCCTCTCCGCAGAGAGGAAGGCCAGGTCATTGCGGCCCCGCGTCAGTCCTGCTCGGGTGCCCCGGGACGCAGCAGCGGGTGCACGACGCCGGGGAAGACCCGGGCCCGGACGACTGGTTCGGCGGTCGCACCCTGAATGACCGTCTCGGCGATGCCCCACGGGCGGCCGGGGAGGGTGACGCCAAGCGTGTAGGAGGAGGAGCAGCCGGTGCAGTCGTACCGGTCCGCCCAGACCTCCACGTCCGTGAGGCTGCCCGGGGCGCGTGCCACGTGCCGGTACCGGGCGTGGCAGTGATCGCACTTCTCGCCGGGCTCGCACGTCCCGCCGCAGGGACACGGAAGGTCCAGCGAGTCCGCGGGCCGCCAGCGCTGCGTGCGGACGGCCTCGCCGGTGGAGCCCATGTCCTTCATCGCCTTCAGATTGCGGGCGGCGACGTTGTACGACTCGCCGGTCGTGGTCATCCGGTCCCGGATCACGTCCTTGCGTCCGCGGTTCGTCGTCATGTTGTTCCTCCTGGGTTCACGCAGCCCGTCAGGAGGCTCATGAGATCGGTGCTCCTACGGTACCTGCTGCCCCGCACAGCCCGTGACGCCTCGACCGTCCAGCAGGCGGCCAATGTGCAGGATCGGGCATGCTCCACGGCCCCGGGGGGCATCGGCTCCCCTGACCGCCGGGGCCTGCCGACCGGACCCGCCGACCAGCCGAGCACGGCCGGAAACCGGTCACGGCCTGCGGAGAGCCGGCACGGTCCGCTGACGCCGAGCTCGCCGCGGACCCGCCCCCGAGGGAGCTGGTCGCGGGCACAGGACATGACACTGGCGCCATCGTGCCCGTGAGGGACTGGCACCCGTCCCGCTGCGGCACCCGGGCGGCGATCGGATCCCCGCCTCTAGACCGCGGGTGCCGGTGTCGACCACCAGATGCCGCTGGCGACCGTTGACCTTCATGCCCGGGTCGTAACCCCCAGCAGCCCTGGAGACGGTCCCGGCTGCCCTGACCGGCTGGGAGTCGATGACGGTGACGGCCGCCCGGGGACTCTTGCCGATGGCCCCGCGGATGCGTCCGGCGAGGTCGTCACGGATCTGGCCGACGATGCCGTCAGCAGCCCCCAGGCTCAGGCACTCGCTGCGGCGGGCTGGGCGGTCAGCGCCGCGAGCAGCCAGTCGTGGGCCACTCCGGGGGTGGGCACCGGCCGACCGTCCTTGGGGCCGGCCACTTCGGCCACCAGTTCCCAGTACCTGTCGATCCGCGGATCCGACGTGAGCCACAGGCCCAGCGCGCGACGGAAGGCAGGTGTGTCGCGCGTGCGCCGGGAGGCCGCGTACGCCTCGACGAAGCAGTCCAGCGCCTCCCCCGCGCGCGGCGTCCGCCCCCACCGCAGCTGCGCGCCCGCCAGCTCGTACGCCTCGGCCAGACCCGCGTACAGCACTTCGGGGCGGAAGTCCGGCGAGGAGGTGTGCGCCGCCGGCTGGCAGGGCTCGCCCGCGATGCACGGCTGCGTCACGAACGCGTTGAGCCGGGCGAAGGCCAGCACCTGAGCGGGCGCCGGGTCGTCGGGCGGCGCCGGGACCGCCACGTCGAGGAATGCCGACCGGGCGCGGGCCGACATCCGCGGCGGCAGCCAGGCTCGCCAGAACCGCACCATCGGGTCGGTGCTCGGCGGGGCGGCCACCGCGCCGAGCAGCCGCAGCCGGTCGGCACGCTCCTGCGGCGCGCACTCCTGAACCAGCCGCAAGCCCGCCTCGCGCCACCGCAACGCCCGTATGTGGCCGCCCAGTTCCCGCAGCTGTCCCGCTACGGCCGCCTCCAGTGCCTGCCCGCCCGTACCGTCGTCCTCGGCGAGGATCCGCTGCACCTCGGGCAGCGGCAGGTCCAGCGCGCGCAGCGAGCGGATCAGCCGAAGCCGGTCCGGCGCGGCCGGACCGTACCGGCGGTGCCCGCCCGAGCTGCGGGCTGCCTCCGGCAGTAGCCCGCGGTCGGAGTAGAAGCGGACTGTCTTGACGGTGACACCGGCCTGCTCGGCGAGTTCACCGATGCTCCACAGGCCGTCGGGGGAAATCGACACTTGAACCTCCCTCAGGGGGAGTTCCTACCGTACCGGTGAGCGCGGACGGCCGATCAAGGACAACGGGGGTGCCGTCCGCGCGCAAACCACGCGGACCACCGCGTACGGGGTTCTCGGCAAGAGGGAGAGGGAAGATCCATGACCGCGTTCATCCTGGTGTCCGGTGTGTTCACCGGCGGTTACGTGTGGGAGGAGACGGCGGCGCGGCTGACCGCGGCGGGCGCCGAGGCGCATGCGGTCACGCTCGCCGGACTCGGCGAGCGCCGGGCGGCCGCGGGCCCCGGCACCGACCTGGAGACGCACATCGCCGACGTCCTCGCGGCGATCGACGCCGTCGGCGCGGACCAGGACCTCGTGCTCGTCGGCCACGACTACGGGATCCACCCCGTGCTCGGCGCCGCCGACCGGCGCGCCGAGCACGTCAGGCGGATCGTCTACGTCGACGCGGGCATGCCGATGGACGGCCTTCCCGCGCTGGCCGCCGTACCCGACCAGGCGCTGCGCGAGGAGCTGACGCAGCTCGCCGAGCAGGGCGGTGAGGCAGCCGCAGGTCTGCTCCCCGCCCCGACCAGCGCCGCCGAGTGGCAGCGGTGGGGCAGCACCGCCGGTGTCGCCGACCAGGCACTGGAACAGCTGACCCGGCTCGCCGCGCCGCAGCCGCTCGGCACCCTCCTCCAGCCGCTCCACCTGACGGGGGCGGTCGCGGCCGTGCCGACCAGCGCCGTGCTGTGCAGAGGTAACGGGGCGGGTATCGAGCTGGTCCAGAACCAGGTGAACCTCGGCCACCCCGCCCTCCAGGCCCTCATCGACCCGCAGGTGTCGTTCTTCGAACTCCCCACCGGGCACTGGCCGATGCTCTCCTCCCCCGCCGAACTGACTGGCGCGCTGCTGGCTGCGGCCGTCGGGGAAGGCCACCGGCTGTCCCCCGCCGGCGCCGAACTGCCCACGCACCTGCGGCCGTTCCCGCTGGAGGTGCCCGATGTGGCGCGCGAGCGAAAGGGGAACGTCGACCTGTACGTGCCCGAGGCCACCGGCGGCGAGCCGCTGCCCGCGGTGCTGTTCATCCACGGCGGCCCGGTGCCCGCCGACGCCCTGCCCACCCCGCGGGACTGGCCGATGCACACCGGCTACGCCCGCCTCGTGGCCGGCGAGGGAGTGGTGAGCGCAGTGCTCGACCACCGGCTGCACGACCTCACCGGCTATCCGCTCTCGGCGCAGGATGTCGCGGCGGCAGTGGACTTGCTGCGGGCCGACCCGCGGGTCGACGCGGACCGTATCGCTCTGTGGTGCTTCTCGGCCGGCGGCCTGCTCTCCGCGCCGTGGCTGGGTGCTCCCCCGGCGTGGCTGCGCTGCCTGGCGGCCACGTACCCGATCATGGCGCCGCTGCCGAACTGGGGGCTCGGGCAGAGCCGGTTCCACCCGGTGGACGCGGTGCGTGAGGCGGGCGACCTGCCGATCGTACTGACCCGGGTGGGCCTGGAGATGGCCGAGATCGCCACGACCGTCGCAGAGTTCCTGGCCGCGGCCAAGGACTGCGGGGCGGACGTGGAGGTGGTCGACGTCCCGAACGGCCACCACGGCTTCGAGACGCGCGACCCCGGCGACGAGTCACGCGAGGCGATCCACCACGCCCTGCGCTCGGTCCTTGCACACCTGAGGACCTGACTGCCTGACGGCGGCGCGGGCCGCAGCGCACCGTGCGGCGGCCCGCAACCCGGCTGCGGGGCCCGGGGGTTCACGCCTGCGTTGCCTGCCTCGTCGTCCGGGTCAGGCGCCGCGCCAGTGTGTGCACCGTGCCCGCCGCCACGGGGAACAGGGCGAGACCGAGGGCCGGGGAGGCGGGTGGGAGGCCCGCGCGACGCAGGTGGGACAGTGCCCACACGCTGTAGGGGATGACCACGGTTGGGGAGGTCGCGACGCCCGGGGTCAGGCCGCGATAGGCCGCCGACTGGGCGAGGTGCACCACGCCGTGGAGGCCGAAGCCGGTCAGGACGGTGCGGAAGAAGGCGCTGTGGCCCCGGGTGCGGGCACCGTCTGCCGCGGCGGCTGCCATCACCAGGGCCATCAGGCCGATCGCGGTGTTCACCTGGGGTTGGGTGACTTCCATCCGGTTCCACACCGCGTCCGGGACGCGGGGGAAGCGGGCCTTCAGGCGCGGTCCGGCGGAGCGGGACCAGGGGGCCATCGTGAGCAGTTCCTCCACATCGTTGACCGCCCAGGCGGCGAACAACCCCCAGTAGACACTGGTGGGTACGACGTGCGCCTCCGCGGACGCCGCCGGTTCCGCAGTTGTCCTGCGCCGTACACGAGCCATGCTTCCTCCCCAGAATCACAACGCAACGTTGCGTTGTGTTTTACACTAGCGTCATGAGTGAATCCAGCATGAGCAGTCCCCGGCGACGCACGGCAGGCACCGGTCCGCGCGCCGCCGAACGCATCCACGAGGCCACGTTGGAACTACTCATCGAACGCGGCTACCAGCGGCTGACCGTGGAGGCTGTCGCACAGCGGGCGGGGGTGAACAAGACGACGATCTACCGGTGGTGGCCGTCCAAGGGGCCACTGCTGCGGGCCGCACTGCTCCGCTCCCAGCTGCTCGACATCGACATCCCCGACACCGGAAACCTCCGGGGTGATCTGATCGCACTCGCTGGACAGATGGCCCGCCTGGTGAACGGAGAGCGCACCGGCCCCGTCGCCCGTGCCATGCTCAGCGGCGGCGCCCAGGACGAACTCGCCTTCCTCACCCGGGACTTCTTCGCCGACCGCCTCGAACGGGAACGGCCACTGTTCGCCCGTGCCGTGGCCCGCGGCGAACTGTCCGCAGACGCGGACCCCGCCCTTCTCGTCGACCTCGTCGCGGGCGCCGTGTGGATGCGGATCCTGCTACGGCAACTCCCGGCCGAAGAAGAGTTCGTGGAGGCGGTGGTCGACGCGGTACTGCAGCCCATCGGCATCCAGCTCGCCTCCGTCGAGAACCTGCGCCCACGATGAAGTCAGTTCTCGCAGATCGGCGTCTTCCGCCAGACCGACTCCGCCGCCAAAGGACAGCCAGGCCGCTGTGCTGTCACGCCCCACCTTGAGAAAATCGCGCCGAAGGCTGACGCATCACCGTTCGTCTCATCCAAGGTCAGGCGCGCGGGTCAGGGCCATCAGGGCACAACCGACTGCCCGAACACGCCATGTTCCGCGTTCCAACGTCTCCAAATGTCAGGTTTCCCTGGCGGCCTGGCGCAGCACCCCGCAGGCTCGGAGAGTCCAGGCACCGCACCCACCGGCATCGACCAAGCCGGCGAGCGGGCCGAAGTCCGCGGTGCGCCAGCTGACGGCACACCCGGATCGGGGGGACATGTGCCGTCGGCCGACACTTCATGACGAGGAACAGCTCACGCCACCTTCCGCCCCGACACGGACAAGCAGCTCAAACCACCGCTCTCCGCTTCAGGACACCTACATGAGGGGGAACCTTTCTTGACCACTCACCTTCGACAGGGCACCGGCCCGCGGATGGTACTGGCGCTGGTGGCGGCGCTGTGCGGGATCCTCGGCGCCACTACGCTCGGCACAACCCCGGCGGCGGCAGCCGATCAGCGTCAGGCAATCTACGCCATCGCGCACCGGGTCGACACCCTCGACGGCGTGGACGCCGCACTCAAGCACGGCGCCAACGGCATCGAGATCGATGTCTGTGCCTGGTGGAACCCGAACGAATGGCGCGCCTATCACGACTGTTCCTCGGCCGGTGACAACCGGCGGGGCCCCAGCTTCGACAGCATGATCGACCGCATCGTCTCCAATGCCGACGCAGGGCGCCGGCTGTCGCTGGTCTGGCTGGACATCAAGGACCCGAACTACTGTGGAGAACAGCCGAACCGTGGGTGCAGCGTCGCCGGACTGCGCGACAAGGCGCAGCGGCTGACGGCTGCCGGGATCCAGGTGCTCTACGGTTTCTACGAGTACCACGGCGGCAGCACTCCGGACGTGGGCGGCCGGGGCTGGAAGAGCCTGGAAGGCAGGCTAGGCAGCCTGGAGGGCATCACGACGACCGGGACCCGCGACCAGGCCCAAAGCGCCTTCAACCGGTCCGGTTCCGGGTTCCCGGCCGGTCGCCGGGCGATGGACTACGGCGACAGCGACATCACCAAGGGCTTCGGCAACTGCACGGAACCCAGCTACAACACGTGCGCGGAACTGAAGAAGGGCGCCCAGGACCGTGCCGCCGGACGGCTCGCGGCCACCCTGTCGTGGACGACCACGTACAACGACCCGTGGTACGTCGACAAACTCCTGGGCGATGCCCGTGTGGACGGCATCATCGCGGGCTACGGCGCCTTCACCGGAGTACGCGAGTACGACGACAGCTGGCAGTGCGCCAACGCCATCACCCTCGTCCGCGACTGGGTGAACCGCCACAGCTCCACCCACCGCATGGCCACCAGCAGCGACCGCCTCTTCAGGTAACAGACACCCCCGGGCCGGGTCCGCCAGGGCCCGGCCCACGGGAGTCCCACTCATCGAGAACTGATCACCCGTCAATCGGGGAGCCTTGGAATCTCAGGGACTCACCCCGTCAGGCGACCGGTCTGCTCACAGCGCTGCAGTGCTTCCTCGTACGCCTCCGGCACCGAGCAAAGCCCCCGGCGGAGCTCCCAGGGGTGGTCGGACAGCGGAAGAGGCCCCTCTTCGCGAGGGGAAGGAGAGCCCAGACAACAAAGGACGCGCAAATGGCGCCCGGAAAGCTGGGATCTCACGCCTTCGGTGTTCCGTCACCACCCCGGTTTCCACTGGCCACTTGCGCTGGAGGAAGCAGGGGGTTCCGCAGCACGGGAAGGGCACCTCCCGGGGGCGTGCCAAGCGTTCGTCCGTTCCCGTTACTCCCGCCGACCGCCTCCCGGAGCGCCCGGTCCGCTCCCTCACTCGCGTCCCCCGGCGCCCCTTTCCCTCCCCCCTGGACAACTCTTCCGACGCTGCCCAGCCCCGCTGGAAGCCGAAGCCCCTGCCCACCTCGGGTGAGGCAGGTGATACCGGACGAGGCGACATGTTCCCGGTGTGGGCCGTCAAGGCAGGATCTCGACGTACCCGTCGGTTCCATGTACGCGGATCCGCTGCCCGTCCCGGATCAGGCGGGTGGCCTGCTCCACGCCCACGACGGCCGGCAAGCCGTACTCCCGGGCGATCACTGCGCCATGGGTCATCAGGCCGCCCACCTCCGTCACCAGGCCCGTGATTCCGACGAAGAGCGGCGACCAGCTGGGATCCGTGTAGGACGTGACCAGGATGTCGCCCGCCTCAAGATCGGCCTCCGCCATGTCAAGGATGACGCGGGCCCTTCCTTCGATGGTCCCGGCGGAGACCGGTAGGCCGACCAGGGCGCCGGCCGGCACGTCGTCGCGCCGGTACGCCCCGGTGAGGGCCTCGCCATCCGAGGTGAGCACCCGGGGCGGTGTGAGCGCGTGGTACGACCGGAACGCGTCTTTGCGCTGCTGGATGAGCTGATCATCCACCCGGTTCGAGCGCACGACGTCGTGGAACTCCTGGAACGTGAGGTAGAAGACGTCCTCCTTCTCATGAAGCACGTTCGCCTGCACGAGGCGCTCGGCCTCCTCCAGCAGTGCCTGCTTGTAGACGAAGTAGCGGCTGATGATGCCGTACTTCGGGTACTCCCGGTACCCGATGAAGGTTCGGACCCGGTCGATCATCCGCTTGGCCTCGTCGGCCTTCTGGTCCCCGTCGGGCAGGGCCCGCAAGCGTGACAGCACGTCCTGTTCCTTCTCCCACGCCTTCTGCCGGCCTTCCTCGAAGCGCCGCTCGGCGGCGCCCGGCTCGAAGTTCCTGACGTGGTCGAGGATCACGGGCACGAGCGTGGTGGGGCGCTCGCGCCAACGCGGCCTCGTGATGTCGATCTCGCCGACGCAGCGCATGCCGTACCGGTCGAGGTAGGCCTCTATGGCGTCGCGCGCCTCGGTCCCGCCCGCGAGCTCCGCCAGTTCCTCCAGGAAGCCCTCGTCCTCGACGCCCTGCAGGAACGCCACCACTTCCGTCTGCGGGCGGATCACGTCCGCGACGTCGAGCAGCGCCAGTCCCATCTCCGACGTGACGTTGCCGGGGGCGGACAGCGTGAGCGTGTCAGCCGCGTTCTTCTCGCCCAGCCACTCCTGCAGCTTGTCGTTGAGCCACCATGTCGCCTCCATCCCCGCCATGATCGCCTGAAAGTTCAGCGGATCACCGAGGACTCGCTTGTGCTCCTCGAAGGCCTCCAGCAGGAAGTCGAACAGCGCCGGTCCGGTCTTCGTCCGGATGTCGCGCCCCAGGGCGTCGATGGACGCCTGGCTGCGCTCGATCAGCTTGGTGACGATGGCCGGATCGGTCTCGATCGGGGCGGGTGCGCCACTGGCGGGCGGCTCGCCGGGGCCCGCGTCAGGGAGCGACGGGACGAAGTCGTCGCGGTCGAGTACGGTCTCCAGCGCGTCCCTGACCAGCGGATCGCCTCTCCCCATGAGGTCCAGGAGGGCGGCGCGGCTCGCGGGCGAGGCCAGGCGCCGGGTGGCGTCGACGAACAGCCTCCCGCCGGCCTCGTGCATCGGCGCCATGGCCGTCAGCTGCCACACGGAAAGCCCCAGGGGCTTCATGGGGTCGGTCATCATCTGCTGATGACCAACGGAGACGTAGACGTGATTCTCCTGGTCGCCGGCCTCGGGAATGGGGAACAACGTCGTGATCGGCCGGCTCTGAACGATCTGGAAACCGTCGTCGACCAGGCACCATTCGATGTCCTGAGGCCGGCCGAAGTGCGCTTCGATCCGCCGCCCGAGCTGCACGAGCCGCACTACCTGCGCATCCGTCAGCGCCGGCTGCTCCTGCCGCTGCGAATCGATCGCCACTTCCTGCGTACCGCCGGCCGGCAGGGCGTGAACGGCACGCTGTTTGGCGGCGATCGCCTTGGCGACGACTTCGCCGTCTCGCACCGTGAAGACGTCCGGGTTCACCAGGCCGGAGACCAGTGCCTCACCGAGGCCGAAGCCGGCGTCCACGGTGGCGACCTTCCGGTTGCCCGTGACGGGATCGGCCGTGAACAGGATGCCGGCCGCATGCGGGAAGACCATCTGCTGCACGACCACCGCCATGTGGACCGTACGGTGGTCGATGCCGTTCCGCTGGCGGTAGGTGACGGCCCGCTCGGTGAACAGCGAGGCCCAGCACCGGCTGACGTGCTGGAGGATCGCCGTCGGCCCCATGACGTTCAGGTACGTGTCCTGCTGGCCGGCGAAGGAGGCCGTCGGCAGGTCCTCTGCCGTCGCGCTGGATCGGACGGCGTAGGCGGCTTGTTCGCCGAACCGGGCGAGCGCACGGGTGATCGCCGCCGCGAGATCGCCCGGGATGGCGATCCCCTCGATGGTCCGGCGAATCTGCGCGCTGAGCGTGCGGATCTCCTCCCGGTCGTCCGGGTTCAAGCGCGACAACCGATCGAGCCGATCCTCGATCGAGGGCGCTTCCGCCATGATCCGCCGGAAGGCGTCCGTCGTCACGCAAAAGCCGCCCGGCACGCGGATGCCTTCGATCCCCGAAAGGCCTCCCAGATGCGCGCCCTTGCCGCCAACGACCGCGACCTGCGTCTCGTCAACCTCCTGAAGATCCAACACGTACTGCTCAATCATCGCGACACCTCCAAGGCGGCAATGCTCCGTCGCACGGCAGCGGCCCATCGAATCACCGGCGCCTCCAGATCTGTCGCACCTCTTGTCGGGCACGTCCTCATCTCTGGTTGCCTTATCCCTGGTTGCCTTATCTCTGGTTGCCTTTCCTTCGATGAGCCGGTCGGCCGCTCCGCCCTCTCGGGCGGCGCGCACCCCCGAACCTGCGCCCCGAGCGCCCGCGACCGCACTGCCAGTCCCACCACTGGTTCGACGTCACCCCGTCCCCCATACGTCGACAACAACACACGCACGTCGTGCCCCCATTTCCGCGCGTTGTGGCCCCGGCCGACGATTCTGCGCCGAGAACCGGGTCTTGCCGCAAGCCCCCCATCGCGCTATAACTTGAGAGTGGCAAGGAGAGTGCTCTCCTTGCCTTTGTTTTTCGCCGGCGGCTGGAACTGGCAAGCTCCTCGCGAAAAGGTGGGCTGGAACCGTCTCTCAGAGCCTGTTTCTGAGCCCCGTAGCGTCACGTGAAGGCGTCACGACGTGACGCCTTCTGAACGCGAAAGCCTCTGGCGGTAGGCCCGGGTGCGGCACCTCGGGGAGCAGTACACGGCGTCCACCCGCTTGCGGTTGCCGCCGGTGGCCTCGCCGGTGAACCACCAGCCCTTGCAGACCGGGCACCGCTTCCTCGGCCGGTGATACGGACGGCCTTCGCGTAGGGCGGCGGCGAACTCGACGTTGCTCCGCCACCACTCCTCTCGTTCACGCTTCCACCGCCACGCTTTCGTGCGGCAGGTCGCTGAGCAGTACCGACGCGACCGCCGGCTGTCGTCGGGCAGCGGACTGCCGCACTGGCTGCACCTCCGGACGTTCTTCCTCACCACATGTCCAGGGTCCTCCCGCACGACTCCCGGGGCCAGGAGCCCCCGGGATGGCTTTGTTCGCGAGTTTCTTTCGACAGCGGTTGTTCATCGTCTCGGGAGGCACCCGGATCGCGTCGAGGTTGATGTTCACGAAGATGGACAGCACCCCGCCGTCGAGATTCCAGTCGGGCAGGGCGGGTCTCGGCATCAGGGGTGCACGCCGCCGCCCGAGCCGGTTCTGTGGGCTGCCCGGAGCAACGTAGCCCGCTCTCGCTTGTGCCTGCTTGCGAGGCACCCACACCGCGCTGGACCATTGGCCTGGTCAAGACGCAGGAACGTGGCTGAGTGGTATCGAGGGGAACCGACCGATGGACAGAGCCGGACGTCCGGATCGTAGATCGCTGCTTACCGGCGGACTTGCGGTCGCCACGGTGGCGCTCGCGGGGTGCTCATCGACGATGGCCGCCTCGCCGGCGACCAGCGCCTCGCCGGAAGCGCGGCCCACCACGCCCGCCACG
>NZ_JBVIHM010000029.1:0-18048 GCF_055570295.1 Streptomyces sp. NPDC031265
TCCCCCCCCCCCCCCCCCCCCCCCCCCCCCCCCCCCCCCCCCCCCCCCCCCCCCCCCCCCCCCCCCCCCCCCCCCCCCCCCCCCCACCACCGGCCCGCACACAAAGACCGGGCCAAACCGTCAGCGGCCGTTGAACGCGTCCTTCAGCCGGGAGAACAAGCCCTGCTGCCCGGGCTGGAACTGGCCCAGGGGCCGCTCCTCGCCGCGCAGTTTGGCCAGCTGGCGCAGCAGGTCCTCCTGCTGCGGGTCCAGCTTGGTCGGGGTGGTGACCTCGACGTGGACGATCAGATCGCCCCGTCCGCCGCCGCGCAGATGCGTCACACCGCGCCCGTGCAGCGGGATGGACTGGCCCGACTGGGTGCCCGGGCGGATGTCCACCTCCTCCATGCCGTCCAGCGTCTGCAGCGGCACCTTGGTGCCGAGCGAGGCCGCCGTCATGGGGAGGGTCACCGTGCAGTGCAGATCGTCGCCACGGCGCTGGAAGACATCGTGGTTGAGCTCGTGGATCTCCACGTACAGATCACCGGCGGGGCCGCCGCCGGGGCCGACCTCGCCCTCGCCCGCGAGCTGGATGCGGGTGCCGTTGTCGACACCGGCCGGGATCTTGACCGTGAGCGTGCGGCGCGAGCGGATGCGGCCGTCGCCGGCGCACTCCGGGCACGGGGTGGGCACGACGGTCCCGAAGCCCTGGCACTGGGGGCAGGGGCGGGAGGTCATGACCTGGCCGAGGAAGGAGCGGGTCACCTGGGAGACCTCGCCGCGGCCGCGGCACATGTCACACGTCTGCGCCGAGGTGCCGGGGGCCGCGCCCTCGCCGCTGCAGGTCGTACACACCACCGCGGTGTCGACCTGGATCTCCTTGGTCGTACCGAAGGCCGCCTCGTTGAGGTCGATCTCCAGCCGGATCATGGCGTCCTGGCCGCGGCGGGTGCGCGAGCGCGGGCCGCGCTGTGCCGCGTTGCCGAAGAACGCGTCCATGATGTCCGAGAAGTTCCCGAAGCCGCCCGCGCCGAAGCCGCCGGCGCCACCGCCGCCGGAGGACGACAGGGGGTCGCCGCCGAGGTCGTAGACCTGCTTCTTCTGCGGGTCCGAGAGGACCTCGTAGGCAGCGTTGATCTCCTTGAAGCGCTCCTGCGTCTTCGGGTCCGGATTCACATCCGGGTGGAGTTCACGCGCCAGGCGCCGGAACGCCTTCTTGATCTCGTCCTGCGATGCGTCGCGGCGTACGCCCAGTACGGCGTAGTAGTCCGTGGCCACTTACGACTCCGCCAGGATCTGTCCGACGTAACGTGCCACTGCGCGTACCGCTCCCATCGTTCCGGGGTAATCCATGCGGGTCGGTCCGACCACGCCGAGTTTTGCGACGGCTTCGCCGCCCGAACCGTAGCCGACCGAGACCACGGACGTGGAGTTCAGCCCTTCATGGGCGTTCTCATGCCCGATTCGTACGGTCACGCCCGATTCCTTGGCCTCGCCGAGCAGCTTGAGGAGCACCACTTGCTCCTCCAGCGCCTCCAGCACCGGCCTGATCGTCAGAGGGAAGTCGTGTCCGAAGCGGGTGAGATTGGCGGTGCCGCCGATCATCAGCCGCTCCTCGGTCTCCTCGACCAGGGTTTCGAGCAGGGTGGAGAGCACCGTCGAAACGGTTCCTCGGTCCTCCGGCTCGAAGGACTCCGGCAGGTCCTGCACCAGCTGCGGGACGTCCGCGAAGCGGCGCCCCACCACCCGGCTGTTGAGCCGGGCCCGCAGGTCCGCCAGCGAGGTCTCGCCGAACGGCGCCGGGCAGTCGACCAGCCGCTGCTCGACCCGCCCGGTGTCCGTGATGAGCACCAGCATCAGTCTGGCCGGGGCCAGTGACAGCAGCTCCACGTGCCGCACGGTGGACCGTGTCAGCGACGGGTACTGCACGACGGCGACCTGCCGCGTCAGCTGCGCGAGCAGCCGCACGGTCCGCGCCACCACGTCGTCGAGGTCGACGGCCCCGTCCAGGAAGTTCTGGATGGCCCGCCGCTCCGGCGACGACATCGGCTTGACGCCCGCGAGCCGGTCGACGAACAGCCGGTAGCCCTTGTCGGTGGGAATGCGCCCCGCGCTGGTGTGAGGCTGGGCGATGAAGCCCTCCTCTTCCAGCACGGCCATGTCGTTGCGCACGGTCGCCGGGGAGACTCCCAGCGCGTGCCGCTCGGTCAGGGCCTTCGAGCCCACCGGCTCCTCGGTCCCGACATAGTCCTGGACGATGGCGCGCAGGACCTCAAGTCTGCGTTCACTGAGCACCGCGCACACCTCCAGCTGTCGTCCCTAGGCGCTCTGCCTGGCACTCTGTGCGTTCGAGTGCCAGCAATCCCCCGGCCAGTGTACGGCCGACCGGTACACCCCTAGCAAGGGCGGCCGCCCGTGACGCTCGCGGCGCGGTGGAGCGGCGCGGTCGGACGCCGTCCCCGACCGCCCGGGATAGCGTCACGTCATGGACGTCAGATGGGAAGAGTTCGGCTGGGAACGCCTCGGCGACGGCGTGGGCCGCCGCCGGCTTCCGGGGTGGGACGCGACGGCCGGGCTGGTCGTCGGCGCCGACGCGGTCCTGCTGTACGACACGGGGTCGACCCTGCGCGAGGGCGCCGAGCTGCGCGCCCAGGCACAGGCGCTGCTCGGGCGCCGGGTGACGCACATCGCACTCAGCCATCCGCACTTCGACCACGTGCTCGGCACGGCCGCGTTCTCGGGGGCCGAGGTGTACGGGGCGGTGGGCATCGACCGCGTGCTCGACGGCGACGCCCTGCGGACCGACGCCGTCGCGCACGGGGTGCCGGCCGCGCAGGCCGCCGAGGCGGCGGACCTGCTGGTGCGCCCGCACCACTTCGTGACGGGCGAGTGGACGCTGGAGCTGGGCGGGCGGCAGGTGCTGCTGGCGAACGTGGGCCCGGGCCACACCGGCCACGACCTGGCCGTACTGGTCCCGGGCTCGCCGGGGTCGCCCGAGATCGTCTTCTGCGGCGACCTGGTCGAGGAGTCCGGCGAGCCGCAGGCGGGCCCGGACGCGGTCCGCACCCGCTGGCCCGCAGCGCTGGACCGGCTGCTCGACCTGGGCGGCGAGGACGCGGTGTACGTGCCGGGGCACGGGGCGGTGGTCGACGCGGCGTTCGTACGGGCGCAGCGGACCCGACTCGCGGCGGAATTCGGCGTGTCGTAGCGGCGTACACCCATATGGCCACATGATCCGCCCGTATTCTCATCTGAATGCGCAGCTACAGCCCGGACCTGACTCCGCCCTGGAAGAAGGGGACCCCGGCCCCCGAGGTGCCCGCCGAGCTCGACCTGGTCGTCGAGGAGGTGACGACCGGGTTCTGCGGGGCGGTGCTCCGCTGTGAGGCGGGGACGGTGACGCTGGAGGACCGCTTCGGCAAGCAGCGCGTGTTCCCGATGGAGGCCCGGGGGTTCCTGCTGGAGGGCAAGGTGGTCACGCTGGTACGGCCGCCGGCACCCTCCCCCTCACGCCCGGCGCGCACCGCCTCCGGCTCCGTGGCGGTGCCGGGGGCGCGGGCGCGGGTCGCACGCGCCGGGCGCATCTACGTGGAGGGCCGCCACGACGCGGAACTGGTCGAAAGGGTCTGGGGCGACGACCTCCGGATCGAGGGCGTGGTCGTCGAGTACCTCTCGGGCATCGACGACCTCCCCGCCATCGTCGCGGACTTCGCCCCCGGCCCCGACGCGCGCCTGGGCGTCCTGGTCGACCACCTGGTCCCCGGCTCCAAGGAGTCCCGGATCGCGGCGGCGGTCACGGGGGAGCACGTGCTGGTGGCCGGGCACCCGTACATCGACGTGTGGGAGGCGGTGAAGCCGGCGTCGGTGGGGATCGGGTCGTGGCCGGTCGTGCCGCGGGGGGAGGACTGGAAGACGGGGGTGTGCCGGGCGCTGGGCTGGCCCCCCAACACGGGGGCGGCGTGGCAGCGGATCCTGTCGGGGGTCCGCTCCTACCGGGACCTGGAGCCGGAGCTGCTCGGCCGGGTGGAGGAACTGATCGACTTCGTCACGGATCCGGCCCCCACCCCGCCCCTTCGCTAAACACTCCGGGGGGGGTGGCTGAGGTGATTCTCCCGGGGCGGGGCTCCGCCCTGCGCGCCCCGCGCCCCTTCTCGGGGCCTGCGGCCCCTGCCCTCCTTCGGGGCTCCGCCCTGACCCCGGCACGGGGGTGGGGGGGTACCCGGGTTGCACCCCGCGCCCCTTCACGGGCCTGCGGCCCCTGCCCCCCTTCGGAGCTCCGCCCTGACCCCGGCACGGGGGTGGGGGGTACCTGGGTTGCGCCCCCCGCACCCGCCTTCGGGACTTCGCCCCGCACCCCGGCACGGGGTGGGGTGGGCTACCGGGGGCTCCGCCCCGGTCCCCTTCGTCTGCAGGCCGTCTGTGGCTGGGCGCGCCCACGCGCCGGAGCCGCACATGTCACAGTCCCGCCCCTGAAGGGGCGGGAGCTCCGCTCCCTGCCCCCCGCTCCTCAAACGCCGGAGGGCTGAAACGTGGCCGCGCCCCCTTCTGCCTGCATTTAGGGGCGCGGGGAACTGCGCGACCAGCCCCCACGAGCCCGCAGACAAACAGGGGTCCCGGGGCGGAGCCCCGCAACGGGGTCCGGGGGCGCAGCCCCCAGCAAGCCGCCTCGGCCCACCACCCGGCCGCCCGCCGGAGGGCTTTCGGGAAGGGACGGGAAGGCGAGGGGACTCAAAAGCTCAGTCCACCAAATCCCGCACCACCCCATCCGCCAACAACCTCCCCCGCAACGTAAGCACCGCCCGCCCCTCCCGATACGGCTCCGGCTCCAGGAGCCCCTCCGACAGGGCGCGGCGGGACGCCGCGAGGCCGGCCGGGTGCAGGAGGGACAGGGCGCAGCCGTCGCGGAGGCGCAGCTCCAGGAGGATGCGTTCGACTCGGCGGTCCGACAAGGAGAGGACCTCGCGACCCGCGCCCGGCGTGCGTCCGCCCGCCAGAGCCGCCGCATACGCCCCCGGGTGCTTCACGTTCCACCAGCGGACCCCGCCCACGTGGGAGTGGGCTCCCGGCCCCGCGCCCCACCAGTCCGCGCCCCGCCAGTACAGCTCGTTGTGGAGGCAGCGGCCGGCCTCCGTGGTGGCCCAGTTGGACACCTCGTACCAGTGGAAGCCCGCCTCCGCGAGCACCGCGTCCGCGATCAGATAGCGGTCCGCGTGGACGTCGTCGTCCGTCATCGGGACCTCGCCCCGGCGGATCCGGCGCGCCAGCTGGGTGCCCTCCTCGACGATGAGGGCGTAGGCGGAGATGTGGTCGGGGCCCGCCCCGACCGCCGCCGCCAGCGACTCCCGCCAGTCCTCGTCCGTCTCCCCCGGCGTCCCGTAGATCAGGTCCAGGTTGACGTGGTCGAAGCCCGCCGCCCGCGCCTCGGCGACGCACGCCTCGGGGCGCCCCGGCGTGTGCGTACGGTCGAGGATCTTCAGGACGTGCTGCTTCGCGCTCTGCATCCCGAAGGAGACGCGGTTGAAGCCGCCCGCCCTCAGCTCCTCCAGATACGCCCGGTCCACCGACTCCGGGTTCGCCTCCGTCGTCACCTCGGCGTCGTCCGCCAGGCCGAATTCCTCGCGTACGGCCGACAGCATGCGGACCAGGTCGGACGCCGGGAGCAGGGTCGGGGTGCCGCCGCCCACGAAGACCGTGCGGACCGGGCGGGGGTCGTCGCCGAGCACCTTCCGGGCGAGGCGGACCTCGTCGGTCAGGGTGGAGGCGTAGTTGTCCCGGGACGCCAGGACGCCGCCGGAGCCGCGCAGCTCCGTGGCGGTGTACGTGTTGAAGTCGCAGTATCCGCAGCGCGTGGCGCAGTAGGGAACGTGCAGGTAGAAGCCGAGCGGCCGCTCCCCCGCGCCCTCCAGGGCGGAACCGGGCAGCGCCCCGTCCTCGGGCATGGGCTCACCATCGGGCAGTACGGAAGGCATGCCCCCATTGTCCGCCACCGGGGAGCGCCCTCTCACCGCACGCCCGCGCGCCCCCGGGGCCGGCCGACCGCCCGAGGTCACCGCGCCTGGAGCACCAGCAGCGCCAGGTCGTCCTCCGGCGGCGTCGTGCCGAACGCGTACACCGCCCGCTTGACGCTCTCCGCGACCCCCGCCGCCGTCATCCCCACACACCCCGCGAGCACCGCCGCGAGCCCGTCGCCGTCGTCGAACATCTGCCTTCCCGAGCGGCGCTCGGTCACCCCGTCCGTGACGCACAGCAGGGTGTCCCCGGGCATCAGGCGGAAGCTCTCGCTCTCGTACGCCACCCCCTCCACCACTCCGATCAGCACCTGCGGCACCGCCGCCGCCCGCACCGACCCCTCCGGCCGCAGCAGCAGCGGCAGCGGGTGCCCGGCGCTCGCCAGGGTGCACAGGACGCCGCCGCCCTGCTCCTGCGGGACCGGTACCAGCTCCCCGTACAGGAGGGAGAGGAAGCGCGCCTGCGGGCCTTCGGTCACCTCGCGTCCGCCGGCCGCCGCGACCATCCGCGCGGCCGCCTCCGCCGCCTCGACCCCGTCGTCGACGAGCAGTTTGTTGAGGCGGTCGAGCACGTCGTGCACCGCGTACCCCTCGCGGGCGAGCAGCCGCAGCCAGGGCCGGACCAGGCCGGTGACGACCGCCGCCTCGGGGCCGCTGCCCTGGACGTCGCCGAGGGCGAAGCACCAGCGGCCGTCGGCGCCGGGGAACAGGTCGTAGAAGTCGCCGCCCGCCACGCCCTCGCCGCTGGGCTGGTAGACCAGCGCGCTGTCGACGCCCGGGATCTCCGCGACACTCGCGGGCAGCAGACCTCGCTGGAGCACCCGGCTGATGGTGGCCTGGCGGGTGTACTGGCGCGCGGCGCCGATCGCCAGCGCCACCCGGCGCACGAAGTCCTCGACAAGGCCGGTGACCTCGTCGGGGATGCGCGCCACCCCGGCCCGCCCCAGCATGAGCACGCCGACGGCCCGGCCGCCCGCCACCATCCGGTACGCGAGCGCCGCCCCGGAGTCGCCGTGCTGCGGGCCCGGCCACGGCATCGGGACCGGTCCACCGCGCGCCGACTCCGGCAGCCGGGGCGGCTCCTTCTCCAGGACCGCCCGCAGCTCCGCGATCCCGGACTCGCGGGCGTGCCACACCCGGGCGAGCCGGGGCTCGCCGACCGGGCCGCCGGCCTGCGGGCCGAGCCAGATCGCGCACCAGTCGCAGAGCCGGGGCACCAGGAGCTGTCCGGCGAGCGCCGCGATCATGTCCTCGTCGAACTGGCCCGCCAGCAGGTCGGACGCCTCCGCCAGGAAGGAGAGGGCGCCCCGGTTCACCCAGTCGCGGTCCTGCCCGGACGGGGCGCCGCGCGGCGGGGTGGCCAGTATCTCGACGGCGCGCAGGCCGCGTTGGAGCCGCGCGTCGGGGCCCGGGTCCCCGTCGGAGCGGGAGGCGTCGTCCGTGTCGAGGAGCAGCCGCGCCCACACCGTCTTCAGTCCGGTGCGGTAGGTGATCCCCCAGCACTCCGCGAGCGCCGCCACCAGGTGCAGCCCCCGCCCGTACTCCGGCGCGCCCGGCTCGCGCGCCCCGCGCGGCTCGTTGCGTACGGCCTTGGAAGGGTGGTGGTCGGAGACCTCGATGACCACCGCGCCCGGCTCGTCCCCGGCGGGCGGCTCCAGGCGGCAGACCAGCTCGACGGTGGTGCCGGCGTGCACCACCGCGTTGGTGACCAGCTCGTTGACGAGTATCGCCGCGTCGTCGGCGACCCGGTCGTCGAGCCGGGCGGCGCCGGGCGCCCCCCGGCCCGTCCAGTCGGCGAGGGCGGCCCGGACGAAGCGGCGGGCGGCGGACGGCGCGTGCGGGTTGCCGGGCAGGCTGGTGCGGGCGGCGGACCCGGTCCCGCGCTCCGCCGCGTCGGGGGAAGGCGCCGGGCGGAGTGGGCGGTTCACGCTCTCCCGCTGCGTTGGAATGGACCCCACGGTGCGGCTCCCGATCGGTTCTCACATTGCGCACCTCATGACACCGACAGAGTGACAGACTGAGCGGGCCCATAAGCGCCGAGTCACCGAAGTGGGCCGAGATGAACAGAGACAGTGCCGTGCCGCCCGGGGGCGGAGACTGGATCCGCGCACTGGAGTTGCGCCCGCTGCTGGCCGCGATGACCGCGCTGCGCGACGGCGACTTCGGGGTCCGGCTCCAGGAGACCCACGAGGGCATACCCGCCGAGCTGGCGGCGATCTTCAACCAGGTCGCCGTGCGCAACCAGCACCTCACCGACGAGCTCTTGCGGGTGCGCCGCGAGGTCGTCCGCCACGGGCGCCTGGACGAGCGGCTGGCCGCCAGTCCCGGGCAGGGCGCCTGGCAGGCAGGGGTGACCAGCGCGAACACGCTGATCGACGCCCTGGTCGTACCGGCGGCGAACGCCACGCGCGTCCTGGACGCGGTGGCGGGCGGCGATCTGACCCAGCGGGTCGATCTCCACGACGGGAACCGACAGTTGCGCGGCGATCTGCGCCGGCTGGGCCGGGCCGTCAACAAGATGGTGGACCAGCTCTCCCTCTTCACCGGCGAGGTGACCCGGGTCGCCCGCGAGGTCGGCACCGAGGGGCGGCTGGGCGGGCGCGCCAAGGTGCAGCGCCTGAGCGGCAGTTGGCGGGACGTGACCGAGGCCGTCAACACCATGGCTTCCCGGCTGACCGCCCAGGTCCGCGACATCGCCGCGGTGACCACGGCGGTGGCGCGGGGCGATCTGACCCGTACGGTGACGGTCGAGGCCACCGGCGAGCTGCTCGAACTGAAGCTCACCGTGAACACGATGGTCGACCAGCTCTCCGCCTTCGCCGACGAGGTCACCAGGGTCGCCCGCGAAGTCGGCACCGAGGGGCGGCTCGGTGGACGCGCCCAGGTCCGGGGCGTCTCCGGGGTCTGGAAGGACCTCACCGACAACGTCAACTTCATGGCGTCGAACCTCACCTCCCAGGTCCGCAACATCGCCCAGGTCACCACCGCCGTCGCCAACGGCGACCTCTCCCAGAAGATCACCGTCGACGCCCAGGGTGAGATCCTGGAGCTCAAGTCGACCATCAACACCATGGTCGACCAGCTCTCCGCCTTCGCCGACGAGGTCACCAGGGTCGCCCGCGAGGTCGGCACCGAGGGCGATCTGGGCGGGCGCGCCCAGGTCCGGGGCGTCTCCGGGGTCTGGAAGGACCTCACCGAGAACGTCAACTTCATGGCGGACAACCTGACCTCCCAGGTCCGCAACATCGCGCTCGTCTCGACGGCGGTGGCCCAGGGCGACCTCGGCAAGAAGATCACGGTCGAGGCGAAGGGCGAGATCCTCGAACTCAAGTCGACCATCAACACCATGGTCGACCAGCTCTCCGCCTTCGCCGACGAGGTCACCAGGGTCGCCCGCGAGGTCGGCACGGAAGGCAACCTCGGCGGCCAGGCGCAGGTCCGCGGGGTGTCCGGGGTCTGGAAGGACCTCACCGACAACGTCAACTTCATGGCGTCGAACCTCACCTCCCAGGTCCGCAACATCGCCCAGGTCACCACCGCCGTCGCCAACGGCGACCTCTCCAAGAAGATCACCGTCGACGCGCGCGGCGAGATCCTGGAGCTCAAGGACACCGTCAACACGATGGTGGAGCAGCTGCGCGCGTTCGCGGACGAGGTGACCCGCGTCGCCCGCGAGGTCGGCACGGACGGGCGGCTCGGCGGGCGCGCCCAGGTCCTCGGCGTCTCCGGGGTCTGGAAGGACCTCACCGACAACGTCAACTACATGGCCGACAACCTGACTTCGCAGGTCCGCAACATCGCCCAGGTGGCGACCGCGGTGGCCCAGGGCGACCTCTCCAAGAAGATCGACGTGGACGCGCGCGGCGAGATCCTGGAGCTGAAGACCACCATCAACACCATGGTCGACACGCTCTCCTCGTTCTCCTCCGAGGTCACCCGGGTCGCCCGCGAGGTCGGCTCGGAAGGCCAGCTGGGCGGCCAGGCCCGGGTCGAGGGCGTGTACGGCACGTGGAAGCGCCTGACCACCAACGTCAACGAGCTCGCGCTCAACCTCACCACCCAGGTCCGCGCGATCGCGGAGGTGGCCTCGGCGGTGGCCCAGGGCGACATGTCCCGCTCGATCACCGTGGAGACCAGGGGCGAGGTCACCGATCTCAAGGACAACATCAACCTGATGGTGTCCAACCTCCGCGAGACGACCCGCGCCAAGGACTGGCTGGAGTCCAACCTTGCCCGGCTGGCCGGTCTGATGCAGGGCCACCGCGACCTGATGGAGGTCGCGGACCTGATCCTGCGCGAGCTGACACCCCTGGTGAACGCGCAGTACGGCGCCTTCTTCCTGGCCGACCCCGACGCCGACGGCACCCCGTCCCGTACGACGTCGACGACCAAGGGACTGGCCTTCATCGCGGGGTACGGCTCCGCCCAGGCCGCGACCGTCGACACCACCGGCATGCCGGGCCACGGGCTGGTCCGGCAGGCGGCCCTGGAGAAGAAGCGGATCCTGTTCGACGAGGCGCCGCCCGACTACATCAAGATCAGTTCAGGTCTCGGCGAAGCGCCCCCCGCCAGCGTCGTCATCATCCCGATCCTCTTCGAGGACAAGCTCCTCGGTGTGATCGAACTGGCCTCGTTCTCCCGCTTCTCCGACGTCCACCTGGCGTTCTTCGACCAGTTCGTGAACACCATCGGCGTCGCGATCAACACCATCATCGCCAACTCCCGTACGGAGTCCCTGCTCAGCGAGTCCCAGCGGCTCGCCATCCAGCTCCAGGAGCGCTCCGACGAACTCCAGCGCCAGCAGGCCGAGCTGCAGCGCTCCAACGCCGAGCTGGAGGAGAAGGCCGCGCTGCTCGCGACCAGCTCCCAGTACAAGTCGGAGTTCCTGGCGAACATGTCGCACGAGCTGCGCACCCCGCTCAACTCGCTGCTCATCCTGGCCCGGCTGCTCTCCGACAACCCGGACGACCACCTCTCCGACCAGGAGGTCCAGTTCGCCACCACGATCCACCGCTCCGGCTCCGACCTGCTCCAGCTGATCAACGACATCCTGGACCTGTCGAAGATCGAGGCCGGCCGGATGGACGTACGGCCCAAGAAGCTGCCGCTCATCAAGGTGCTCGACTACGTCCACGCCACCTTCCGCCCGATCACCATCGACCGGGGCCTCGCCTTCGAGGTCGCGGTGGGCGAGGACGTGCCGCGCGAGATGTTCTCGGACGAGCAGCGGCTCCAGCAGATCCTGCGCAACCTCCTCTCCAACGCGATCAAGTTCACCTCCTCCGGCCGCGTCGAGCTCCGCGTCAACCGGATCAAGGACCCGGACGACGCGATGCTGGGCGGCGCGGACGACCTGATCGCCTTCGCGGTCACCGACACCGGCATCGGTATCGCACCGGAGAAGCTCCCGGTGATCTTCGAGGCGTTCCAGCAGGCCGACGGGACGACCAACCGCAAGTACGGCGGCACCGGCCTCGGCCTCTCCATCAGCCGCGAGATCGCGGGCCTGCTCGGGGGCCGGATCGTCGCCGAGAGCGAGCCGGGCAGCGGCTCCACCTTCACGCTGTACGTGCCGGTGCTCTACCCCGGCCATGTGATGGGCGACCTCGACCAGCCCCCGGAGTTCGCCGCCGACCCGGACGAGCCGCTCTCCTCCGAGCACATGCTGCTGCCCGACCAGGACGACGACTGGCCGACCACCACCAAGCTGGACGAGTGGAAGCAGGGCCGCGCGGGACAAGTCCTGCCGGGCCGACGGGTGTTGATCGTCGACGACGACATCCGCAACGTCTTCGCGCTCACCCATGTGCTCGGCCGCGTCGGAATGCCCGTGCTGTACGCGGAGAACGGCCGCGAGGGCATCGAGACCCTGGAGCGCAACCCGGAGGTCGAGCTGATCCTGATGGACATCATGATGCCGGAAATGGATGGGTACGAGACGATCGAGGCCATCCGCCGCAGCCCCCTGTGGACCGATCTGCCCATCGTCGCCCTCACCGCGAAGGCGATGCCCGGCGACCGCGAGAAGTCGATCGCCCAGGGCGCCAACGAATACGTACCCAAGCCCGTCGACGTGGACCGGCTGCTCACCGTGGTCTGCGCCCTGCTCGACCCGGAGGGCGAGGGCTCGGGGAGCGCGTCCATACCGGAGCAGTCGAGCGGCACCGGCGAGCCCGCCGCCACTCCGCCGACCACGTAAGGCGACACGATGAGCACAGCGGCACCGCCCGACGACCGGGCGAGCATCCTCCTTGTCGACGACATGGAGGACAACCTGATCGCGCTGGAGGCCGTCCTGGGTTCGCTCAACGAGCCGCTGGTACGGGCGCGTTCGGGCGAGGAGGCGATGAAGGCGCTACTGCGGCAGACGTTCGCGGTGGTGCTGCTCGACGTGCGGATGCCGGGCATGGACGGCTTCGAGACCGCGAGCAACATCAAGCGGCTCGACCAGACGAAGGACGTGCCGATCATCTTCCTGACCGGCACGGACGGCGACAGCGGCTATGCGTTCAGGGGGTACGCCACGGGCGCGGCGGACTTCCTCACCAAGCCGTTCGACCCCTGGGTGCTGCGCGCCAAGGTGAACGTGTTCCTGGAGCTGCACCGCAAGAGCCGCCAGCTGGAGCGGCTGCTGACGCGCGAGCAGAAGCAGCTCGGCGAGATCGCGCAGCGGCTGGCGGCGATCGAGGCGGAGCTGATACGCGCCGACCTGGCCGAGCCGGGCGACCTGCGCCACCAGCTGACGGCCCTGGAGGAGATCATCCGGGACATGAGGAGGGGGCGGGGCTGAGCCGGTACGGTCCGGGGCGCAGACGACCTCTCCCGCGCCCCGGACCGTACCGGCTACGCCTCCTTGGACCCCGAGGCCCCAATTTCCCGGGGAACAACCCCCGTACCCCCAGCCGATTCCCGGCGCGCCCCGAACCGTACGGCTACGCCTCCTTGGACCCCGAGTACATGTCCTCGATCAGCTCCTTGTACTGGCGCTCCACGACCGGGCGCTTCAGCTTGAGGCTGGGCGTCAGCTCGCCGTGCTCCACATCGAGGTCGCGCGGCAGCAGCCGGAACTGCTTGATGGTCTGCCAGCGCTGAAGGCCCTCGTTGAGGCGCTTCACATAGCCCTCTATCAGCGCCACCGTCTCCTGGTGGGCGACCACCTCGGCGTACGAGCCGCCGACGCCGTGGTCCTTGGCCCAGCCCAGGATCGCGGGCTCGTCGAGGGCGATCAGCGCGGTGCAGAAGTTCCGGTCGGCGCCGAGCACCAGGATGTTGGAGACGAACGGGCAGACCGCCTTGAACTGGCCCTCGACCTCGGCCGGCGCGATGTACTTGCCGCCGGACGTCTTGATCAGGTCCTTCTTGCGGTCGGTGATCCGCAGATAGCCGTCGGGCGACAGCTCCCCGATGTCCCCGGTGTGGAACCACCCGTCGGACTCCAGGACTTCAGCCGTCTTCTCGGGCAGCTTGTGGTAACCCTCCATGATGCCGGGGCCGCGCAGCAGGATCTCGCCGTCGTCGGCGATGCGCACCTCAAGGCCGGGCAGCGGCTTGCCGACCGTGCCCGTGCGGTAGGCCTCGCCCGGGTTCACGAAGGAGGCGGCGCTGGTCTCGGTGAGCCCGTACCCCTCCAGGATGTGGATCCCGGCGCCGGAGAAGAAGAAGCCGATCTCGGGGGAGAGCGCGGCGGAGCCGGACACGGCGGCGCGCAGCCGTCCGCCGAACGCCTCGCGGATCTTCGCGTACACCAGCGCGTCCGCGACCTTGTGCTTGGCGGCGAGGCCGAAGGGAGCCGAGGCCTTGCCGGTCCGCCGGAAGTTGTCCTGGGTGGTCTTCGCGTACTCGCGGGCCACCTCGGCCGCCCACTGGAAGATCTTGTACTTGGCGCCGCCGGCCTCCCGGGCCTTGGCGGCGACCCCGTTGTAGACCTTCTCGAAGATCCGGGGCACCGACGCCATGTACGTCGGCTGGACGATCGGCAGATTCGTTATGATCTTGTCGACCCGGCCGTCGACGGCCGTCACATGACCGACCTCGATCTGCCCGGAGGTCAGCACCTTGCCGAAGACGTGCGCGAGCGGCAGCCAGAGGTACTGCACGTCGTCGCCGCTGATCAGCCCCGTCGCCGCGATGGCCTTCGCCATGTACGACCAGTTGTCCTGCGGCAGCCGCACGCCCTTGGGGCGGCCGGTGGTGCCCGAGGTGTAGATCAGTGTGGCCAGCTGGTCGGAGGTGATGGCCGCGATCCGCTCCTTGACCGCGTCCGGGTGCTTCTCCAGATACGCGGCGCCGCGCGCCTCCAGCTCGGCGAGGGTGAGCACCCAGCCCTCGGGGTCGCCCTCGACCGGCTCGGCGCCCGCCGCGTCGAAGACCACGACGTGCTGGAGGTCCGGCAGCTCGGTGCGGCGCTCGCGCGCCTTGGCCAGCTGGGCCGCGTTCTCCGCGAAGAGCACCCGGCTCTCGGAGTCGCCCAGGATGTACGCCGACTCCTCGGCGTTGGTCTGCGGGTAGATGGTGGTGGTCGCGCCGCCCGCGCACATCACACCGAGGTCCGCGAGGATCCACTCGATGCGGGTGGAGGAGGAGAGCGCCACGCGCTGCTCGGAGGTCACGCCCAGATCGGCGAGCCCGGCCGCGATCGCGTAGACCCGCTCGGCGGCCTGCCCCCAGCTCAGCGACTTCCATTCCTCGGGCCCCTCGGCGGCCGGGACCGGATGGCGATAGGCCTCCAGGTCCGGGGTGGCCTCCACCCGCTGGACGAAGAGGGCCGCCACGGAAGGTGGCCGGTTCTCGATCAAGGTCTGTGTGTCGCTCACGACGTCCTCCGGGCTGGCCTGCGGCAGGGCTGCGGCTGCTTCTTGTTTAACTGGCGAGTAACCATCGGGCCGTGATCAGAGTAAAGCGCTCCCGCCCGACGCGTAAGGGGCATCGGAAGGTGGTTTCATAACGAACGGACCCCCACTCCGAAGAGCGGGGGTCCGTCGTGGCGCAGGAGGCTACTCGCCGGTCACTTCTTCTTGCTCGCAGACTCGTCGCTGGACAGCACCGCGATGAAGGCCTCCTGCGGAACCTCCACGGAACCGACCATCTTCATCCGCTTCTTGCCTTCCTTCTGCTTCTCCAGCAGCTTCCGCTTACGGGAGATGTCACCGCCGTAGCACTTGGCGAGGACGTCCTTGCGGATGGCGCGGATGGTCTCGCGGGCGATCACCCGGGAGCCGATCGCGGCCTGGATCGGCACCTCGAAGGCCTGCCGGGGGATGAGCTCGCGCAGCTTGGCGACGAGCCGCACACCGTACGCGTACGCCGCGTCCTTGTGGGTGACGGCCGAGAAGGCGTCGACCTTGTCGCCGTGCAGCAGGATGTCGACCTTGACGAGGCTGGCGGACTGCTCGCCGGTGGGCTCGTAGTCGAGCGAGGCGTAGCCCCGGGTCTTGGACTTCAGCTGGTCGAAGAAGTCGAAGACGATCTCCGCGAGCGGCAGCGTGTAGCGGATCTCGACCCGGTCCTCGGACAGGTAGTCCATGCCGATCAGGGTGCCGCGCCGGGTCTGGCAGAGCTCCATGATCGAGCCGATGAACTCGCTGGGCGCGAGGATCGTGGCGCGCACGACCGGCTCGTACACGTCCGAGATCTTCCCCTCGGGGAACTCACTCGGATTGGTGACGGTGACTTCCTTGCCGTCCTCCAGGACGACCCGGTAGACCACGTTCGGCGCGGTGGCGATCAGATCGAGCCCGAACTCGCGCTCCAGCCGCTCGCGGATGACGTCGAGGTGCAGCAGCCCGAGGAAACCGACACGGAAGCCGAAGCCCAGCGCGGCGGAGGTCTCCGGCTCGTACACCAGCGCGGCGTCGTTCAGCTGCAGCTTGTCGAGGGCCTCGCGCAGGTCCGGGTAGTCCGACCCGTCCAGCGGATACAGACCCGAGAAGACCATCGGCTTCGGGTCCTTGTATCCGCCGAGCGCCTCGGTGGCGCCGTTGTGCAGGGAGGTGATGGTGTCACCGACCTTGGACTGGCGGACGTCCTTCACACCGGTGATCAGATAGCCGACCTCGCCCACGCCCAGCCCGTCGGCGGGCAGCATCTCGGGCGAGTTGGTGCCGATCTCCAGGAGCTCGTGGGTGGCACCGGTGGACATCATCCGGATCCGCTCGCGCTTGTTGAGCTGACCGTCGATGACACGGACGTACGTGACGACGCCCCGGTACGAGTCGTAGACCGAGTCGAAGATCATCGCGCGGGCGGGCGCGTCGGCGACGCCGACAGGCGCGGGCACGTCGCGCACCACACGGTTGAGCAGCGCGTCCACACCGACACCGGTCTTGGCAGAGACCTTCAGCACGTCCTCGGGCTGGCACCCGATGAGGTTGGCCAGCTCCTCGGCGAACTTCTCGGGCTGCGCGGCGGGAAGGTCGATCTTGTTGAGCACGGGAACGATGGTGAGGTCGTTCTCCATGGCGAGGTAGAGGTTCGCCAGGGTCTGCGCCTCGATGCCCTGAGCGGCATCGACGAGGAGGACGGTCCCCTCGCAGGCGGCGAGCGACCGCGACACCTCGTACGTGAAGTCCACGTGCCCCGGGGTGTCGATCATGTTCAGGATGTGCGTCTTGCCCTGGTCCGCCCCCTCGGTGGGAGCCCAGGGCAGCCGGACCGCCTGAGACTTGATCGTGATGCCACGCTCACGCTCGATGTCCATACGGTCGAGGTACTGGGCGCGCATCTGCCGCTGATCGACCACACCGGTCAGCTGGAGCATCCGGTCGGCAAGGGTCGACTTGCCGTGGTCGATGTGCGCGATGATGCAGAAATTGCGGATCAGAGCCGGGTCGGTACGGCTCGGCTCGGGCACGTTGTGAGGCGTCGCGGGCACGCAGGGTCCTGATTCTTGAGACGCGGGGCGTCTCGTCTCGGGCGATGTCGGATCGATACGTAGCCCCCATCGTCCCATGGGAACGGGACTGCGCTCGGTTTGGGCCGCCAGCTGGACGGCTGGTAACCTGGGCAGCTGTGCCTCGTCTGCCCTCTCAGCCGACGAGTGTCACAACCATCTGATACATCGAACCTGAAAAGGCTCTTTCGTGGCGAACATCAAGTCCCAGATCAAGCGGAACAAGACCAACGAGAAGGCGCGCCTGCGTAACAAGGCCGTCAAGTCCGAGGTCAAGACCGCGATCCGCAAGGCCCGCGAGGCTGTCCTGGCCGGCGACGTCGAGGCGGCCGACACGGCTGTCCGCGCCGCCTCCAAGAAGCTGGACAAGGCCGTCAGCAAGGGCGTCATCCACAAGAACGCCGCCGCCAACAAGAAGTCGGCGCTGGCCCACAAGGTTGTCGCTCTCAAGGCTGCCTGACCAAGTGACCGGCCCCCGGGCCGCTCGCCTGGCCAGTCTCCCCGGCTGACCACTTGATAGACCACCGGCAGGGACCCAGCGGGCCCTCTCTTCCGCTCCCTCCCGGTACCTGCACCACCGCCGCACGCGGCCTGCGTTCGCCACGCGGGTGCGGCGAATAGCTTGAGCAAGACCCCGTTTCCGTCCGGCTGGGCGGGGGCGGGGTTTTTTGTGTTTGGGGGGAGCCCCCAAACAGGTGCAGGGGGCGGGGACGCAGCGCGAACGCCAGGGCGCTGGTGGTTCCGGAGTCCCCACGAACGCCAGGGCGCTGATGGTTCCGGGGTCCCCGAGAGGGAGCAGGGGGGCGGGGCGGAGCCCCGAGGCGGGGCCTGCACCCCCTTGCATGCCCCGTAAGGGGGTGCAGGCCCCGTAAGGGGGTGCAGGGCGCAGCTCCGCTGGGGTCTGGGGCGAAGCCCCAGGGGCCCCCTTCCTCCCACACGCCACCTCGCCGGGGGCCCGAGGCGCAGCCCCCGGCCCCCGGCGGGCCCGGGGCGCGCAGCCCCGAGGCGGGGTGCAGGGCCGCAAGGGGTGCAGGGGGCGGAGCCCCCGCCAGGGGGTCCGGGGTCCGGGGGGGGGGGCCCCCCCGAAAAACCCCCCCCCCCCCCCCCCCCCCCCCCCGGGTTTTGGGGAGGGGGGGGGGGGGGGGGAAAACCCCCCCCCCCAACCCCCCCGCC
>NZ_JBVIHM010000029.1:18058-81445 GCF_055570295.1 Streptomyces sp. NPDC031265
TCCCCCTACTGTGGCCCAGGGAGGCGCGGCGCGGAGGGGGGGGACGGAGCCGGGGGGGGGGGGGGGGCCGCCCCCCCCGCCAGGGGGTCCGGGGTCCGGGGGCTCCGCCCCCGGGAAACCCACCTCCACCCCCACCCACCCCCGGAGGGTTTAGGCGAAGGGGCGGGGTGGGGCAAAACCCCTTACCCCCGAGCCCGCGCGGCCCGAGCCACAGCCACAACCGCCTTCTCCAGGGCGTACTCGGGATCGTCCCCCCCGCCCTTCACCCCCGCATCCGCCTCAGCCACAGCCCGCAGGGCGAAAGCGACACCGTCCGGCGTCCACCCCCGCATCTGCTGCCGCACCCGGTCGATCTTCCACGGCGGCATCCCCAGCTCCCGAGCGAGATCGGCGGGCCGCCCGCCCCGGGCCGACGACAGCTTCCCGATCGCCCGTACCCCCTGAGCCAGCGCACTCGTGATCAGCACCGGCGCCACCCCGGTCGACAGCGACCACCGCAGCGCCTCCAGCGCCTCCGCCGCCCGGCCCTCCACCGCCCGGTCCGCGACCGTGAAGCTCGACGCCTCCGCCCGCCCGGTGTAGTAGCGCCCGACGACCGCCTCGTCGATCGTCCCCTCCACGTCCGCGCACAGCTGCGACGCCGCAGAGGCGAGCTCCCGCAGATCGCTGCCGATCGAGTCGACCAGCGCCTGGCACGCCTCGGGCGTGGCCGAACGCCCCAGCGCCCGGAACTCCGACCGCACGAACGTCAGCCGCTCCGCCGGCTTCGTCGTCTTGGGGCACGCCACCTCCCGCGCCCCCGCCTTGCGCGCCGCGTCGAGCAGCCCCTTGCCCTTGGCGCCGCCCGCGTGCAGCAGTACGAGCGTGATCTCCTCGGCGGGCGCATCGAGATACGCCTTCACGTCCTTGATCGTGTCCGCCGACAGATCCTGCGCGTTCCGTACGACCACGACCTTGCGCTCGGCGAACAGCGAAGGGCTGGTCAGCTCGGCCAGCGTGCCGGGCTGGAGCTGGTCGGAGGCGAGGTCGCGCACATCGGTGTCGGCGTCGGCGGCCCGTGCGGCCGCCACCACCTGCTGCACGGCGCGGTCGAGCAGCAGGTCCTCCTGGCCCACGGCGAGCGTGAGGGGAGCGAGCGGATCGTCGGTGGAATTCTTCCTGGTGGCCATCGCCATCCAGCATCCCACGCGCCACTGACAGCGCCCCCACGGAAAGCATCCCCGGCAGCCCCCGGCGGCCGTTCCCCTTCACCCCTCCCCGTACCGGAGAATGTCCAGGTGAGCGATGTGACCCGACACGTACTGGTACTGCCCGACCGCGACGCCGCCGACGAGGTGGCCGAGGAACTCCCCGCCCGCTTCGGCCTTGCCGAAGAGCCCCAGCTCGTACGCGACGCCCTGGCCGGCGAGGACGACGCCGAGGACGCCCAGTGGCTGGTCGTGATCGAGGACCCGCGCCACCGCCTCGACCCGGCGGCGCTGCACGAACTCGCGGAGGAGTACGAGGGCTGGCTGGAGGCGCCGTAGCCCGGGCCGGAGCGCTGTGCTCCGCGTCCCGCGAGCACGACCGGGCCTCACCCGGCTTGGGCGCGCCGCCCCACAGCTCACCCGGCCTTCGGCACGACCCCCGGCTGTCGGCTGTCGGCTGTCGGCTGTCGGCTGTCGGCTGTCGGCTGTCGGCTGTCGGCTGTCGGCTGTCGGCTGTCGGCGGAACGGTAACCGCCGCGAGAGGGCCGCTCCGGCCCGTACGGGCCGTACGGGAAGAGTCGGTCGAACAACTGCCGGTCCAGAGGCTGAGCACGGTGCGCACACCCCCGTGCGAGAAGGAACTTCCGGACCACGCACGGCCAGGACAGTCTCGTCACGGCAGCACTAGCGGCCCTTGACGAAGATACATTCGATCACTATTGGCCGTTCGCGACAAACAGTGCCCATGTGATGTGTTGGGCAACATTGTCCGGAGAGGCCCGAATTGCTACCCCCAGTTACATCGGACGGGCGACCACGGGGGCATCAAGATCCGAGGGGCGCCAAGGACTGCCATGCGATGGGGCTGCCCGCGCCGGGTTACGTGGGCCGGGTTGCGCGAGTCGGGTTACGCGTGCCGACTTACGCCCCGCCGCGTTGCTCCCGGGCCTCCCGCCGCGTGGCCCGGGGCCCCGCCCGCCCTCATGGGCTACGCCCCAGCGGCACCGCCGTCAGCCCACTCCCCGCCCCGCTCCCCCTCCCGGTCACCGCGATCGCGCCGTCCGTGTCCGTACGCAGCACCCGCGCCCCGGAGTCGGCGAGCAGGGACACCGTGGCGGGCGCCGGGTGGCCGTACGGGTTGCCCCTCCCCGCCGAGATCAGCGCCAGACGGGGCCGGATCGCGCGCAGCAGGGCCGGGGCCTGGTGGGCCGAGCCGTGGTGGGCGACCTTGAGGACGTCCACCGGCGGCAGCTCGGGGTGCGCCCGCAACAGGGCCTGCTGGGCGGGTGGTTCGAGGTCGCCGGGGAGGAGCAGGGTCAGCCCTCCGGCCCGGACGAGCAGCGTGACGCTGGCGTCGTTCGGCCCGTCCGGCGTGACCGTCGGCGGAGGCAGCGGCCACAGCGCCTCCCAGGTGAGGCCGCCCACCGCACGCCGCTCCCCCGGCTCCACCGGGACGACCGGCACCCCCGCCTCGGCGGCGGTCCTTCGCACGAACCGGGCCTGGTCCGGCGGCTCTTCGAACGTCGCCGTCTCGATCACCCCCACGGCCCGGCCGCGCAACACCCCGGCAAGACCGGCCACGTGGTCGGCGTGGAAGTGGGTGAGCAGGAGCAGCGGAATCCTGGTGACGCCCAGGGCTCTGAGGCACCGGTCGGCCGGAACGGGGTCGGGCCCCGCGTCGACCACCACCGCCGTGCCCTCCCCCGCCGCCAGCACGGTGGCGTCGCCCTGCCCGACATCGCACATCGCGAACGCCCAGCCCGGCGGCGGCCACCCGGTGACGATCCTGGTGAGCGGGGCGGGCCGCACCACGGCGAGCAGCAGGAGCAGCGCGCACCCGGCGGCCACCCACGGATGGCGGGGCAGCCGTCTGCCCAGGAACACCGCGCCGACGGTGACCCCGGCGAGCAGGGCCCCACCGCCCCAGCCGCCCGGCCACCCCGTCTGCGCCCCTGGCAGCGCCGCCCCGGTCCGGGCGATGTCGGCGATCCACCCCGTCGGCCAGCCCGCGCACCGGGCCAGCAGCTCGGCGGCCGGCATCGCGACCGGCGCCACGGCCAGGGCCGCGAACCCCAGCACCGTGGCAGGGGCCACCGCCAGTTCCGCCAGCAGGTTGCACGGGACGGCCACCAGACTCACCCGCGCCGCGAACACCGCCACCACCGGCGCGCACACCGCCTGCGCCGCACCCGCCGCCGCCAGCACCTCCGCGAGCCTGCCCGGCACCCCGCGCCGCCGCAGCGCCTCGCTCCACCCCGGGGCGATCGTGAGCAGCGCCCCCGTGGCCAGGACGGAGAGGAGGAACCCGTAACTCCCCGCCAGCTCTGGGGCGTACAGCACCAGGACCAGTACGGCGGCGGCCAGCGCCGGGATCAACGATCGGCGGCGGCCCGTGGCGATGGCGAGCAGCGTGACGAGTCCGCAGGCCGCCGCGCGCAGCACGCTCGGCTCCGGCCGGCACACCACCACGAACGCCACGGTGATCACCCCGCCGAGCAGCGCCGTCGCCCGCAGCGAGATGCCGAGGCGCGGGGCCAGACCGCCCCGCTCGGCCAGCGAGGCCCGGCCGGGCGGTCCGATCAGCAGCACGAGAACGATCACCAGGTTGCTGCCCGACACCGCCATCAGATGCGTGAGGTCGGTCGCCTCGAAGGCGTCCCGCAGCTCGGGCGTGACCCGAGAGGTGTCCCCGACGACCAGCCCCGGCAGCAGCGCCCGGGCATCCGGGCTCAGCCCGTCGGCCGCCTCCCGCAACCCGGCCCGCAGCCCACCCGCCGTACGCTGCAATGCGGTTGGCTCCCCCACGACCTGCGGCGCCGCCCGCTCGGGCACCCGCACCACGGCGGCCACCCACTTGTCACCCGGCCTCGGTGGCGCGAGCCGGGCGGACACGCGCACCCGCGTCGAGGGCAGCAGCCGCTGCCACGGCTCCGGGGCGGTCACCAGGACCGGCGTCCGTACCCGGCTGCCGCCGCCGTCCGGCCCGACGATCCGGGTGACCAGCGCCTGGATCACCACCGACCGCCCGCCCCACGCCGCCCGCGCCCGGACCGGCCTCGGGTCGGAGGTCAGGGTCAACTCGACGGTGGCGTGCGCGTATTGCCGCGCAAGCTCGGGAACCGGACCCCGCCGGTCCTCGGCCACGTGCAGCGCGCTCGCGGTCGCCCCGGCGGCCGCGCACAGAAGTACGGCGGCGACGGCAACCCGGTTCGCCCACCAGGGCCCGGCCCGCTGCGCCGTCGGGACGGGCGGTGCGGGGCCGGCCCCGCCCCATAGGCCAGCCCTGCCTCCCACCCTCCCTCCCCAGCCCCGAATCGTCGGCCCCAGCAGCACCGCCGCCACCACCAGGAACGCCACGATCCCCCAAGTCACCCATCCCACCGGGGCATTGAGCGCCACTGCGGCAGCCACCCAGGCGCCGACCGCCGGCGGGACCAGGCGGAGGTCCGGCGGGCCCTCTCGGTGGGGGTTCGCGGCCCCGAGCGGGTTGCCGGACTCGATGTGGATCACAGGGCGGTTCATGGCCGCACCAGGGGCCGGAGGTCCTCGAACCGGCGGTCACCGATCCCATTGACCTCCCGTAACTCGTCGACGGACCGGAAACCGCCGTGCTGGGCGCGGTAGTCGACGATGTGCTGGGCGAGCACGGGACCCACCCCCGGCAGGGCGTCGAGCTGATCCACCGTGGCGGAGCTCAGACTGACCGGCGCCCCCGCCGCACCCGCCCCGGCGCTCCCCCCACCGCCCGCCACCGGTGCGACCCCGCCCGGTACCGCGCCGGGCACGCCCACGACCACCTGCTCACCGTCCATGAGCACCCGCGCCCGGTTGAGTCCGGTGACATCCACCCCGTCCCGTACCCCGCCCGCCGCAGCCAGCGCGTCCGCGACCCGGGACCCCGGAGGCAGTCGGCGAATCCCCGGTCGCCGCACCTTGCCGCTGACGTCGACCACGATGCCCCCGCCCGGAGACGGCCCGGGTGCCCCACTCACCCCGGTCGCCGTCAGCGGGCTCGGCGTGGGGGCCGGGCCGGTGCCCACCGTCCGAACGGGAGGCGCCGGTCCCCTCACCCTTTCCGGGGCGCGCACGGGCTCGGGCCGCCCCGCCCAGAAGTGCTGCACGGCGAACCCCACGGCCACGATCAGCACCACGCTCAGCGCGGCCAGACTCCTCGGCGTGAGCCCGCACCGCACCTGCACCCACACCGGCAACCGCTCCCGCAGCGCCGCCCAGGCCCGCTCCCGTACGCCTGGAAAGCCAGCTCCAGCGGCCGCAGTTGGCGGCGTCGGGGCAGGGGCGAGGTCAGGAGCAGAGGCAGGGGCAGCGCCAGGAGCAGGAGCAGCAGCAGGTGCAGCAGTGGGGATCGAACCGGAGAACGGGCGCCCGGGCGGTGCCGCCGAGGGCGCGACCGGCGACGATGGGTTGGTCGACGAGGGCGCGACCGGCGACGATGGGGCAGTCGGCGAGGGTGCCGGGAGCAGTGCCTCCGCCCGCCGCCGCGCGGCCGTTCCGGCGGAAGCCCGGGCCTGGGCGCCGTGTGTGCGACGACCGTGACCATGGCGGGCACGGCCGTCCGAACCCGGAGCGCGGCCCGGGCCGCTCGTTGCGATGCGTGGTGATCGGATAGCCATGCCACGACGGTAGGCAGCTCCGGCCGACCCCGCTGAGCAGGACCAATTCCCGTGGATATCCCAGTGGTTGTGGATATCTCCGTCACCCGTACGGGTAACACGCGCCGGTCCGCCGACCCCGACGAGCGGCCCGTCCGGCGGACCACGCGTCCGGCCATCGGCCTCAGCGCGGCGAAACCACCGCCCCCAGCAGCCCGGGCCCCGTGTGCGCCCCGATCACCGCGCCGACCTCGCTGACGTGCAGATCCGCAAGCCCCGGCACCCGCTCCCGCAGCCGGTCCGCGAGCGTCGCCGCGCGCTCGGGCGCGGCGAGGTGGTGCACGGCGATGTCCACCCGGCTCGTACCGGCCCGGTCGACGACGATCTCCTCCAGCCGGGCAATCGCCTTCGAGGCGGTGCGTACCTTCTCCAGCATCTCGATGCGGCCGCCCTCCAGCTGGAGCAGCGGCTTGACCGCGAGCGCCGAGCCGAGGAGTGCCTGCGCCGCCCCGATCCGGCCGCCCCGGCGCAGATAGTCGAGCGTGTCCACGTAGAAGAAGGCGGAGGTGCCCGCCGCGCGCTTCTCGGCCGCGGCCACCGCCTCGTCGAGCGTGCCGGCCGCCTCGGCCACCTCCGCTGCCGCCAGCGCGCAGAAGCCCAGGGCCATCGCGACCATCCCGGTGTCCACCACCCGTACCGGCACCGGCGCACTCTTCGCCGCCAGCACGGCGGCGTCGTAGGTACCCGAGAACTCGGCCGACAGGTGCAGCGAGATGATCCCGGTGGCGCCGGCTTCGGCCGCGGCCCGATAGGCGGCGGCGAACACATCGGGGCTGGGCCGCGAGGTGGTCACGGAGCGGCGTTTCTGCAAGGCCAGAGCGAGGGAGCGGGCCGAGATCTCGGTCCCCTCCTCCAGCGCCTGGTTGCCGAGGACGACGGTCAGCGGCACCGCGGTGATGCCGTGCCGCTCCATCGTCTGCGGCGGCAGGTAGGCCGTTGAATCGGTGACGATCGCGACATGGCGGGACATGAGCGGGAGGTTACCCGCCGGGGCCGCTGCACGGCAGCCCGGCCCCGGTCCAATGATCGGTTCGGACCTGCCTTGACCGGTTCGGACGTGTGTCGACACCCGGGCCGTGCGCCCTCGCCCGGGCGGCAGCGGGCCGCCAGGGAACCCAGGCCCCGTTCCTACGCTTCAGTTCGTCGTCTCCGGCTTGGCCGTCTTCTGCCACGGGTACACGGGCGCGGGCTTCGCCGCACCGATCGCCTGTGGGGCGTCGGACGCCGTCCCGGCCGCCGCGTCGACGACCGTGGCCGACTCGGGCCGGCTCTGCGCCGAGGCCTGCTCTCCGGACGTCTGCGGCCACGAGGCGCGCGCCGCGCCACCCGCCACAGGGGCCGACGAGGCGGAGGCCGGGGCAGTGGGGGCCGATCCGGGTATCCCTCCCGGCACACCCGTGGTCGCCCCCGTGGTCGGCCCCTTCGTCGCCCAGTCCCGCAGCGCCCCCGACTCGACCTCGATCTCCGCGCTCAGTGCCGCCAGGTCGTCGTCGGCGAACTGCTGGGCCCGGTCGCGGGCCGCCCAGCGCAGCGAGTCCGCCGCGTGCGTGATCCGCTCCGTACGCTCGCGCAGCTCCGGCATCCGCTCGCCCACGCGCCGCTTGTCGGGCTCGCGCTCCAGGCGCTTGAGCTCGTCGTCCAGCTCGTGTCCATGGCCGCTCAGCCGCTCGAAGAGACTCAGCGACTCCTTCAGGGACTCGTCCTGCTCCACGCGTGCGTGCAGCGAGTCCCGGGTGGCCCGCATCGAGGTGCGCAGCGAGAGCCGCAGCTGTGCGAGCTCCCCGGCCACACCGACCTGGCCCATGCTCTTGGCCCGGAGCGTCGTGTCCTCGACGGCCTTGCGGGCCTGCGTGACCGTGCGCTCCACTCCTCGCTTGGCGGCGCCGACCGCCTTCACCGCCAGGTACACGCCCAGCACGACGAAGGCGACGAACGTCAGCGCCAGGATCGCGATCGCGGCTTCCATGAACGTCCCCTCGGTGTCGGTCGGCTTCCCTCCACCGTAAACGGAAAGGGCAGGCTGGCGGTTCCCGTGGAACCCCCAACCTGCCCGTAGGGGAAACCCCCATTACCGCTCGCCCGTCACGCGGGAGCTGTCACGCAGGAGCTGTCACCCGTGAACTGTCACGCGGGAACGATGTTCACCAGCTTCGGCGCCCGCACGATGACCTTGCGGATCCCGGCGCCGCCCAGCGCCGCGACGACCGCCTCGTCGGCCAGGGCCAGCTTCTCCAGCTCCTCGTCGGAGATGGTGGGCGGGATCTCCAGGCGCGCCTTGACCTTGCCCTTGATCTGGACGACGCAGGTCACGGTCTCGTCCACGACGTACGCGGGGTCGGCGACCGGGAAGTCCTGGTGGACGATCGAGTCCTGGTGGCCCAGCTTGCGCCACAGTTCCTCGGCGATGTGCGGGGCCAGCGGCGCCACCAGCAGCACCAGCGGCTCCGCGACCGAGCGCGGCAGCGCGCCGCCCGCCTTGGTCAGGTGGTTGTTCAGCTCGGTGATCTTGGCGATGGCGGTGTTGAAGCGCATCTCCGCCAGGTCGCCGCCGGCGCCGTCGATCGCCTTGTGCAGGGCGCGCAGGGTCGCCTCGTCCGGCTCGGCGTCGGTGACGGTGACCTCGCCGGTCGTCTCGTCGACGATGTTGCGCCACAGCCGCTGCAGCAGGCGGTACTGCCCGACCACCGCGCGCGTGTCCCACGGCCGCGACACGTCCAGCGGGCCCATCGCCATCTCGTACAGGCGCAGGGTGTCCGCGCCGTACTCGGCGCAGATCTCGTCCGGAGTGACCGCGTTCTTCAGGGACTTGCCCATCTTGCCCAGCTCGCGCTTGACGGGCTCGCCCTCGAAGAAGAACTTGCCGTCGCGCTCCTCGACCTCGGCGGCCGCGACCGGGAAGCCTCGGCTGTCCCGGTAGACGTACGCCTGGATCATGCCCTGGTTGTACAGCTTGTGGAACGGCTCGACCGACGAGACGTGCCCCAGGTCGAACAGGACCTTGGACCAGAAGCGCGCGTACAGCAGGTGCAGCACGGCGTGCTCGGCGCCGCCGACGTACAGGTCGACACCGCCGTGCGGCTGCCCCTCGCGCGGTCCCATCCAGTACTGCTCGATGGCCGGGTCGACCAGCTTCTCGCTGTTGTGCGGGTCCAGGTAGCGCAGCTCGTACCAGCAGGAACCGGCCCAGTTGGGCATGGTGTTGGTCTCGCGGCGGTACTCCTTGGGGCCGTCGCCCAGGTCCAGGGTGACGTGGACCCAGTCCTCGTTGCGCGACAGCGGCGTCTCCGGCGAGGTGTCCGCGTCGTCCGGGTCGAACGTGCGCGGCGAGTAGTCCTCGACCTCGGGCAGCTCCAGAGGCAGCATCGACTCGGGCAGCGAGTGGGCGACGCCGTCCTCGTCGTAGACGATCGGGAAGGGCTCGCCCCAGTAGCGCTGGCGGCTGAACAGCCAGTCGCGCAGGCGGAAGTTGACGGTGCCCTCGCCGATGCCGCGCTCGGCCAGCCAGTCGGTGATCTTCGCCTTGGCGTCGACGACGCCCAGGCCGTCCAGGGAGATCTCGGCGCCCGTCGAGTTGACCAGCTTGGCGTCGTACGAGGCGAACGCGTCGTCCCAGGTCGAGGCGTCGGTACCGCGGTCGTCCGACGGCTCGACGACACAGCGCATCGGCAGCTCGAAGGCGCGCGCGAAAGCGAAGTCACGGGTGTCGTGCGCCGGGACGGCCATGATCGCGCCGGTGCCGTAGCCCATCAGGACGTAGTCCGCGATGAAGACGGGGACCTGGTCGCCGCTGACTGGGTTGACCGCGTACGCGCCGGTGAAGACGCCGGTCTTCTCCTTGGCGTCGGCCTGGCGCTCCACGTCGGACTTGGAGGCGGCGAAGGCGCGGTACTTGGCGACGGCCTCGGCGGGGGTGGCGTGTCCGCCGGTCCACACCTCGTGGGTGCCCTCGGGCCAGGCGGCCGGGACGATCGCGTCGACCAGCTCGTGCTCGGGCGCCAGCACCATGTAAGTGGCGCCGAACAGGGTGTCCTGGCGGGTGGTGAAGACGGTGATCGCGTCGCCCTCGGAGCCCACCGGGAAGGCCACGCGCGCGCCCTCGGAGCGGCCGATCCAGTTGCGCTGCTGCAGCTTGATGGCGTCCGGCCAGTCCAGCGCGTCCAGGTCGTCCAGCAGGCGGTCCGCGTAGGCGGTGATGCGCATGTTCCACTGGCGCAGCTTCGCCTTGAAGACGGGGAAGTTGCCGCGCTCGGAGCGGCCGTCGGAGGTGACCTCCTCGTTGGCCAGTACGGTGCCCAGGCCCGGGCACCAGTTGACCGGCGCGTCCGAGGCGTACGCCAGGCGGTAGCCGCCCAGGACCTCGGCGCGCTCGGCGGCGCTCAGCTCGCTCCACGCACGCGTAGTGGGAGCCTGACGCTCACCGCTCTCGAACTGGGCGACCAGCTCGGAGATCGGACGGGCCTTCTGGGCTTCGGTGTCGTACCAGGAGTTGAAGATCTGGACGAAGATCCACTGGGTCCACTTGTAGTACTCCGGGTCGATCGTGGCGATCGACCGGCGCTTGTCGTGGCCCAGCCCCAGCCGGCGCAGCTGGCGCTTCATGTTGTCCATGGCGGCCTCGGTCGACACCCGGGGGTGCGTGCCGGTGGCGACCGCGTGCTGCTCGGCCGGCAGGCCGAAGGCGTCGAAGCCCAGCGTGTGCAGCACGTTGTGGCCGGTCATGCGCTGGTGGCGGGCGAAGACGTCCGTGGCGATGTAGCCCAGCGGGTGGCCGACGTGCAGTCCCGCGCCCGAGGGGTAAGGGAACATGTCCATGATGAACTTCTTGGGCCGTGCGACGACGGCCGGGTCCCCGGCCAGGTCACCGCTGGGGTTCGGCGCCGCGTAGGTGCCGTCGGCGTCCCAGAAGTCCTGCCAGCGTGCCTCGATGTCGGCGGCCATGGCGGCCGTGTAGCGGTGCGGCGCTACCGGCTCTGCGGCAGCGGGGTTCGTCTCGCTCATGATCCTTAAAGCTCCATCGATCGTCTCTGCCAGCGGCTGCGATTCACCAAACGAAAAAGCCCCTCGCACAGGAGGGGACGCCGCGCCGATTCCGACCGGCTCTTTCATCGGTCGGGACTGATCAGCGCGGCTCGCTAAGCAGAAGGCGTACGGCACGCATGGCGTCAGGGTACCGCAGGCCCCACACGGCCCGCACTGAGCGTTCACAAGGGCGCACACCGAGCGTTCAGGAGGCGCCCCAACGAGCCCAGCCGACAGAGGTTACTCCGCGTACCGACCTCTTCCGACCTCTTCTGGGGCAACCAATCAAACGCCGTACCGCTTGGTAAGAGGCGACCTAGCATGCGGCCACGGGACCACTTTGCTGAACGTTTCGGAGTTGCCCCATGAACCCTCACAGTCCCCGCTCCACCCCGACACTGAAAATCCCGTCCCTCAAGGGACGGGTGAAGGGAGGATCGTCCGGCGCGCTCCTGGTCGCCTCGACGGTGCTCATACCGGTGCTGGCCGCCACGACCGGCGGCGGTTTCCGTGCCGCGCTGGACTTCACCACCGGTGTCCTCTCGCTGGTCTGCCTGACGTCCTCGGTCGTCTGGGGCCTGCTCGCCACCGACCGGCTGCTGATGACGACGCGCCACCGGCTCGTCGCCCAGGCCGTGCACCGCACAACCGCCGTGTCCTCGATCGGCTTCCTCCTGGTGCACGTCACCGTCAAGATCGCGGTCGGCCATGTGGGCCTGCTCGGCGCCCTGGTGCCCTTCGGGCTCGGCGTCACCGGCTCGGACGGCCTGATCGGCCTCGGCTCGCTCGCCGCCGTCCTCATGGTCGTCACGGCCGCCACCGGCGCTCTGCGCAGCGCCTTCGCCAACCCCGACCGCGTCGCGGGCTACTGGCGCTCGGTGCACATGCTGGCCTACCCGGCCTGGTGCTTCGCGCTGGTCCACGGCCTGTACGCGGGCCGTCAGGCGGCCGGCTGGGTCGTCACGCTCTACAGCCTCTCGCTGGCCGGTGTGGCCGGCGCCCTGGTCGTCCGCTCGCTGCCGCGCCCGGTGCGCCGCCGCATAACCCGGCGGCTGGCGCCGCTCCTCGCGCGCGTGGAGGCAGCCCAGGCGGTCGCCCCGGACGCCTCGACCCCCCAGTCGCACCCGGCGGACCCCACCTCGCCGCGCTATGAGGCGCCCGCGCCGCATCCGTACCCGACGGACGCGTTCGCGACCGACCGCTTCACCGCCGAGCGCGAACCGGCCGACCCGCTCTCGGCCGACCCGTACGAGCCGCAGGAGCTCTACGGGACCGAGCAGCCGCGTTCCGTGCCCGGGCCGGCCCCGGCGCCCGGCATCTCGGCCGCCTACCGTGCGGTCTCCCTGGCCCCCGCACCGCCCCAGTACGCCCCGAGCTGGCCGACGCCCACCCCGCGTCCGCCGGAGAACATGCCGCTCCAGGAGAGCGGCTTCGCGGACCTCGGCGGCACCGACCTCGGCGGCGCGGCCTACAACAGCACGGGCTACAGCGGCACCGACTACAGCGCCGACTTCGGCGGCGCAGGCCTCGGCGGCGCGGACTTCGGCGGCTTCGACGAGACCGCACCACTGCCCACCGTCCCCTACGGGGACAACGGCGCCGCCTTCGAGACCCCGGGACCGCTCCCCGGGACCGGCGCGCCGCAGCCCGAACCCTCCCCCCAGCCCAGCCCGTTCCACCAGCCCGTCGCCGGTGAGCCCTGGCAAACCCCCGCAGGAGACCGCCCGTGAACGCGCCACTGCCCGACGTCCCCGAAGTGCGGGTCGTCGGACTCCCGCAACTGACGGCGGGGTTCGACCTCGTCGAGCGCCTCGGCCTCGACATGCACCTGAAGGTGCACGGGCCGCTGGAGCCGGTGCCCGGCGAGCAGCTGGCCCAGCTCGCCGAGGACATCTCGCTCAACGGGCGCGGCGGCGCCGGGTTCCCGTTCGCCCGCAAACTGCGGGCGGTCGCCAAGTCCGCGATACGCCGGGGGGTGCGCCCGGTCGTCGTGGTCAACGCGAGCGAGGGAGAGCCCGCCTGCCGCAAGGACACGGTCCTGGTGAACCGCGCCCCCCATCTGGTCCTGGACGGCGCTCTGCTGGCCGCTGAGGCCCTCGGCGCCCGCACCCTGGTCGTCGCCGTCACCCGGGACTCCACGGAGGCCTCGATCCGCGCGGCCCTCGCCGAGCGGGGTCTGGCGGACCGGCGCGGGACCGCGCTCCGCGCGCGCGTGGTGCGCACTCCGGAGCGGATGATCTCCGGCGAGGCCTCGTCCGTGATCCGGGCGGCGGGCGGCGGGCCCGCGATGCCGCCGGGGCGCAAGGTGCGCGCCTCGGACACCGGCATCGGGGGCGCGCCGACGCTGCTGTCCAACGCGGAGACGTACGCGCAGCTCGCCTTGGCCGCCCGGGTCGGCCCGCGCAGATACAGCCACTCCGGGCTGCCCACCGAGCCCGGGACGGTCCTGCTGACGCTCTCCGGGGCGGTCGCCCGCCCGATGGTGGTGGAGGTGCCGACGGGCGTACCGCTGCGGTACGTGCTCCAGCTGGCCGGGGCGCCGCCCGTGCCGCAGGGCGTGCTGACCGGCGGCTACCACGGGAGCTGGCTGGACGCGGCCGCCGCGCACGACGCGGTCATCTCGCGGGAGTCGCTCGCCGCGTTCGGCGGCGCGCTCGGCGCGGGCGCGATCCTGCCCATCGGGCCGGAGACCTGTCCGCTGGGCGAGGCGCTGCGGATCGCCAACTGGCTGGCGGCCGAGACGTCGGGCCAGTGCGGCCCGTGCCGGCTCGGTCTGCCGGCCGCCGCGGGCGGCCTCGCGGACGTCATGAACGGCGGTGGCCCGGCCGCCCTGGAGGCGCTGCGCGAGGTGACGGGCGCGGTCAAGGGGCGCGGTGCCTGCAAGCACCCGGACGGCTCGGCCCGCTTCCTGGCGTCCACCATCAACGCGTTCACCGACGATCTGGCGGCGCACGTCCTGGGCGGCGGCTGCGGTCGCCCCACGCTGGGCCTGCTGCCGCTGCCGGGCGACGGCTACCAGGAGGAGGGCATCCCCAGCGGCGAGAAGGTGCTGGTCGACTGGACGCTGTGCGAGGGGCACGGGCTGTGCGCGGATCTCATCCCGGAGCTGATCCGGCTGGGCGCCGACGGCTACCCGGCGGTGGCCGACGCGACCGTCCCGATGCATCTGCAGGGGCGCTCGCAGCGTGCGGTGCGCCGGTGCCCCGCGCTGGCACTGCGGATCGAGGGGGCGCCCGCCGAACTGCCCTCGCTGACCGCCCCGGCCCGCAAGGCCCTGGGAAGCGGCCGCAGTTGACCCGCTGAGCCGTAACGGCAAGAAGGCGGCCACCCGGATCGGGTGGCCGCCTTCTTTATTGTGGAGCTAAGGAGAATTGAACTCCTGACCTCCTGCATGCCATGCAGGCGCTCTACCAACTGAGCTATAGCCCCTTGTTCTGTTTTCCGCCCGGTTTCCCCTGGCGACATCGAGAACATTACACGGTCCCCCCGGCACTCCACCAAATCGGTTGCCGTTCTGTACGGACAGGGCCGGTAACGTCCCCTTTCGTGACCGTGAACGTGCTCGCGCACACCGCCGCCCGTCTCACCCCCGTCCGCCGCCCCGTGGCGCTCGCCGGCGCGGCCTGTCTGCTCTCTTTCGTCACCTTTTGGGTCGCCCAGCGGGCTGCCGGGGTCTCGATGATCGACCTGATGGTCTACCGGGCGGAGGGAGGGGCCGTACGGGCCGGGGCGGACCTGTACGCGATGCGCGCCACGCGCGCGCGGCTGCCCACCACGTACCCGCCGTTCGCCGCGCTGCTGTTCACGCCGCTGACGCTGCTGGGCGTGCCCGAGATGCGTACGCTCGCCACGGCTGCGAACCTCGCCCTCCTTGTCGCGCTCGCCCACCTTTCGCTGCGGCTCGCGGGGCGGGAGCGGCCGGGGGCCGCGCTGTGGGTGGCGGCGCTCACGGTGTGGTGCGAGCCGGTGTGGACGACCCTGCGCTACGGCCAGATCAATCTGCTGCTCGCGGTCGCCGTCCTGTGGGATCTGACCCGGCGGGCCGGCCACCGGGGGGCGGGCGCGGGCATCGGCCTCGCGGCCGCGGTGAAGCTCACACCCGCGCTGTTCGCGCTGTTCCTGCTGCTCACCGGTCTCGTACGCGCGCGTGGAGCGGGCTGGAACCAGTGGCTGCGGCAGGCGGCGACGGCGTTGGCGGTGTTCGCCGGGGCGACCCTGGCGGCCGCCCTCGTGCTGCCCGCCGACTCGCGCCGCTTCTGGACGTCGACGGTGTTCGAGACGAGCCGGGTCGGCCTCGCCGAGGACACCGCCAACCAGTCCCTGCGCGGGGTGCTGGCGCGGCTGCTGCACACCGGCGACTCGGGGTCCTGGTGGACGGCCGCCGCTGCCCTCACGGCGGCGCTGGGGCTTTATGTGACGGTACGGGCCGAGCTGCGCGGGGAGCGGGCCCGGGCGGTGCTGTGCTGCGCGGTCACGGCGCTCCTGGTGAGCCCGGTCTCCTGGTCGCACCACTGGGTGTGGTGCGTGCCGGGGCTCGTGCTGCTCGGGGCCCACCGGATCCGCGTGGCCGTCGCCGCCCTGGTCTTCGGCTCGTACGCCCTGTGGTGGGTGCCCCACGGTGCGGGCCGCCCCGAACTGGCCCAGAACGAGCTGCAGATGGCGCTCTCGGCGCTCTACCCGCTGGCCGGGGCCGCCTTCGTGGCGGCGGTGGCGCTCGGGGCGCGGCGCGGGGCGCCGCTCAGGCCGTGGCGAACGAGTAGAACCTCTTGAGGGTGCAGTGCGCCTCCAGGAGGCGGCCGTAGATCGGCTCCCCCTCCAGCTCCCGGTAGGTCTCGATGGGGTCGCCTTTTATGATCAGCGCCCGCGCGCATTCCTCGCACCAGTACTGGTAGTCGGCGTTGACCGGTTCCATGTCCCGGACGATCGGCGTACCGCTGCCGCACCAGTCGCACTTCCGCCTGTGTGCACCCATCTCAGCTCCAGCTGTGGCCGCAGGCCGTGCACACGTAGGAGACGTCCCCGCTGTCGCCGAGCATCTGGGCGACACGGGAAGAGCCGCAGGAAGGGCAGCTGATCCGGGTCGCTGTCCGCGGCGCACCGGACAGGGCCGGGACGTCTTCGCGGCTCGCAGGCATCGCGGTCTCCCTCCCGTTCGGTCCGTCGTCCCCCTCCGGCCGTCCCGATTCTGCCATGGTCGCGCAAGAGGGTCAGCGGCGTCGTGGTAGGAGACCCGTCAGCGCTCCCACGAGGGCCGCTCCAGCCAGCGCCAGAGAGCACACCCACAGCGCGCCGCCGGAGGTGTGCGCCCCCGCCGTGAGCCGGTTCAGGAAGAGCGTGCCGAAGGCGGCGACCCCGATCAGCTGGCCCAGCTGGTTCACGGTGGCGAGCAGACCGCTGGCGTCCGCCGCGTCCTCGGGCCGTACGCCCGCGAGCGCGCCCGCGAAGGTGGGGCTGAAGGCCAGCGCCAGACCGGCGCCGACACCGGCGTACGTCACGTAGACGGTGAGCCCGCCCGTGCCGCCGCTGCGCTGCAGCAGGCCGGTGGCCAGGGCGGACACCGCGGTCAGCGCGAACCCGCCCGGCACCAGCGCCCGTTGCCAGCGCGCGGGCCAGCGCCGCCAGGTCAGCCCGACCGTGCCGAAGACCACGGCGGTCGGCGCGAAGGTCAGTCCCGCGCGCAGCGCGCTGTAGCCGAGGCCGCCCTGGATGTGCAGGGTGAGGGTGAACAGGAAGCCCGCGTTGATGGCCATCACCACGGCGATCCGGACGACCGCGAGGCCCATGCCGGGCAGACGCAGCACCCTGGGCGCGATCAGCGGGGTGCCCCCGCGCCGGGCGAGGCGCGACTCGTACGCCCAGAACGCGGCGAACAGCAGCGCGCTCGACCCCAGCGACAGCCAGGCCCACAGCGGCCAGTCCTCCTCCTGGCCGAGCACCAGGGGCACCGTGAGCAGCGAGACCGAGGCGCCGAGCAGCACCAGGCCGGGCAGGTCGAGGTCGCGCGCCCAGCGGGCCGCGCCGCGGTGCTCGTGCCGCTCCCCGGGCAGATGGCGCACGCCGAGCGCCAGCAGGACGAGCCCGATGGGCACGTTGACCAGGAACACCGGCCGCCAGCTGGTGCCGAAGAGGTCGGCGCTGACCAGGATGCCGCCCAGGACCTGCCCGGCGGCGGCGCCGGTGGCGAGCACGGCGGAGTAGACCCCGAGGGCACGCACGCGTGCCTCTCCGGTGAAGTTGCGCTGGATGAGGCTGAGCACCTGCGGGATCATCAGCGCCGATCCGGCGCCCTGCACCAGCCGGAAGGCGATCAGCTGGCCGGCCGTCCCGGCCAGGCCGCAGGCAAGGGAGGCGGCCGTGAAGACGGCGAGGCCGGCCAGGTAGAGCCGGCGGTGCCCGAGCAGGTCGCCCAGGCGCGCCCCGGTGATGAGCAGCACGGCGTACGCGATGGTGTAACCGGCGACGACCAGCTGCAACGCGGCGCCGGAGGCGTTCAGTTCGGTACGGATGGTGGGGGCGGCGACGTTGACGATGAAGACGTCGAGGAGCGCCATGAACTGCGCCGCGAGCACGATCGCGAGCAGCAGCGGGGGCCGGTTGTCAGTGGCACGGTCTTTACTGAGCAAGGGACTTGGGCCCGTGGGAAGCGCGGTGGTCATGGCAGCCAGCCTGACCCCGCTCGGATACGGGTAACGAGAGCCCGCTGATGCTGGTACTGACAGCACCTGGCAGCGGCGGGCGACGGGACCGACGATGGGGGACGTGACAACTGTGGCCGCACCGAACGGACGGCGGAGACCGGAACTCGCCGCATTCCTGCGCAGCAGACGCGCGCGGGTCACGCCGGCCGACGTCGGCATGCCGCCCGGCTTGCGGCGGCGCACGCCCGGGCTGCGCAGGGAGGAGGTCGCCCAGCTCTCCGGAGTCGGCGTGACCTGGTACACCTGGCTGGAGCAGGGCCGCCCCATCAACGCCTCCCCGCAGGTCCTGGACGCGGTGGCGCGCACCCTGCGCCTGGACGAGCCCGAGCGCGAGCACCTCTACCACCTGGCGGACGTGCCCTGCGAGCTGGACCGGGAGGCCCTGCCTGCGGAGGTGGGCCCGGAGATCCAGGGCATCATCGACGCCCTGGACCCGCATCCGGCGGTGGTCTACAACGGGCGCTACGACATCCTGGCGACCAACCCCGCCTACCGGGACCTGTTCGACATCCCGGAGATACGGGCGACGGGTGTGCGCAACGTGCTGTGGACGCTGTTCACCGTGCCGGAACCCGCCTGTCCGGTCCTGTTCCGGGAGAAGGAGCTGCCGGTGATGGTGGCGACCCTGCGCTCGGAGTACGGCCGCCATGCCGGGGAGCCCGCCTGGGAGTCGTTCATCGCGAAGCTCTCCGAGGCGAGCCCCTACTTCGCACGGCTGTGGAAGACCGGCGACGTGGTGCCGCCGGGACCGCGCGTGAAGACCTTCCGGCACCCGGCGGTCGGCGAGATACGGATGACCTCGGTGTCGCTGTCCATCAACGGGATGCCGGAGTGCCGGATCGTCACGTACACGCCGAACGATGAGGAGAGCGGCGCGCGCACGGCGACGCTGAGGGAGATGCGGGAGAAGATCTGGGCGTGAGGCGGCCGCGCGGGCACGGGGCTGGGCGGCCGCCTCACACCCGCGCCCACCGGGTCGGGCGGCGGGGGTGCGGGAAGCGGGCGTGCGGTGCCCCGGAAACGCGAAATCCCGCCCGGTCGAACCGACCGGACGGGATCCCGTACCTGTGGAGCTAAGGAGAATTGAACTCCTGACCTCCTGCATGCCATGCAGGCGCTCTACCAACTGAGCTATAGCCCCGCTGTTCGCTGTGTTTCCCGCGCTCCTGCGCCGCGAACAAGAAGAACTTTAGCCTGTGACCTGCCGGAAAGTGAAATCCGGTGGTCGCACCGCCCGGGCGGGCGCCCGGCGCGCCCCGGCGGCCGCACCGGGGGCGACCCGGCGGCTGCCTCAGTCGTCGTCGCCAAGGACCGGCTCGGGGAGCGTCCCGGCGTTGTGCTCCAGCAGGCGCCAGCCGCGCGCGCCCTCACCGAGGACGGACCAGCAGCAGTTGGAGAGCCCGCCCAGGCCCTCCCAGTGGTGCGCCTCAAGACCCAGGAGGCGGCCGATGGTCGTACGGATCGTCCCGCCGTGGCTGACCACGACCAGAGTGCCGTCGTCGGGCAGCTTGTCGGCGTGGGCGAGCACCACCGGGGCGGCCCGGTCGGCCACCTCGGTCTCCAGCTCTCCGCCGCCCCGGCGCACCGGCTCGCCGCGCTTCCACGCCGCGTACTGCTCGCCGTAGCGCCCCACGATCTCCTCGTGGGTCAGGCCCTGCCAGGCGCCCGCGTACGTCTCCCGAAGAGCCGAGTCATGGGTCACCGGCAGCCCGGAGACCGCGGCCAGCTCACCGGCGGTCGCCGCGGCCCGCTGGAGGTCGGAGGCGATGATCGCGTCCGGCTTCAGGGCCGCCAGCAGGCGCGCCGCACGGCGCGCCTGGCCGAGACCGGCCTCGGTCAGCTCGATGTCCGTGGAGCCCTGGAAGCGGCGCTCCAGGTTCCATGCGGTCTGGCCGTGCCGCCACAGGACTACCCGGCGGCCCCGGCCCGGCTTCGCGTCGCTGCTGTTCAGCTCAGCTCACCGTCCTCCGTCCCACCGTGCAGCTGGGCGTGCTCGGCGGCCTTGCCGCGGGTCTTCTTCGCGTCCTCGGGAAGCGGCAGCTCGGGGCAGTCCTTCCAGAGCCGCTCCAGGGCGTAGAAGACACGCTCCTCGCTGTGCTGGACGTGCACGACGATGTCGACGTAGTCGAGCAGGATCCAGCGGGCGTCGCGGTCGCCCTCACGGCGCACCGGCTTGGCGCCGAGCTCCTTGTTCAGGCGCTCCTCGACCTCCTCCGCGATGGACTTGACCTGGCGGTCGTTGGGTGCGGAGGCGAGCAGGAAGGCGTCGGTGATCGACAGCACGTCGCTGACGTCGTACGCGATGATGTCGTGCGCGAGCCGGTCGGCGGCCGCCTGAGCGGCGGCGGTGATGAGCTCGATGGAACGGTCCGTGGCGGTCACATGCTGGCTTTCGTCGGCGGTCAGATCGATTCAGATCGTTCTCCAGGATCTCACGGACCGCCGACAGCCCCGAAAGGATTACTTGATCTTGTAGTCCTTGCCGAGCACCACGGTGACATCCGCGTTCGCCGCGGCCTTGCCCTGCTTGACCGCACCGGCCGGAAGACCCAGCGTCTTGGCGACCTCTTCGGCCTTCGCCTTCTGCGCCGCGTCACCGTAGGTGACGGAGGACGACGCCGCCGTACTCGCGCCGCCCGCGTCGATGAAGGCGTAGCCGCCGTTGACCAGGTCGACCCGGGCCTTGTCGGCCGCCTTCGGGTTGCCGCTGGCGTTGCTGACACCGACGCGGACCGCCGCGCCCTTGTCGGGGGCCGTGACCGAGCCGCCCAGGATGTCCTTGACCACGCTGTCACTGGCCTTCGCGCTGAGCGTGCCGTCCTGCTGGACCGGCAGCACCGCCGTCTTGTAGGCGCCGACCTTGGCGTGCTCGGCGAGCTTGGCCAGCGAGGCGCCGAGGTCGGACTCGGGCAGCGAGGGGTCGAGGATCTGCGCCAGCGTCTGCACGGTGATCGTCGCGGCCTTGGGGTCGTCCGAGATCTTGCGCAGCACCCCGTACATCACCTGCCCGAACCGCTGCAGCTGCTTGGCCTCGGCCTCGCCGGGCCCCTTGTACGTGGCGTACGCCACAGCCATCTGCCCGGTCAGCGTCTGGTCGTCGCCCTTCTTCACCACGGGGGGCGCGCCCGCCTTGGTGCCCGGCACATCGGCATCCGTACTGATGTCGATGTTGCCGACCAGGTCGACCAGGTTCTCCAGGAAAGGCGTGTCCAGACGCCAGGTGCCGGTGATCTTGGTGCCGAGCAGGGTGCCGAGCGCCTCGCGGGTGCCCTGCGAACCGTCGCCGTCGACGGACTTGCCGAGCGTGGTGCGGGTGCCGTCGTCGTTGGAGACGGCGAGGGAGTTGGGCAGCAGGACGGTGGTGCCCTGCTTGGTGGTCGCGTTGTTGACGAGCAGCGCCGTGGAGGTACCGCCCTTCGCGGTGTTGTGCAGATGGACGACGATCACGTCCCGCTTCTGCGCCCCGGCCGCGACCGCCGGCTTCTTGGAGTCCGAGGACGAGGAGACGCCGGGCAGCTTGCCGGCCGACCAGAGGTAGCCGACGCCGCCGATCGCCGCGAGGGCGAGAACGACGACGAGCGCGACCACCCGGTTGCGGCCGCGGCGCCGTGCCTCCTCGCGCCGCTCGGTGCGGCTCTCGGTGAACTTCAGCCAGTCGATGACGTCTTCGGAGTCCTCGTCGGGCTCCTCGATGAACGAGAACTGCTCGGTGCGGTAGTCGCGTTCGTCCTTGCGTTGCTGCGGCAGCACCGGGATCTGCTCGGCCACCGGCTCGGGCTCGGCTTCCCGTACGGGGGCCTGCGCCTGGCCGGACGTCTGGGCGGCCTGCTGGGCCGGGGGCTGTTCGCGGTTCCACTGCTGCGTGGTGTCGTAGCCGTACCCCTGGTTCTGCTGGGGCACGGACGGCTGCGCGGACTGGCCGTACGCGTCATAGCCGTATTCGTACGAGGGCTGCTGCTGGGCGTACGGGTCGTACCCGTAACCACCCTGCTGCTGACCCTGCTGGCCCCGCTGCCCTTGGTGATCCTGCTGGGAGGGCTGGGCCTGGTGGGTCTGCTGCGGCTGGGCCTGGGCGTACGGGTCGTACGAGCCCTGCTGGGGCACCTGTTGGTACACCGGCTGGCCGTACTCGTCATAACCGACAAGTTGCACCTGCGGCGCATAGGGGTCGTACGGGTCCTGTCGGTCGTTCACCGGGTGCCCTTCTCTCACTCGCCGCGGTAGAGCTGGCGCTTGTCGATGTAGCGCACCACGCCGTCCGGAACCAGATACCAGACCGGGTCGCCCTGCGCGACCCTCGCCCGGCAGTCCGTCGACGAGATCGCCAGGGCGGGCACCTCCACCAGCGACACCCCGCCCTCGGGCAGACCGTCGTCCGTCAGTATGTGGCCGGGCCGGGTCACCCCGATGAAGTGGGCGAGCGAGAACAGCTCGTCCACGTCACGCCAGGTGGTGAGGATCTGCGAGAGCGCGTCGGCGCCGGTGATGAAGAACAGGTCCGCGTCGCTGTTGAGGGCGCGCAGGTCCCGCAGCGTGTCCACGGTGTACGTCGCGCCGCCGCGGTCGATGTCGATCCGGCTCACCGAGAACTGCGGGTTGGAAGCGGTCGCGATGACCGTCATCAGATACCGGTCCTCGGGCGCGGAGACGTTTTTGTGGCTCTTCTGCCACGGCTGCCCCGTCGGTACGAACACGACCTCGTCCAGATGGAACTGAGAGGCCACTTCGCTGGCGGCCACCAGGTGTCCGTGGTGGATCGGGTCGAACGTTCCACCCATCACGCCGATGCGCCGCTTGACCGGACCGGTAGGCACTTCCTGCTCTCCCATGCGTGCAGAGCCTACTGGCCCGGTGGAAACGCCCCGACTCAGCGGTCGCGGTTGAAGCGCGTGGTGATCCACAGCAGGAGCAGCAGCGCGAACAGGGCGCCGCCACCGGTGACGTACGGGCTGAGGCTTTCGTGGTTGCCGCCGTGCTCGGTGCCCTCGGCGAGGGTGACCAGGTTGGCGGCGGTGCTGGTGAGGCTCATCGTCAGCAGGACCTATCCGGGAGTCGGAGCGGAGACTTCGGGCTCATCGTATGCGGGCCGCCCGGGCACTCTCACGCCGACTCAGCCGTTCAGTCCTTGACGGCGCTCTCCGCGTCGGGGCTCGCGCCCCGGCTCGCCTCGCCGTCGGGCCCGGCCGCGGCCGCGTCGCCACCGTCGTTCGAGCGGTAGCCGCGCAGCAACAGCCAGGCCAGGCCGCCCGCACCGAGGATCGACACCAGCAGCAGGATCCGCAGTACATTGCCGGGTCCCTGCTGGTCCGAGGCGGCGGCGAGAAGCGTGACGGCATCCGTCATGGCAGGTGTCTCCTTGGTTATCCACAGGCCCCCGCCCCACGGTAGCCCCACCGCCTAGGGTGGATGTCGTCAGGGGGACGAGCCGAGACTCTCAGACAGGGGGACACCATGACCGATGACATCCAGGACAGCGTGCCGAGCAGGCAGCGCCGACGCTTCCCCGGGATCTCCTCCCGGGCCTACGAACACCCCGCGGACCGGTCGGCGCTGGTGGCGCTGCGCAAGCTCAGCGGCTTCGACACGGTCTTCAAGGCGCTCAGCGGGCTGCTGCCGGAGCGCAGCCTGCGCCTGCTGTTCCTCTCCGACTCCGTGCGCGTGAGCGACGCCCAGTTCGCGCACCTCAACGCCATGCTGCGGGACGCCTGTTACATCCTGGACCTGGAGAAGGTCCCCCCGATGTACGTGACACAGGACCCCCGGCCGAACGCGATGTGCATCGGTCTCGACGAGCCGATCATCGTCGTGACCACCGGCCTCGTGGAGCTGCTCGACGAGGAGGAGATGCGCGCGGTCGTCGGCCACGAGGTGGGACACGCCCTGTCCGGCCACTCCGTCTACCGCACGATCCTGCTCTTCCTCACCAACCTGGCGCTGAAGATCGCCTGGATCCCGCTGGGCAATGTGGCGGTGATGGCGATCGTGACGGCGCTGCGGGAGTGGTTCCGCAAGTCGGAGCTCTCCGCCGACCGGGCCGGGCTGCTCGTCGGCCAGGACTTGCAGGCCTCGATGCGGGGCCTGATGAAGATAGCCGGCGGCAACCACCTCCATGAGATGAACGTGGACGCGTTCCTGGAGCAGGCCGAGGAGTACGAGGCGGGCGGCGACCTGCGCGACTCGGTCCTGAAGATCCTCAACGTGCTGCCCCGCTCGCACCCGTTCACCACCGTGCGCGCGGCCGAGCTGAAGAAGTGGGCCGCGAGCCGCGACTACCAGCGGCTCATGGACGGCCACTACCCCCGTCGTGAGGAGGACAAGGACACCTCGGTCTCCGACTCGTTCCGCGAGTCCGCCGCCTCGTACGCCGAGACGGTACGGACGAGCAAGGACCCGCTGATGAAGCTGGTCGGCGACATAGCCGGCGGCACGGCGGACCTGAGCGGCAAGCTGTACGGCAAGTTCACGGGCGCGGGCTCCGCCTCGCGCACCTCGGACCGGCCGGCGGGCGGCACCGCTGCGGACGGGGCTGACGGCGCACCGCAGGCCGGACCGCAGGACCGGCCTTCCGGTCCTGCGGCGGACGGCGATGGGCCGCAGGACGAACCGGGCGGCAAGGCGTAGGGGAGTCCGGACGGTCCGGACACCTGCCTGACCCCGCCTGGGTCGTGGGAAGTCCGGACGCCCTGCCTACGGCGTCGGCTGGGCGCTGGTGGAGAGGGTGCCGCAGAGGGCCGCGGTGGCGGGGCCGGTCGCGTACGGATCGGTGCCCGCCGGGCCGGTCGCGCTGGTCCGCTCGCCCGCGAGCAGCGGCCGCAGCTGTGCGGAGACATCGGCCGAGCAGGCCTGCGGTCCGGCCTCCACATAGCTGAACTGCAGCTCGACCCGGTGCAGCCGCAGGTCGTCGCGGTCGAAGCGGAAGTGCAGCTCACGGCGGACGGTGAAGAGCGAGGCCACCTTGTCCGGGCCGGTCGCCGCCGGGCGCAGGGCGTACGTGAAGGTGTGGTCGGACGTCACGTCGAGGGTGTCCCGGCCGGACTCGGCGTAGTGGAAAGTGCCCTGCACCCGCACCTGGGAGTCGGCCAGCGTCACTTTGGCCGGATCGAAGCGCACCAGCCAGCCGGTGGCGGCGTGGCGGCCGTCGTCGGCCGGGTTGTCGATGCTCTGGTCGAACTGGGCGATCAGCTCCGGATCGAGCAGTGCCCGCACCTGGTGCACGGACTTGCCGGTGAGGACCTGGGGGTCGAGGGACGACTGGACCAGATACTCCTTGGCGGTGGTCACACCGGCGATGATCTGGCTCTCGGAGAAGTGGGCGGTCCTGCGGACGGCGGGAAGGTTGATGCCATCGGCGCCGGTGCGGAACTGGGCGGCCGGGCTGTGGTCGAACAGGCGGGCGACGTCGATGCCGGGGACGACGCTCTGCGGGGCCAGGGGTATCACGGTCATCCGCAGGGGCTCGGCGGCGACGCTGCCGCCACCGGGCTGGTAAGGGTGGCGCAGGCCCATGTACACGGCGGTACCGAAGGCGATGAAGAGGAGGACCACCAGCGCGACTATCTGCTTGGTGAAAGGCCGGAAGGACCAGCTGGGACGGCTGCGCACCGCACGCGCGTGCTCACGCATCCGTTCCTGGGCGGAGAACTCCTGCAGGCGGGCAGCACGAACGAACGACTCGTCGAATACGACGGATCGGTACTCGTCCTCACCTCCGCCGGGGAGGCCCTCCGGTGTCCCCTCGGGTGGCTCTCCACGCCCTGCCATACCTTCAGGGTAGGTCGCCGGAGGGGCCGGTAAACGCGCTGCTACGCGACAAGTTCTGACGAGTTCCCACGCGGTTGTGCAGGGTGGGGCCGGAGGGCGGTCAGAAGGTCGCCAGGACGTGGAAAAGCGGTGGTCAGGGGTGGGGCGGGCGGGGGGCGTGGGGTGGGTGGGGAGGGGGCGGGGGGGGGAGGCCCCCTCCCCCTCAAGGCCTCCGAGGCACAGCCGATACCGCCGGCGCCGAGTAGTCGGCCGAGGCGGTCGGGCCGACGCTGGCCGGAATGGGTAGCCCGGACTTGTCCACGTTGCTGGTGGCCGGGGGCGGGGCGGGCTCGTCGCGGCTGCCGGAGGCGCCCCGGTAGACGGCCGCGAAGGCCAGGGCGACCATGCCGATGCCCATGATCAGGGCGAGCAGCCAGGCGACGGGGCGGTGCCAGCGGGCCCGGCCGCGGTAGGGGCGCAGCGCGCCGCCGTGCGGGCCGTAGGGGCCGGCTTCGGCGCCGCCGGGGAAGGTGGAGCCGTAGGCGTCGGGGTCGCGGGCGGTGTAGGTGAAGTCGTCGTCGGCTCCGGCGCCCGCGCGGGCTCTGGCCGCTTCGGCTTCGGCGCGGGCCTGGGCTGCGGCCAACAGCCGTTCCACGGCGCTTGGTTCGTGGATCTCGGCGGCCCGTACGAAGTCCTCGTCGAAGACCACGGAGGCGAATGCGTCGTCCGCGCCCCCGCGGTCGTCGTCGGGCTCCCAGCCGTCCGGGAACGGCCTGCCCCCCACGTCGTCCGGCACGGGTTCAGCGTAGCCCCGGCGCGGTCGTTTTGGGCAGGGAGTGTCCGAACTCTCCCCCTCGGGCGTCCCTCGGGGAAGGTTCGGAGCCCCGTTCCCGCTACCGCACGTGGCCGTCGCCGGTGACGATGTACTTGGTGGAGGTGAGCTCCGGCAGGCCCATGGGGCCGCGGGCGTGGAGCTTCTGGGTGGAGATGCCGATCTCGGCGCCGAAGCCGAACTGGCCGCCGTCGGTGAAGCGGGTGGAGGCGTTCACGGCGACGGTGGTGGAGTCGACCAGTTGGGTGAAGCGGCGGGCGGCGGCCTGGGAGGTGGTGACGATCGCCTCGGTGTGGCCGGAGGTCCAGAGCCGGATGTGGGCGACGGCCGCGTCCAGGGAGTCGACGACGGCGGCCGCGATGTCGTACGAGAGGTACTCGGTCTCCCAGTCCTCGGCGGTGGCCGGGACGACGGTCGCCTTGGTGGCGTCGGCGTAGGACTGGACGCGTTCGTCGGCGTGGACGGTGACGCCGGCCTCGGCGAGTGCGTCGAGGGCGCGGGGCAGGAAGGCGGCGGCGATGTCCTGGTGGACGAGGAGCGTCTCGGCGGCGTTGCAGACCGAGGGGCGCGAGGCCTTGGAGTTGATGAGGATGTCGACGGCCATGTCGAGGTCGGCCTGGGCGTCCACGTAGACGTGGCAGTTGCCGGTGCCGGTCTCGATGACGGGGACGGTGGACTCCTCGACGACGGTGCGGATGAGGGAGGCGCCGCCGCGCGGGATGAGGACGTCGACGAGGCCGCGGGCGCGCATCAACTCGCGTACGGAGTCGCGGGATTCGCCGGGGACGAGCTGGACGGCGTCGGCGGGCAGCCCGGCGCCGCCGACGGCGTCGCGCAGCACTCGTACGAGCGCGGTGTTGGACTCGTACGCGGAGGACGAGCCGCGCAGCAGGACGGCGTTGCCGGACTTGAGGCAGAGGGCGGCGGCGTCGACGGTCACATTCGGCCGGGCCTCGTAGATGATGCCGACGACGCCGAGGGGCACCCTGACCTGGCGCAGGTCGATGCCGTTGGGGAGGGTGGAGCCGCGGACGACTTCGCCGACGGGGTCGGGCAGCGCGGCGACGTCGCGTACGTCGGCGGCGATGGCGCGGACCCGTTCGGGGGTGAGGGTGAGGCGGTCGATGACCGTCTCGCTGGTCCCGGCCTCGCGGGCCTTGGCGATGTCGAGGGCGTTGGCCTCGACGATCTCCTTGGTCCGCACTTCGAGCGCGTCGGCGATCGCCAGGAGCGCGTCGTCCTTGGCCGAGCGCGGCAATGGCGCGATATCGGCGGCGGCCGTGCGGGCCCGGTAGGCGGCCTGGGTGACCGGGGACATGTTCTCGTACGGGGAAAACGCGCTCATGTCCGCAGGGTAGTGCTCCGGGCGGGCGCGTTCCGCACGGATTCCACTCCCCGAGACGGCGCTCTCATGGTCCGGTCACCGTCGGGTCCGGGTGGCTGGCGCCGCAAGAGCCTGGGCGGCACGAGCCGGGGCCTCAAGAGCCCGGGCGTCAGGAGCGGCCGGGGCGTCACGGGCAGCCCGGGCGTCAAAAGGGGTGGACGCCGACGGGTGCGGCCGGTGGTGGCCCGTAGCCCTCGGCCAGGCGCTGGTGGTAGGTCTCGCGGTCGATGACTTCCAGGCCGACGATCTCCCAGGGCGGGAGTTTGGCGGTGGAGCGGTGCTCGCCCCAGAGCCGGAGGGCGACGGCGGCCGCGTCGTGCAGGTCGCGGGCCTCTTCCCAGTAGCGGATCTCGGCGTGGTCGTTGGCGTATCTGCTGGTCAGTAGGAAGGGGTGGTCGTGGGCGAGCTGTTCGAGGCCGCGCCGGACCTCTTTGAGCGGGGCCTCGGCGCCGGAGACGCTGAGGGTGATGTGCCAGAGCCTGGGGGTGTCCCCGGGCTGCTCCCGCTCCTCGGTCTCCGCTATGTCGGCCCCCGTGCCGACGCTGGTCAGGGTCGGCCCGTCCTCCCCCACGGCCCTGCGGGCGTGGGTTCCCCCGACTCGGGGCGCCGCCCCCGGGCGCGCTCGTCTCACCGGCGGCCTCCTGTGATGCTGTGATGCGATGCAGTACCCCTCGCGGGTCACCCCCGCGAGTACCCCGCAACAAAGTTGACCAGTCCGGGCCGGGTCGCGGGGCGGTTTTCGTGAAGGTGTCTGCCCGAAGGCTGGACTTTCAGCCGTTTCAGGGGTGGAGAACGACCAGATCGTCCCTGTGTACGACTTCGCGCTCGTACTCCGGGCCGAGTTCGCGCGCGAGTTCGCGGGTGGAGCGGCCGAGGAGCTGCGGGATCTCCTTGGCGTCGAAGTTGACGAGTCCGCGGGCGACGGCGCGGCCCGCGGTGTCGCGGAGTTCGACGGGGTCGCCGGCGCTGAACTCGCCCTCGACGGAGGCGATTCCGGCGGGCAGCAGGGAGGAGTGGCGTTCGACGACGGCGCGTACGGCTCCGTCGTCGAGGACGAGGTGGCCCTGCGGGGTGGAGGCGTGGGCGAGCCACAGGAGGCGGTCGGCGGAGCGGCGGCCGGTGCGGTGGAAGTAGGTGCCGGTGTCGCGTCCGGCGAGGGCGTCGGCGGCGTGGCTGGCGGAGGTGAGGACGACGGGGACGCCGGCCGCGGCGGCGATGCGGGCGGCCTCGACCTTGGTGACCATGCCGCCGGTGCCGACGCCTGCTTTGCCCGCGCTGCCGATCTGTACGTGGGCGATGTCGTCGGGGCCGTGGACTTCGCCGATGCGGGTGGTGCCGGGTTTGCTGGGGTCGCCGTCGTAGAGCCCGTCGACGTCGGAGAGCAGGACGAGCAGGTCGGCGCGGACGAGGTGGGCGACGAGGGCGGCGAGCCGGTCGTTGTCGCCGAAGCGGATCTCGTCGGTGGCGACGGTGTCGTTCTCGTTGACGACGGGCAGGGCGCCCATGGCGAGGAGCTGGTCGAGGGTGCGGTAGGCGTTGCGGTAGTGGGCGCGGCGGCTGGTGTCGTCGCTGGTGAGGAGGACCTGTCCGACGCGTACGCCGTAGCGGGCGAAGGAGGCGGTGTAGCGGGCGACGAGGAGGCCCTGGCCGACGCTGGCGGCGGCCTGCTGGCGGGCGAGGTCGGTGGGGCGGCGGCGCAGGCCCAGGGGGGCGAGTCCGGCGGCGATGGCGCCGGAGGAGACCAGCACTATTTCCTTCTCGCCGCCGCTGCGGGCCTTGGCGAGGACGTCGACGAGGGCGTCGACGCGGTCGGCGTCGAGGCCGCCGGAGGCGGTGGTGAGGGAGGACGAGCCCACCTTGACGACGATCCTGCGGGCCTGGGTCACGTACTGCCTTGCCACTGTCACACCGGGGAATCTATGCCAGGCCGGGGCCTGGGCGCACGGCCGTTTCGAGCGTTGGACGGGCCCCCGCCGGGCGGGGCGGGGGCCTGTGGGGTCCGGGAGCCGGTTCCCGGGTGGCTCAGTCGCGCGGGTGGCGCAGCAGCCAGCCTTCCCAGGCGGAGGTGACCATGGCGCGGATGTCGTGGCGGGCGCTCCAGTCGAGTTCCTTGGTGATGAGCTCGGCGGAGGCGACGACGCGGGCCGGGTCGCCGGGGCGGCGCGGGGCGACCTCGGGGGCGGGCTCGGTGATGCCGCTGACTTCGCGGATGATGTCGACCATCTCGGCTACTGAGGCGCCTTCGCCGCGGCCGATGTTGAGGATGAGGGCGGCGCTGGGGTCGGCGGTGAGCCGGCGGGCGGCGGCGACGTGCGCGGTGGCGATGTCCTCGACGTGGATGTAGTCGCGCACGCAGGTGCCGTCGGGCGTGGCGTAGTCGTCGCCGAAGATCAGGGGTGCCTTGCCCTCGGTGAGGCGCTCGAAGACCATCGGGACGAGGTTGAAGATCCCGGGGTCGCCGAGTTCGGGGGAGGCGGCGCCGGCCACGTTGAAGTAGCGCAGCGAGGCGGTGGCCATGCCGTGGGCCTTGCCGACGGCGCTGACGAGCCATTCGCCCGCGAGCTTGGTCTCGCCGTAGGGGCTCATCGGCAGGCATTCGGTCTGCTCGGTGACGAGGTCGACGTCGGGCATGCCGTAGACGGCGGCGGAGGAGGAGAACAGGAAGCGGCGCACGCCGGCTTCGGCTGCGGCCTCCAGGACCGTGCGCAGGCCTTCGACGTTCTCGCGGTAGTAGTGGAGCGGGCGTTCGACGGATTCGCCGACCTGCTTCTTGGCGGCGATGTGGATGACGCCGTCCACGTCGTTCTCGCGCAGCACGCGGTCGAGGACGTCGCGGTCGAGGACGGTGCCGCGCTCCAGGCGGACGCCTTCGGGCAGCCGGGCCGGGTCTCCGGTGCTGAGGTCGTCGAGGACGACGACCTGCTCCCCGCCGTCGACGAGGGCCTTCACCACGTGAGATCCGATGTAGCCGGCACCGCCTGTGATCATCCAAGTCATGCGGACAGTCTAGGAGGCCGGACCCGCCGGCCCGGCCTGCTGTGACTTTTCGTACGAAGGTGAAGGCGGCGTAAGCACGACCGCGGGGAAGCCCGCGCGGAGGTCTGCCCGGAAGCCCGCTCGGGCGTGCGGAAGTGGCGTGCGGAAGTGGCGTGCGGAAGAGGCGTACGGGATGGTCCCGTACGCCCCTGTTCGCTCCCGGTCCGCCCGGCTTTGTCCGCCGGTGCGGTGTGTCGGTCAGACGGTGCCCGCGCGCGGCGGGACCCTGGTGACGGCGGGGGTGGTGTTCAGGCCGAGCGTGACCAGGGCGACGCCTTCGCTGGCGCCTTGGACGACGGCGGGGGCGCCGATCATGAAGCCGGAGGACGCGTCACCTTGGAGGGTGACCTGCTTGCCGCTGTCGACCATCTCGATGGAGCCGGTGCCGCTGCGCGAGCTGAGTATGACGCCGCCGGTGGCGAGGTCCTGGCCGTCGACGAGGGCGACGGGTCCGTAGCCGGTGACCTTCTGGTCGGGCAGTTCGGTCCAGCGGCCGGCCTGGCCGCCGCGCAGCTGGGCGACGTTGATCTGGTCGCTGGAGGGCTTGTGGTAGGCGAGCAGGACGGAGCCGTCGTTGGCGGTGACCGCGTCGGGTGCGTCGCCGGGCCGGGTCTTCAGTCCCCGGGCGCCGCGGACCATGGCGCCGCCGGCGTCCTTCTGGGTCCAGTGTTCGACCCAGCCGAAGGCGGAGCCGAAGACGTGGACGCGGCCGTCGCCGTCGACCGCTGCGGCCAGGCCTTCCTGGATCTGTCCGCCGCCGGGCAGCTTCTGCCACGGCGACCAGGTGCCCTGCTTGTCGCGCACGCGGGTGCTGATGCCCTTGGCGGCGTTGCGCACGAAGACGTGGATGGTGCCGTCGGGGGCGGTGACGGCGGTGGGCGGCCCGGTGAGGCGGCTGCGGCGGGGGTCGGTCTCGGGGTTGCCGAGGCTGGTCCACCGCTCCTCGAAGTCGCCGTCGGCGCTCTTCTGCTGCAGGACGACTATCTCGCGGGTGTCGTCCTTGTCGTTGGCGCCCAGGTTGGTGAAGCGCAGGCCGAACACGAGGTGGCGTCCGTCGGGGGCGGCGATCGCGCTGAGGGCGGGGGCGAGGGGGCCGCCGCCGAGGTCCTCGGCCGCACCCCAGCCGCCGCTGAAGGGGCCGGACTCGCGCCAGCGGGCGGCGCGGGTGCCGAGCACGGCGTACGCGCTCATCCGGCCGTCCTTGTCGACGACGACCTTGGGGCCCGCGGTCGGGTAGCGGCGGTGGGTGGAGCGGACCCAGCCCTTCTTGGACTTGAGGACGCCGTTGAGGCCGACCGAGTAGTCGCCGCAGCCGGAGGCGTTGCCGCACTGCCAGCTGGAGGCGCCGCCGTAGGCGTTGAGGTACTCCGTCTTCTGGTGGACGGTGTCGTTGGGCAGGTTGTAGGGCCAGCGCTGGTTGTAGTAGCCGCGGAACGCCTCGGTCAGGAAGCCCGGGGTGCGCGAGCCCTGCGAGGTGCCCTGGCCCCACTGGGCGAGGGCCCGCCAGGTGAACAGGGCGACGGCCGTGTGGTCGGGGTGGTCGGAGTAGCCGACCTGGTCGCTGCCGCGCGGGTGCAGCTTGTCGTGGACCTGGGCGTCGGGGTCCGGGTCCAGGGTGCGCACCAGCGTGGGCCGGTACTTGCGCATCAGGAACAGCAGCGCGTCGGTGAGCTCGTCGCGGCTGTAGGTGTACTTCTCGCGGACCGGGGACTCCGGGGTGGGCTGGGTGCGCAGCACCACGCCGGGGGTGTTCCACAGCTGGGTCATGCCGACCCAGCCCCGGCCGGTCTTCTCGTGCATCCGCACACCGAGGAAGATCAGTTCGGCGCGGCGGCCGTTGTACTCCAGGACGTTCAGCTCGGCCTCGCGCCCGCCCGGCAGCTTCAGGGCGGTACGGGTCCACGGCGTGAACAGGGTCGCGCCGAGCATCCGGGCGTACGCCTGGCGCAGGCCCTGCTGGCGCGCGGAGACGTACGCGGGCACGTCCGGGCGGGCCTTGGGCTCGCCGGGTGCCTGGTTGACGCCGAAGGAGCCGCCGCCGGTGACGTACACGGAGACGACCGGGACGCCCCGCTCGATGGTGTGGAGCGTGTCCGGGTTCATGAAGAACAAGTCGTCGTCCGGATGCGCCACGATCGCCATGGCGAGCGGCCGGCCCGGGGTGTCGAAGCTGCTGCGGCGGTCGACCGGCAGCAGCGAGACAGGCTTCGGTGGTTCACTTGTGACAGCAGCGCCTCTGGCCGACGGGTGCTTGCTGTCGCACCCGGCGATCGCACCGGCTGCCACTACCCCCGCCATCGAAGCCAGCACGGCACGCCGGGAGGCCACTTGGCGTCCCATCTTCGGCCAGCGTCCCATGTCCTTTTCCCACTCCCCGCTTCACGTTCATCTGCGATCAAGCAGACCGCCACCCGAGGAGAGGGCGGAAACTTCATTTGGGTTCCACTCGATGAAGCAATCGTGATGCATCGATAGAATTACGAAGCAACTTGCCGATCTTACGCATTATTGGCAGCATGCAACGCTGACCATCGGCCCAGACGAGAGCTAGGTTCACCGTGAGTGACTCACTGCTGCCCTATGCGGTGGGCGCCGCCAAGCGGGCGCGCCGCGCGGCAGTACGTATGCGCCGACGCGTCGAGCAGATGCATACCGTACCGGCCATCGACGGAGTCAAGCCGCGGCCGCTGCTCAAGGCCGTGCACTTCTCGGTCTCCGGTGGACGCACGCTCAACTTCGCGGTGACGTTCCCGCGCCGCCCGGAGGCCGTCAGCGCGGCTCATCTGGAGATGTCGCGCGGGCGCAAGGTCGTCCATGTGGAGCTGGAGCAGGAGCCGCAGAGTGACGGAAGTCTCCTTCTGACGGCCACCGCGCCGCTGCGCCATGACGATCCGTCGGAGACCGGCACCCGCGGTCCGGTGCTCTCGTCCGGTATGTGGCGCATGGAAGTCGTGGTCACCGAGAGTGATGGCCATGAGCTGCGGGCGAAGATCGCGTCGGCTCCCGTGGAGTCGTCCGACGGTCCCACCCTGTCCTCTTCGCCGTCACCCACCAGCGGCGCCGTCTTCCGTCCGGTGCGCTCGGTCGACGGCCGCTCGATGCTGAACGTGCGCGGTCCGCGCCACCAGGCCGAGCTGTCCTCGTTCGAGCTGCGCTGGGACCGGATCGTGGTGCACGGCCGGCTCATCGCGCCCAAGGCCCCCGTCGAGGAGTACGTCGCGGAGGCGGTGCTGCGACGCAGCAGCAAGGCGGCCGCGGCCACCGTGGCGTGGGACGGCGACCGCTTCACCTTCGACGTACCGCTCGCCGAGATGGCGGTCGGACGCACCACCCGCACCTGGGACATGCATCTGAAGACCGGTGGAAACCGGATCAAGATCGCCCGGCGGCTGACCGATGTGCGTCACCCCAAGCAGGTCTACCGGACACCGTTCCGTATCGTCGCTCTCGACAACGGCGCGCTCGCGCGGGTGCACGCCTATGTCACCCCGGCCGGCGTGCTCGCCGTGTCCTGTACCGGATTCGGAACCGCCCCCCGTGGCGCAGAGGAAGTTGCATGAAGATCACGTTTCTGCTCACCTGGGGCGACGAGATGGGCGGCACCGAGATGGCCGCCTACACCCAGGCGATCCATCTCGCTCCCCGGCACGACGTCGAGGTGCTGAGCGTCTTCAAGACCCGCCCCGAGCCGTTCTTCTCGGCCGCCCAGCAGGTCGAGCGGCGCTACCTGGTGGACAGGACCGGATCCTACGGACGCCCGGTGCGCGCCAGCGCCCTGGACGAGAACGCCTGCCGGACGCTGGAGTCGCTGCCGAGCGAACTCATCAAGCCGTCCTGGGAGTCCACCTTCGACCGGCTGTCCGACATCGAGATGACGGCCGCCCTCGGCTCCCTCGACTCCGACGTGCTGGTCACCACCACCCCGGCGCTGCTCGCGGCGGCCGCCGAGCTCGCTCCGTCCCGGGTCGTCACCGTGCACCAGGAGCACCGCGCCTCCCAGCTGCGCGGCGTCTCCGGTGAGCCGCTCCTTGTCTACGGCCCGCGCGTCGACGCGCTGGTGTCGCTGACCGAGCGCACCAACGACTGGTTCTCCGACTCGCTGCGCGAGGCCGCCCCGGAGCTCGCCGCGATCCCCAACGCGGTGCCCGACGGCTACCGTCCGCGCGCCGACCTGGAGTCCAAGACGATCGTTCTGGCTGCCCGGATGACCCCGGAGAAGCAGCTGGACCACGCCATCCACGCCTTCCAGCGGATCTCCGCGGACTTCCCCGACTGGCAGCTGCGGATCTTCGGCGACGGCCCGCAGGAGGTGCGTCTGCGCCGCCTCGTCGAGGGCCTGGGCATGCACTCGCGCATCGAACTGGTCGGCCGCTCCTCGCAGATGGAGCAGGAGTGGGCCAAGGCCAGCGTCTGTCTGCTGCCCTCGCGCAACGAGGCCTTCCCGCTGGTGCTCCTGGAGATGTTCGCGGCCGGTGTGCCGGTCATCGCGTACGACATCGTCACCGGGCCCGCCGAGATCATCCGCCACGACGTGGACGGTCTGCTCGTGCCGCCCGGCGACATCGACTCGCTGGCCGCCGCGATGTCCCGCCTGATGGGCGAGGACGACACCCGGCACGCGTTCGGCAAGGCCGCCCGCAAGGGCGTGTACGAGCGGTTCGGCGGCGAGGACATCACCGCCCGCTGGGAGCAGCTCTTCACCAAGCTGGTCGCCCGTCGCGACACCCCCGAGCGCCTGGCCCAGCGCGCCGACCGCACCGCGCTGCGCATCGCGGCCGGCGGCACCCGCAGCTTCAGCGTCGCCGCCCCCGTCTCGGCCCTGTCGAACTCGGCGGACGAGCAGAAGGCCCGCGAGGTGATGATCCAGGCGCAGGACCGCACCGGGACGCTGATCCGGTCGGCCGGCCGCCTCGCCGAGCAGCGCGACGACATCAACGGCCCGCGCATGGCGCAGATCAACCTGGAGATCACCGCCAAGGTCCTGGAGGACGCGGGGATCCCGTACATCCTGCTGCGCCACGACGCCGGCGTCGCCCACCGCGTCGCCGTCCCCGTCGAGCAGCGCCGCCGGGTGATCGAGGCCATGTCCACCGCCCTGCACGGCAAGCCGGTCTACGCCGAGCTGGTCACCCCGCGCGGTGCCGCGCCCGGCGCGGTCCTCGCCGAGCGCCTCGGCGACGTGGGCGAGGTCGCGGGTCTGCGCGTGTTCAAGCCGATCACCTCCGAGAGCCGCACCCTGCGGTACGGACCGGCCTACGGCTGCAGCCTGGAGTTCTGGGCCGAGTCGGAGGAGGACGGCTGGCGCGAGACGCCCCGGCTGACCACCCTGCTCGGACGCCGCCTGCCGAACCTGGAGGCGACGGCCAAGCTGCGGGTCGGCGAGCGCGACTACCCGACGCTCGCGCAGTTCACCAAGCAGCTGATGTGGGACGTCGACTACCCGATCGACGTCGTCTACACCTGGGTCGACGACACCGACCCGGCCTGGCAGCAGCGCCGCGACTCGGTGCGCCGCAGCCGGGACATGCCGACCAACGACGCCGACAGCGGCGACGTGCGCTTCCGCAACCGCGACGAGCTGCGCTACTCGCTGCGGTCCCTGGAGATGTTCGCGCCCTGGGTGCGCACCATCTACCTGGTCACCGACGACCAGACGCCGGACTGGCTGGACACCGAGCAGCACGGCATCAAGGTCGTCAGCCACCGCGAGATCTTCAAGGACCAGGCCTGGCTGCCGACGTTCAACTCGCACGCCATCGAGAGCCAGCTGTACCGGATCGAGGGCCTGGCCGAGCACTTCCTCTACCTCAACGACGATGTGTTCATCGGCCGTCCCCTCAACCCGTCGTCGTTCTTCCTGAGCAACGGCGTGGCCAAGTTCTTCCGCTCGCCCACGGCCGTCCCGCCGACCGAGCCGTCCCCGGACGACGAGGGCTACTTCGCGGCCGCGAAGAACAACCGGGCTCTCCTGGAGGAGGCGTTCGGGCGGACCACGACGACCAGCTTCCTGCACGCGCCGCACCCGCTGCGACGCAGTGTGCTGACCGAGATCGCCGACAAGTTCCCGGCCGAGGTGGGCCGTACCGCGGCCAACCCGTTCCGCGCCAACTCGGACCTGTCGATCACGTCCTCGCTGCACCACCACTACGGCTACCTGATCGGCAGCTCGGTGCCGAGCGCCATCTCGTGCAGCTACATCAACGTGGGCAACTACGACCACCACACGGTGCTGACCCGGCTGCTCGCCGAGCGCGCCCACGACGTGTTCTGCATCGGCGAGTCCGCCGACGCGGAGGTGTCGGTGGAGGAGCAGGACCGCGTGCTGCGGGCGTTCCTGAGCGCCTACTTCCCGGTGAAGTCCCGCTTCGAGCGCGACTGACGCGCCTGACGCGTCGGATACGGGAAAAGGGGCTCGCCCCGGGCCTTCTGGTCCGGGGCGAGCCCCTTTCTTCAGCGGCGCGGGGAACTGCGCGACAAGCCCCCACCGGCCGGCAGCCGCGCGGCCACGGCTCCCACCGCCTCAGTGGCGCTACCCCTTCTCGAACGGGCTCCGCACCGGGAAGTACGCGTCGAGGAACGGCGTGATCAGATCCTTCTGCTCGTGCACGTCCTGCTCGGTGGAGACCGTGTCGTTGACGCAGAACACCGTCTTGTCCCGGTTGGCGAGCAGCCGGCCGAGCCGGGTCTCCGTCCACGGGTGCGTCAAGTCGAGGTAGGTGTACGGGAGTTCCGAGGGCACCGCACGCTGGGTGTGGTACGCGTAGTAGTGGTGCAGCGACGACGAGATGGAGATGTCGTCCTCGGAGCGGAACCGGCTCGCCTCGGTGTAGCGGTACTCCGGCTCGAACTCCGTCTCGATCTCGGTGAGCAGGCTGCGGCGCAGCGGGTGCGGCATGTGCTTCATCTTCTGCACGACCACCGCCCCGTACCGCTCCTCGATCAGCCGGCGGTTGTTCTTGCCCGCGGCGGCCACCGGCGGGTCCTCGGGGGTGCGCGAGCCCAGCGGTACGAGGGCGGGCGACGGGAAGAACTTGGTGAGGCCGCTGGAGAGGAAGAAGTCCTGCGGGGTGACCTCGTTGCCGAGCATCACGTCGTCGTTGAAGTACAGGAAGTGCTCGGCCAGGCCGTCGATGTGGTGGAGCTGGCTCTCGATGGCGTGCGAGTTGAAGGTGGGCAGCAGGCCCGGGTCGCGGAAGATCTCCTTGTGGCTGACGACCTTGATGCCGGGCTGGGTGGTGTCCAGCCAGTCGGGGGTCTGGTCGTCGGTCACCAGGTAGACGTTGCGCACCCACGGCGCGTACATGTGCAGCGAGCGCAGCGAGTAGCGCAGCTCGTCGCGGCTCAGATAGCGCGCGGCGTTGGCGGACTCGGCGTGGTAGGTCTCGCCCGCGAACTGGGCGCGGCGGCGCAGCCAGGCCGGGTCGGCGCCGTTCACCCAGGTGTAGACGACGTCGATCGGGAAGGTGATCTCGTCGGTGGGGTGGATGGCGAACTCGGCGCGGGTGCGCACCTGGGCGGCGTCGGGGGCCTTGCGGGGGGCGAGGTGGGTGAAGTACGCCTCGGAGACCTGCGCCGTGGGGCCTTCGAGGGGGAGCGTCTCGGCGAGCTTGCCGACGCGCGGCGGCACCAGCTGGCCGTCCTCCTCGCGCCAGAACTCGACGTCGCAGCCGTAGCGGTTGCCGAGGGTGAGGCGGTGCGTGGCGTCCGTGCGGTACCAGGTGACCCTGACGGTCCCGGCGGTCTTGAACCGGCGCCAGGTGGCGTCCTCGTACCCCGGCAGGGAGGTCTCGGGGACCGGGTTGTTGCCCTTGACGTGGGTGACGTAGCCGGGCTGGTCGCCGCAGAGCGACTCCAGCACCTTCAGCACGGCGGTGCGGTCGCCCTCGCGGACGGCGACGGCGGCGGCGGTCTCCGATCGGCCGCGCACACAGAAGTGGTCGAGGCCGGCCGCGTGCAGGGCGCGCAGCACTATGTCGAGGTTGGCGCGGCGGGCCTGGAGCGGGGTCACGCCGGGGGTGACGAGGGCGACCTTGGGGTCCTTGCCGACGTGCACGACCGTGCGGTCGGCACCGGAGGCGAGGGTCTGGTAGCGCTTGGTGACGCGGGCGGCGCGCATCTTCTCGGCGACGGCCGCGCCGCCCGCGATACGCATCTTGACGCGGCGCCGCATGTCGGCGTCGACCTGCGAGACGATCGCACGCCGCACACTCTCGGGCACGGCCCGCCGGTAGACCCCCAGCAGTCGCGGTGCCTCGGGATTACGCACGGGGGGCTACTCCTTGACGTTCGGCGGACGTCCTCGTGGACACCCGGTGTTCTGATGTCCTCAAGTATGCCAATCCCCCGCGCCCCAAAGGGGCGCGGGGAAGTGACGCTGTGCGGCTCCGCCGCGATGGGGGTCCCGGCCCCCCTGTTCGAGCGGAGCCGAGAACTTGGGGGAGAGACCAGCCACGGACGACCGCAGCCGACCATCGACAGCCAAAACCCCTAGAACGGGTTGAAGTCGTCGAACTCCTGCTGCGCGTCGTCCCGCTCCGCATCGCGGTCACGACGCCGCTGAGCGGCAGGACGGGGCGCCTCCAGACGGTGGTCCTCGCCACGGCGGCCCAGCATCTCCGCGCCCGCCATCATCGTCGGCTCCCAGTCGAAGACGACCGCGTTCTCCTCGGGGCCGATGGCCACGGCGTCGCCCGCGCGGGCGCCCGCCTTCATCAGCTTGTCCTCGACGCCGAGGCGGCTGAGGCGGTCCGCGAGGTAGCCGACGGCCTCGTCGTTGTTGAAGTCGGTCTGGCGGATCCAGCGCTCCGGCTTCTCGCCGCGCACCCGGTAGACCTCGGCCGCCTCGTCGTAGGTGACGGTGAAGCCCGCGTCGTCGACCGCCTTGGGGCGGATCACGATCCGGGTGGCCTCCTCGACGGGCTTGGCGGCACGCGCCTCGGACACGATCTTCGCGAGCGCGAAGGAGAGCTCCTTGAGACCGGTGCGGGCGACCGCGGAGACTTCGAAGACCTGGTAGCCGCGCTCCTCCAGGTCGCCGCGGATCATGTCCGCGAGGTCCTGGCCGTCCGGGATGTCGATCTTGTTGAGGACGACGACGCGGGGCCGGTCGTCGAGGCCGCCGTACTGCGTCAGCTCGGCCTCGATGACGTCGAGGTCGGAGACCGGGTCGCGCTCGGACTCCAGGGTGGCGGTGTCCAGGACGTGGACGAGCACCGAGCAGCGCTCGACGTGCCGCAGGAACTCCAGGCCCAGGCCCTTGCCCTGGCTGGCGCCGGGGATGAGGCCGGGGACGTCGGCGATGGTGTAGACGGTCGAGCCCGCGGTGACCACGCCCAGGTTCGGGACGAGCGTGGTGAACGGGTAGTCCGCGATCTTCGGCTTGGCGGCGGACAGGACGGAGATCAGGGAGGACTTGCCCGCGCTCGGGTAGCCCACCAGCGCCACGTCGGCGACGGTCTTGAGCTCCATGACCACGTCACGGGCCTCGCCGGGCTCGCCGAGCAGCGCGAAGCCGGGGGCCTTGCGCCGGGCGGAGGCGAGCGCCGCGTTGCCGAGGCCGCCGCGGCCGCCCTGGCCGGCGATGAAGGTGGTGCCCTGGCCGACGAGGTCGGCGAGCACGTTGCCGTCCTTGTCGAGGACGACCGTGCCGTCCGGGACGGGCAGGACCAGGTCCTGGCCTTCCTTGCCGGTGCGGTTGTCGCCGGCGCCGGGCTGGCCGTTGGTGGCCTTGCGGTGCGGGCTGTGGTGGTAGTCGAGGAGCGTGGTCACCGACTGGTCGACGACCAGGATGACATCGCCGCCACGGCCGCCGTTGCCGCCGTCGGGGCCGCCGAGCGGCTTGAACTTCTCCCGGTGTACGGAGGCGCAGCCGTGGCCTCCGTTACCCGCGGCGACATGCAGCTCGACGCGGTCCACGAAGGTGGTCATGGGCTTGCCTCCAGTACGTACGGAATGTCTGTGTAATACCGTGTTTCATTAGAAACACGCGAAAGGCGGACCTGCTTCCCGTACGGGCTCCGTACGGGAAGTGAGGTCCGCCTCACGAGAGAACCGGTCAGACGACCGGAACGATGTTCACGACCTTGCGGCCACGGTGGGTGCCGAACTGCACCGCGCCGGCCTGCAGGGCGAACAGCGTGTCGTCGCCACCGCGGCCGACACCGGCGCCCGGGTGGAAGTGGGTGCCACGCTGGCGGACCAGGATCTCACCGGCGTTGACGGTCTGACCGCCGAAGCGCTTCACACCGAGCCGCTGAGCATTGGAGTCGCGACCGTTCCGGGTGGACGATGCGCCCTTCTTGTGTGCCATGTCTCCTCAGTCCCTTACTTCGCAGCCGCGGGGATGCCGGTGACCTTGATCGCCGTGTACTGCTGGCGGTGGCCCTGGCGACGGCGGTAACCGGTCTTGTTCTTGTACCGAAGGATGTCGATCTTGGCACCCTTGTGGTGGTCCACGACCTCGGCCGTGACCTTGATGCCGGCCAGCACCCACGGGTCGCTGGTAACAGCGTCGCCGTCGACAACGAGCAGGGTCGAGAGCTCGACCGTGTCGCCAACCTTGGCAGTGGAAATCTTGTCAACCTCAACGATGTCGCCGACAGCAACCTTGTGCTGGCGACCACCGCTGCGCACGATGGCGTACACGCGGGTCTCTCTCTCGCTCGGAACGGAAACCCCTGAAGCCAGCCGCGTCACACAGGTGAACCCGTGGTGATCCGGAATGGACGAGCGGCCTCTCCCCGCTACCGCGAACGGTCGCCGGGAGGGAGGTGCTCAGGGGCGGACGCATGGAAACACGCCGAGGGTCAAGGTTACGGGCCGCTTTCCCACGGGTCAAACCGGCCGATCGTCACCGGGCCCCGCACCCCGCACAGCCGCCCCGGGGCCCGCGTGTCGGAGGTCACTGATTCAATAATCACTCGTGCACCTGCGTTCGCTCCTCTCCATGCCCCGCATGCTCCGCCACGGCTCGTCCGTGGGCGCGGACCTGCCTCCCGACGAGGCCGTCACCCTCGACGCCCCGGACGGCCCGATGGGCGACGCGCTGGCCGCCGTGCACGCGGGCGACCGCGCCCCGGCCGCCGCCCTGCTCGCCGGCACCCGCGAGCGGGCCGAGTGGGAGCGCCGCAGCACCTACGTCACCCAGCTCGCCGCGGCCGCCCTGCACAGCCCCGGCTGGCTGGACGACTGGCTCGCCGAGTCGCCCGAGGACCCCGACGCCGTCCTCGTCAAGGCCGAGCTCTGCGTCCACCAGGCGTGGGAGATACGCAGCGCGGCGCGCGCCAGGGACGTGGCGGCCGAGCAGTTCCAGGCGTTCTTCGCGCTGCTCGGGGACGCCGTCCCGGTGGCGTCCGCGGCCGCCCGGCTCAACCCCACCGACCCGGTGCCCTGGCAGATCGCGCTCACCCACGCCCGCGGCAGCCAGGCATCGCGCGAGGTGTTCGACGCGTACTGGGCGGAGGCCGTCGCCCGCTCCCCGCACCACTACGGATGCCACGCGGCGGCCTTGCAGTACCTCTCCGAGAAGTGGTACGGCTCGCACGGCGAGATGTTCGCCTTCGCCGAGCGGGCCGCCGAGAGCGCACTGCCCGGCTCCAAGCTGCACGCGCTGCCGCTGCTCGCGGCCGTCGAGTACGTGGTGGTCTCCGACGACCCGCGCCAGAGCCCCGTCGAGCGGGCCAGGATCGACGCCGCCGTCGAGCGCGGCCTGGAGCTCTCCACCTGGTACGAGCCGGGCGACCCGGACGCGGCGGACTTCCGCAACCACCTCGTCCTGATGCTGATCCTGCACGAGCGGTGGGCCGAGGCGCTGGACGTGTTCCGGGCGATCGGGGTGCGGGCGCGCACGTATCCGTGGGCGTATCTGGGCGAGCCGCGCACCGAGTTCGTGGAGCTGCGCTCGGGGGTGCGGATGCAACTGGCGTCGCGGACACCGCTGTTCTCCCGGCCCGGACGCCCCGGCGGCCCGGACGCGTCCCCGGGCCCCGCGGGATCCGCCGCCGCGTCCGGGGACGCGAGCGCCCTCGGACCCCGCTCGCTCGCGATAGCCGCCGCGCCGCCGCACGAGGTCGCCGAGGCCGCGCTGATGTGCGGCGTCTCGCTGCGGATCGCGCCCGCGCGGACCGGCATGAGTTACGTGGAGCTCGTCCCGGACCCCTCGCCCGGGCGGCGCGCGGCGCTGGCCCGCGACGACCGGCTGACAGCTGCGGCCGACAGCTTCACCACCGGCGAGAAGTGGGCCGCGCTCGTCCTGCGCCGCACCGGGCCCCGGTACGGGCTCACGCTCCTCCAGAAGGGCAAGGAGACCGCGGCCCACCAGTGGGACCCCGCGGCCCCGGTCACCGACCACGCGGTGGCGTCCGCGACCGCGCAGGCCCTGGCGGCGGCGTTCTCGGTCCGCGACGCCCGGCCGCTGGTGACGCTGCTGCGGGGCGCGGACTCCCCCGCCCGCCGCCAGGCCGACCTGGTGGCGGCGCTCGGCCTGCCGCCCCTGCCGCCGGGCTTCGGTGAGCACGACGAGGTCCTGCTCACCGTCCCCGGCGCCCAACTCCTGGCCCGCCGGGGCGTGTTGCGCGGCATCCGCGACTCCCTGTCCACGGACCTGGGCACCCCGGCGATCCCGGTGCCGCGCAGCCGCCGCTGGTGGCGCCTGCGCATCGCGGGGCTCGCGCTCCTGGTCCCGGCGTCCGCGTACGCCTGGACGACCCCGGACTGCTACCGCGCGACCATCCCGACCCTGGCGAGCCTGTTCCTGGGCAGCCAGCTGCGCACGGCTTGGCGGAGCAGGGGCTGAGGCCGGGCGCGGGGGGCTCCGCTGGAGGTGCGGTGCCTTCGACTGCGGGCCGTCTGTGGCGGGTCGCTCCCCCCAAGTTCTCGGCTCCGCTCGAACAGGGGGGACCCCCATCGCGGCGGAGCCGCACGATGTCACAGCCCCGCGGCCCCTTGAATGCCGCTGCGCGGCAGTCCCCTGGGCGCCTCGAAGGGGCGCATCCATGGGTGCGGGGAACTGCGCGACCGGCCCAGCACGGCCCGCACACGAACACGAGCCCCCACCCGACCGCAGGCAAGACCGAAGGCCCGGCCCCGGAATCCCGGGGCCGGGCCTTCGGTGTCGCGTCAGACCGGCAACGGTCAGCTCTCCGACGACGTCGACGCCGGCTCGGCCGCCGCCTTCTTCGTCGTCTTCTTCGCCGTCGTCTTCTTCGCCGCGGTCTTCTTGGCCGCCGTCTTCTTGGCGACCGCCTTCTTCGCGGTGGTGGCCTTCTTGACCGTCTTGCGGGCCGTCTTCTTGGCCGGGGCCGCCTCCTCCTCCGCGAGGGGCTCGGCCTGGGCCGGCTCGGCCGCCGTGGTGCTCTCCACCACGACCACCGCGGCCTCATCCGCGCCCGACGGCGAACCGGCGGGAGCGGTGGCCTTGCGGGTCACCCGGCGACGGGCCCGCGGCGGGGCGGCGGCGGGCGCCTCCTCGACGACGGGCTCGGCCACGACCGGCTCGGCCACGACGGGCTCGGCCACGACCGACTCGGGCTCGACAGCCGCCACGACCGGCGTCTCCATGACGACCGGCTCCACCACGACCGGCTCGGCCGCGGCGGGCGGGCCCGCCGGGGCGGACGCCTTGCGGGTGGCCCGGCGACGGGAGCGGCCGCGCGGCGCGTCGTCCTCGATGAAGGACGCGACCGTCACCGGCTTCGACTCGGCCTCGGGCTCCGCCACCACCGGCTCGGCCTCGGTGACCGGCTCGGCGCCCCGCTTGGGCGCACCGGCCGGAGCCGACGCCTTGCGGGTCGCACGGCGACGGGAGCGGCCGCCACGGGCCGCGGCCTCCGCCTCGGCGGCGCTGCTGTAGAGCTCCTCGTCCGGCACGAACTCCGGCTCGGCGAGCGCGACGGGGGCCGCGACCTCGGCCGCCACCTCCGCCTCGGTCTCGACGGCTTCGGTGTCGAGCGCCTCGTGCTCGTGCACCTCGTGCTCGTGCTCGGCGCCGCCCCGGCCGCGCTTCTTGGAGCGCTTGCCGTTGCCGCCGCCACCGGCACCGGTCGGCTGCTCCATGTGCACGATCACACCGCGCCCGTTGCAGTGGACACAGGTCTCGGAGAACGACTCCAACAGGCCCTGGCCGACCCGCTTGCGGGTCATCTGGACCAGGCCCAGCGAGGTGACCTCGGCGACCTGGTGCTTCGTACGGTCGCGGCCCAGGCATTCGAGCAGACGCCGCAGCACCAGGTCCCGGTTGGACTCCAGGACCATGTCGATGAAGTCGATGACGACGATGCCGCCCAGGTCGCGCAGCCGCAGCTGGCGCACGATCTCCTCGGCCGCTTCGAGGTTGTTCCTCGTCACGGTCTCTTCGAGGTTGCCGCCCTGGCCGGTGAACTTGCCGGTGTTCACGTCGACGACGATCATCGCCTCGGTCTTGTCGATCACCAGCGAGCCGCCGGACGGCAGCCAGACCTTGCGGTCCAGCGCCTTCATCAGCTGCTCGTCGATCCGGTACGTCGCGAAGACGTCGACCTCGGAGGTCCACCGGGAGAGGCGGTCCGCCAGGTCGGGCGCCACGTGCGCGACGTAGCCGTGGATGGTCTCCCAGGCCTCGTCACCGCTGACGATGACCTTGGTGAAGTCCTCGTTGAAGATGTCGCGCACGACGCGGACGGTCATGTCCGGCTCGCCGTACAGCAGGCTCGGCGAGCTCGTCGAGATCTGCTTGGCCTTCTTGGAGATCTCCTCCCACTGGGCCTGCAGACGCTCGACGTCACGGCGCAGCTCGTCCTCGCTCGCGCCCTCGGCGGCGGTGCGCACGATGACGCCCGCGTCCTCGGGGACGATCTTCTTGAGGATGGTCTTGAGCCGGGCCCGCTCGGTGTCCGGGAGCTTGCGGCTGATGCCGGTCATCGAGCCCTCGGGCACGTACACGAGGTAGCGGCCGGGCAGCGAGACCTGGCTGGTCAGGCGGGCGCCCTTGTGGCCGATCGGGTCCTTGGTGACCTGCACCAGGACCGACTGGCCGGACTTGAGGGCGGCCTCGATGCGGCGCGGCCCGTTGGCCATGCCCAGCGCCTCGAAGTTGACCTCACCGGCGTACAGGACGGCGTTGCGGCCCTTGCCGATGTCGACGAACGCGGCCTCCATCGACGGCAGCACGTTCTGGACCTTGCCCAGGTAGACGTTGCCGACGTACGAGGTGGCCTCCTCCTTGTTGACGTAGTGCTCGACCAGCACGTTGTCTTCCAGGACGGCGATCTGGGTGCGCTCGCCGCTCTGGCGGACGACCATCACGCGCTCGACGGCCTCGCGGCGCGCCAGGAACTCCGCCTCGGTGATGATCGGCACCCGGCGGCGGCCCTGCTCGCGGCCCTCGCGGCGGCGCTGCTTCTTCGCCTCCAGACGGGTCGAGCCCTTGATGGACTGCACCTCGTCGGACGGCTCGGCCTTCTCACGCGCCGGACGCGGCTCGCGGACCTTGACGACCGTGCGCTCCGGGTCGTCCTGAACCGACTCGTGGTCGCCCCCGTCACCGCTGCGGCGACGGCGCCGGCGACGACGGCGGCTGCTGGCGGTGCCGGCGGCGGAGGGGGTGTCCTCGGACTCGTCCTCCTCGTCCTCGAACGCCTCGGTCTCGCCCTCGGCGGACTCCTCCGGCTCCGACTCCTCGGAATCGGCGGACTCGCCGCGGCGACGGCGGCGGCCACCGCGGCGGCGACGGCGCGAGGGACGGTCGTCCTCGTGCTCCTCGGCCTCGGCGCCCTCCGGCTCCTCCTCGGCGGACTCGGCCTCGTCGGCCTCCTCGGCCACGGGGGCCTGCGGCTCGGGCGTGGCCTCGGCGGGCTCGCCACGACGGCGGCGGCGACGGCGCGAACCGCCCTGCGGCTCGGCCTGCTCGACGACCGGCTCGGCCGCGGTCTCCTCCGGCTCCTCCTCGTCCGTCACCTCGGTGGCGGCCTGGGCGGCGGCCGCGGCGGCGGTCTCCGGGGTCTGGAACATCGGCTCGTGGAAGACCGGCGCCTGGAAGACGGCGACGGCGGGGCGGGTGGCGCGGCGGCGCGATCGGCCGGTCTCCGGCTTCGGCTCGGCCTCCGTCTTCGGCTCGGCCTCGGGCGCCGCCTTCACGGGCTCCTCGGCGGCGGCCGGAGTGAACTGAGGCGCGGTGGCCTTACGGGTGGCGCGGCGACGGGTGCGCCCACGGGGCGCCTCGTCCTCGGCGGCGGGCTCGGCGGCCTCTTCGGCCACAGCGGTCTCGACGACCGCGGCCGCGACCGGCTCGGCCTCGATCTCGGTCTCCTCGGCGGCCTTGGGCGCACCGGCCGGAGCCGTGGCCTTACGGGTCGCACGGCGACGGGTGCGCGCCGGGGCGGCGGGCTCCTCGGCGGCGGCCACGACGGCGGCCTCCTCGGCCGGGGAGGCGACCGGGTCCTCGGCGGCGACGGCCGGCGGCGCGCCGATGGCGGCCGGGGTCTCCTCGACGGCGGGGGCACCGGCGGGCGCGGTGGCCTTGCGGGTGGCACGGCGACGGGTCCGCGCCGGGGCGGCGGGCTCCTCGACGGCCTCGGGCTCGACAGGCTCCTCGGCCACGGCGGCCTCGGGGGCCACGACGGCCTCGGTCTCCTCGGCGGCCCTGGGCGCACCGGCGGGGGCCGTGGCCTTACGGGTCGCACGGCGACGGGTCCGCGCCGGAGCGGCGGGCTCCTCGGCCTCGACGGTCTCGGGCTCGACGGCGGCCGGGGCCTCGACGGCCTCGGGCGTCTCGTCGGCGGCCTTGGGCGCACCGGCCGGAGCGGCCACCTTGCGGGTGGCGCGGCGGCGCGTGGGGGTACCTCCCTGGCCCTTAAGGCCTTGGGGGCGCTCCGGAGCGGCCTCGTCGGTGGCGGCGGGGGTTTCCGCCGCCTCGGTGACGGCCGGGGTCTCCTCGGCGGCAGCGGCGGGCGCACCCGCCGGAGCGGTCGCCTTACGGGTGGCTCGGCGGCGCGGGCGCGCCGGAGCGGCCTCGTCGGTGGCGGCGGGTGCCTCGGCCGGGGTCTCGGTGGCCGCGGCGGCCGTCTCGGGCGCGTCGGCGCCGGCGGCTCCCGGCGGACCGGCGGGCCGCGACGCCGCGCGGCGCCTGCGGCGCGGCGGCAGCGTGTCGCTGGGGCTGTTGTTGTCGTCCCCGGTCACACCGGGTTCGTTCTTCTCGTTCTCAAGCATGCGGGCGTAGCTCCCGTCACGCTCCCGGGCGCCGCGCCTGGTTCCGGTCCGGCGGCACGTCCGCGTGATGTGCGCGGGTGACGTCGTCCGGGGCGCGGTCGCCGCACGGGAGCTGATATGTCCGGCTCGCCGGTTCCGTACGCGATGTACGCACGGCCTGGCGAAAGTCTCCTGGTCTGTGCGCTGCCCGACCCAGGTGGCTCCCGAGTACCAGGGCTGCGCTACAACGACTGCCCCTTGCGGCGGGACCGCCCCCAAGGCCTAAAGGGCCAGGGGGGTACCCCCAGGCGCCGTCGCAGAAGCGGTCCCGGCGGCCTTGGGTGGAGCGGCCGGGGCTGCCTCGCGGTCGGGCGCGAGCGGGTCGGTCACCGTGCCGGACTCCTCGTCGAAGAGCCCCTGCGCCAGCCTGGTCACCGCTGCGGGGACCGGCGGCGCCAGGTCGGCCACAGCTCGGAGACCGGACAGGACGTCGTCGGGTCGCACGGCAGGTGTCAGGTGCCGTACCACCAGGCGCAGTATCGCACAGGGCTTGTCCACCGGCCTATTGATGGGCGCGGCGGGAGCCGCTCCAGCGGAGCCGACGAAGTCGGACTGTGGAGGAAGCGCCTGGAGCCCGGCGACCGCGCCGCGCGTGTCGAAGGTGCGCACGCCGTTCTTGGTCTTGCGCTGGACCTCGACGGTCTCGGCGGCGAGGAAGGCCTCGACGGCCTTCTCGGCGTCCTCGACGGTCACTCCGTCGAGGCGCATCTCCCAGATGGAGGCGGTCAGCCGGTCGGCGAGGCCCGAGGTGCGGGCCTCCACGGCGTCGGTGATGTCGAGCCCGGTGGGCAGCGACTCGTCGAGCAGCGTGAGCAGCTTCGCCGGGTCGCGGTACTCGGTGAGCGCGATCTCCAGGTACTCGGCCTCGGAGCCGGTGCCGGTGGGGGCGGCGTTCGCGTACGAGACCTTGGGGTGCGGGGTGAAGCCCGCCGAGTACGCCATGGGCACCTCGGCGCGGCGCAGCGCGCGTTCGAAGGCGCGCTGGAAGTCGCGGTGGCTGGTGAACCGGAGGCGGCCGCGCTTGGTGTAGCGCAGTCGGATGCGCTGCACCGCAGGTGCGGGCGGCGGGCCTTCGGGCTGTCGCTTGCCCAGTGGTTCTTCTCCTCGTGCGGGGCGGGCGCGGTGGGCGCCGCCCACCTGTCCTGTGGGGGCCCTCCGGTCACAGCCCGCGCGCCGCCCGGCTCATCCCTCCGACTTGCGGAGGGAGATCTCGGGGGCGGGCACCGCGCCGGAGGCAGTAGTTGTACTACCCAGAGTACGCGCAGGATGCGGTGCCGGTTCCCGGGGCGGGCCGCCCACTAGCGCCCGCCAGGTGTCGGCGCGCGCCTGCCGGACGGTGTCGCGGGCCGCGGCGAGGGCTTCGCGCGCGGTGCGTCCGGCGGCGCCGAGCGCGGCGCCCGCGACCCTTCCGGCCTCGACGGCGGCCCGCTTCACCGGGGCCCACACCGTGTCCCGGACCCAGTGCAGGACGGGCGCGCACACCGTCCGCCACACCCACCGCACCGGCCGTCCGACCAGTTGCCACCCGAGCCACTTCAGCCCGCGCCCGACGGCCCGGGAGAGGTGTCCGGCGATCCGCCAGGCGTGCCCGAACGCGGCGGCGACCTCGCGGGCGACGACCGCGACGGCGTGCCCGATCGGCGTCAGCACACGCCGGTAGAACCACCCGACGGGTACCACAAACAGGATAAAACCCACTCGAACGAGGGCAGTTCCGATCGCGGAGACGACCATCCCGATCCCGCGGGCGACCCAGGCAAGCCCCACCCCGAGCCCGGCGCCGACCCAGGACAGCCCGACCCACGCTCCGGTCGCGACCCAGGCCAGCCCCGCCCCCACCCCGGCGGCGACCCACGCGATGCCATGGCCCACCGGAGTGAGCACATACCGGTACAGCCACACCACCGGGGCGACCACCCCGTACCGCCACACCGGCACGACCAGCCACCGCCACAGCCATGCCGGCGGGGTCACCACCAGCGTGCGGAGCAGCCAGGACAGGCAGTGGCCGAGGAAGACGAGGGGGACCACGACCAGCGTGTGGCCCAGCCACTTCAGCGCGCGGCCCGCCGGGCACAGGACCGTGCGGTGGAGGGCACGGGCGGCTGCGGCCAGGACGTCCCAGATCATGCGGACCGGCACGACCAGGACCAGGACGACGATCCGCACGGGGATGCGGATCGCGACGGTCAGACAGCCCTCGGGCTGCCCCGGCGGCGGTTGCTGCGGGAGTTCCATGAACGTCAGGACGCGGCGCAGGCCCCGCATCGTTGCGATGCGGGGCCTGCCGTGATCAACCGGTGATCGAGTGGTTACTTGACGACCGTCAGCGGGAGCAGTTTCTTGCCCGTCGGGCCGATCTGGATGTGCGTGTCCATCTGCGGGCACACACCGCAGTCGAAGCACGGCGTCCAGCGGCAGTCCTCGACCTCGGTCTCGTCCAGCGCGTCCTGCCAGTCCTCCCAGAGCCAGTCCTTGTCGAGACCGGAGTCCAGGTGGTCCCAGGGCAGGACCTCCTCGTACGTACGCTCGCGCGTGGTGTACCAGTCGACGTCCACGCCGTACGACGGCAGCGTCTTCTCGGCGCAGGCCATCCAGCGGTCGTACGAGAAGTGCTCGCGCCAGCCGTCGAAGCGGCCGCCGTCCTCGTAGACGGCCCGGATGACCGAGCCGACGCGGCGGTCGCCGCGCGAGAGCAGGCCCTCGACGATGCCCGGCTTGCCGTCGTGGTAGCGGAAGCCGATGGAGCGGCCGTACTTCTTGTCGCCGCGGATCTTGTCGCGGAGCTTGCCCAGGCGCTCGTCCGTCTGCTCGGCGGAGAGCTGCGGCGCCCACTGGAACGGGGTGTGGGGCTTGGGGACGAAGCCGCCGATCGACACCGTGCAGCGGATGTCGTTCTGGCCCGACACCTCGCGGCCCTTGGCGATCACGTTGACCGCCATGTCGCCGATCTGCAGGACGTCGTCGTCGGTCTCGGTGGGCAGGCCGCACATGAAGTACAGCTTCACCTGGCGCCAGCCGTTGCCGTACGCGGTCGCGACGGTACGGATCAGGTCCTCTTCGGAGACCATCTTGTTGATGACCTTGCGCATGCGCTCGCTGCCGCCCTCGGGGGCGAAGGTCAGACCGGAGCGACGGCCGTTCCTGGTCAGCTCGTTGGCGAGGTCGACGTTGAAGGCGTCCACGCGGGTGGAGGGGAGGGACAGGCCGATCTTGTCCTCCGTGTACCGGTCCGCGAGGCCCTTGGCGATCTCACCGATCTCGGTGTGGTCGGCGCTCGACAGGGACAGCAGGCCGACTTCCTCGAAACCGGTCGCCTTGAGACCCTTCTCCACCATCTCGCCGATGCCGGTGATGCTTCGCTCCCGCACGGGGCGCGTGATCATGCCGGCCTGGCAGAAACGGCAGCCGCGGGTGCAGCCGCGGAAGATCTCGACGGACATGCGCTCGTGGACGGTCTCCGCGAGCGGCACGAGCGGCTGCTTCGGGTACGGCCACTCGTCGAGGTCCATGACGGTGTGCTTGCTGACCCGCCACGGCACGCCCGACTTGTTCGGGACGACACGGCCGATGCGGCCGTCCGGCAGGTACTCGACGTCGTAGAACGCCGGGACGTAGATGTTGCCGGTCTTGGCGAGGCGGAACAGGACCTCCTCGCGGCCGCCGGGGCGCCCCTCGGCCTTCCACCCGCGGATGATCTCGGTCATGTCGAGCACGGCCTGCTCGCCGTCGCCGATGACCGCGCAGTCGATGAAGTCCGCGACCGGCTCGGGATTGAAGGCCGCGTGGCCGCCCGCGAGGACGATCGGGTCGTCCATGGTGCGGTCCTTGGACTCCAGCGGGATGCCCGCGAGGTCCAGGGCCGTGAGCATGTTGGTGTAGCCGAGCTCGGTGGAGAAGCTGAGGCCGAAGACGTCGAAGGCGCCGACGGGCCGGTGGCTGTCCACGGTGAACTGCGGAAGCTTGTGCTCGCGCATCAGCGCTTCCATGTCCGGCCACACGCTGTACGTGCGCTCGGCGAGGACGCCCTCGCGCTCGTTCAGCACCTCGTAGAGGATCATGACGCCCTGGTTGGGCAACCCGACCTCGTACGCGTCCGGGTACATGAGCGCCCAGCGGACATCGCAGCTCCCCCAGTCCTTGACGGTGGAGTTGAGCTCGCCGCCGACGTACTGGATCGGCTTCTGCACGTGCGGGAGCAGAGCTTCGAGCTGCGGGAAAACAGACTCGGCAGCAGACATCTGGAACCTTCGTGAGCTGGCTGGGGGGGCGACTCTCAAGCGTAACCCGAGTCGAGCCGCCCCCGGCACGGCGATCTTGAACGGCCCCGCAGCGGTGGGGAGCAGAGCGCCCAGCGCACCTCGCGGCTTCCCAGGTGGATCACCTCCGCCTGCACGGAGAAGCCGTGCACCGATAAAACGATCGCGAGCCCGTTCGGTTACGCCCCGAGCGCCGCCCGCAGCTTCGGCCGCGACGCCCTGTGCCACACCTCGGGCAGCTCCCGCTCGCGGTCGGCCGCCGCCGCCACCTCCTGGCCGTACAGGAGTCCCCAGGTGAACGCGGACTCGCCGGCCAGGTGGGCCTGGATCGCCAGGCCGCGCAGGGCCTCGCGGGCCACCACGCTGTCCTGGTGGTCGCCCAGGACCGTCTGCACCGCCTTCATCCGCTTGGCGAACCTCTTCGCGGGGGCGCCGAGCGCGGGCTTGGCGGCCTCGGCGGCGTACCGGGCGCGCTTGGCCGCCTTGCGGGCGTCGTGCATGGCCAGGTCGCGCGGCTCGCCGGGACCGAGCTCCAGGGCGTGCGCTATCCGGCCCGCCAGCCGCTCGTAGTCCTTGATCACCGTCTTGGGCAGCACCTCCGCGACCGGCCGCCGGGCCGCCGGGCGCAGCGGCGGGGCGGCGAGCAGCGCGTCCAGGGTGTCGAGCAGGGCGAGGTAGCGCTTGCTGCCCAGGACCGCGATGGTCTTGCGGCGCGAGCCGGAGCGGCGGGCGACGCTCCAGATGCGCAGCCGTCCCCGGACCGGTCCCAGCAGGAGGGTGCGGGGCAGGGCGGCGATGCGGTTCTGGAGGCGTTCGGTGAGCACTTCCTGGTCGCGGTCGACGCCGAGCTCGGCCGCGAGCCACTTCAGCTCTTCGCCGACGGGGTCGGTGACGGTCCGGTCGAGGACCTTCCCGTACGACTTGAAGGCGCTGCGCAGCCGGCGCGTGGCGACGCGCATCTGGTGGACGGAGTCGGGCAGGTCGCGCCGGACGGCGGGGTCGAAGCCGATCAGGGCGTCGCGCTGCGCGCGGAGATAGCCGAGGACGTGGTCGCCGGCGGTGGCCTTGTCCCCGGCGGAAGCCCTGTCCGCAGCCGGGGGCTTGTGGAGGGCCGGTGCGGCCGGGGCCGTCTCCGCCAGCGCCCGCGCCAGTTTCGACGCGCTGTGCGACGGGCGCAGGCCCGCCTTGCGCAGGCGCTTCTCGACGTGGTCGAGGAGGGCGGGGTCCACCTCGTCGGCGAGTTCCACCTCGATCTCGGTCCAGGCGGCCGTGGCGACCTGCCCCGGGCTCAGCCGCTGCGCCCGCACCGCGTCGACGCTCACCTCGGCGAGCAGCGCGCCGTCCCCGTCGAGCAGATGGCGTACGTGGCGGGAGGAGAGCAGTCGTACGACGGGGGCCAGTGGCGTGTGGCGGACGCGGGAGCGCAGGAGTGCGGCCAGGGTGCGGGGGACGTCCGGGGACAGGGGTGCGCGGATCTCGTCGCGGATGCCGGTGGCGACCGGGAACTTCAGGTGCCAGCCCGCGTCGTCTCCGCCCGTTCGGCGGCGCAGGGTGAGGGAGTCCGCGGCCAGGCGCAGGTCCTGGGTGTCGTAGTAGACGGCGTCCAGCTCCGCCACGCCCTTGTCGACGACGCTGGCGACGCCCGCGGCCTTCGTGAGGTCGGGGAGCCGGACGTCGTCGCCGGTGGCTTCGTACTTCCGCTCGATCTCGCGCTTCGTCTCCGCCATGAATTGAATCTAGACGCGAAATCGGGCCCTAAACAGAGCGCCGGACCGGCCATCGCGGCCGGTCCTGCATTCCTCGTGACCCAGGGGGCGCGCAGCAGCCATGTCACCGCGCCCCCAGCGGAGCGCTCACGCCGTTATCGGGCGCTGCACTCTGATCGACTGGAGGAGTCCGATCGCCACCCAGACGGCGAACATCGACGATCCTCCGTACGAGACGAACGGCAGGGGCAGGCCCGCCACCGGCATGATGCCGAGTGTCATCCCGATGTTCTCGAAGGACTGGAACCCGAACCAGGCGATGATCCCGGCCGCCACGACCGTGCCGTACAGCTCGGTCGTCTCGCGGGCGATGCGGCAGGCGCGCCACAGGACCACGCCGAGCAGCACGAGGATCAGGCCCGCGCCGACGAAGCCGAGCTCCTCCCCCGCGACCGTGAAGACGAAGTCCGTCTGCTGTTCGGGGACGAACTGGCCGGTGGTCTGGCTGCCCTTGAACAGTCCGGTGCCGGTCAGTCCGCCGGAGCCGATGGCGATACGGGCCTGGTTGGTGTTGTAGCCGACGCCCGCCGGGTCGAGGTTGGGGTTGGCGAAGGCCGCGAAGCGGTTGATCTGGTACTCGTCGAGCAGCCCGAGCGCCGCCACCGCGACCGCGCCCGCCACGCCCGCTCCTATCAGGCCGAGCACCCACCGGTTGGAGGCTCCACAGGCGAGCAGCACGCCCAGGATTATGATCACGATGACCATGACCGAGCCGAGGTCCGGCATCATCATGATGATCAGGATCGGGAGCGCGGCCAGGCCCAGCGACTTCATCACCGTGCGGTGGTCGGGGTGGGCCTGGTCCCCGGCGTCGACGCGCGACGCCAGTATCATCGCCATCCCCAGGATGATCGTGATCTTGGTGAACTCGGAGGGCTGGAGCGAGAAGCCGCCGCCGATGATGATCCAGGCGTGCGCGCCGTTGACGGTCGCGCCCAGCGGGGTCAGCACGGCGAGGATCAGCACCACCGACAGCCCGTAGAGCACCGGCACCGCGCCCCGCAGGGTGCGGTGGCCCAGCCAGATCGTGCCGATCATCAGGCCGAAGCCGATGCCGGTGTTCATGGCGTGCCGGATCAGGAAGTAGTACGGGTCGCCCTGGTTGAGCTGGGTGCGGTTGCGGGTCGCGGACCACACGAGCAGCGAGCCGATGAGGGACAGCGCGAGCGCCGCGAGCAGCAGCGGCCAGTCGAGCCGGCGCATCACCGAGTCGCGCGCGGTCAGCCTGGCGAAGGTGGAGCGCTCCGGCGCGTAGCGCTGGACGGAGAAGCCGGCCATGGTGCTCAGTCCCTCCGTCCGTGGCGCGCGCCGTTGCGGTTGTCGGTGTTGGCCGCGGCGAGCTGCTGCTCACCGGTCTTCTTCTCGGGGACCTTCTGCGAGTCCGGGTCGTACGGCTCGATCTTCGGCGCGTCGATGGAGCCGTCGGCCTGGATCCTGGGCAGGGCCTGCTGAGGCTCGGGCAGCAGGGCGCGCCCCAGGTCCTGGGTGCCCGCGTCGTCGAGCCCGTAGAGCGCGTCGTAGATGTTGCGCACGGCGGGGCCGGAGGCGCCGGAGCCCGTACCACCCTGGGAGATCGTCATGACGATCGAGTAGTCCTTGGTGTACGTGGCGAACCACGAGGTCGTCTGCTTGCCGTAGACCTCGGCGGTGCCGGTCTTGGCGTGCATCGGGATCTGCTTCTGCGGCCAGCCGCCGAACCGCCAGGCGGCCGTACCGCGGGTGGCGACTCCCGCGAGGGCTTTGTCTATGTCGTCGCGGGTGGCCCGGGTCATCGGCAGCTTGCCGTGCGCCTTGGGCTTGATCTCGTTGACCGACTTGCCGTCGGCGCTGATGACGGCCTTGCCGACGGTCGGGTCGTAGAGGGTGCCGCCGTTGGAGATCGCCGAGTAGATCGTCGCCATCTGGATGGGGGTGACGAGGGTGTCGCCCTGGCCGATTGAGTAGTTGACCGAGTCACCCGCGCGCATGAGGTTTCCCTCCAGGCAGTTCTCGTACTCGATCTTCTCGACGTAGTCGCCGTCCTTCTTGCCGTGCTTGCACCAGGCGTCCTTGTTGGCCGCCCAGAACCGCTGCTTCCACTGGCGGTCGGGGACCCGGCCGGGGACCTCGCTGGGCAGGTCGACTCCGGTCTTGGAGCCGAGCCCGAAGTCGTGGGCGGTCTTGTAGAACCAGTCGGCGGCGTCCTTCTTCGGCTTCATGCCGCCGTCCTTGAGCCACTGGTCGTGCGCGAGCCCGTAGTACACGGTGTCGCAGGAGACCTCCAGGGCCTGGCCGATGCTGATGTTGCCGTGGCCCTGCGACTCGAAGTTCTTGAAGACCTGTCCGCCCACCGAGTACGAACTGGGGCAGGGGTAGCTGCCGTTGAAGGCGTATCCGGCGCGGACCGCGGCCGCCGAGGAGACCACCTTGAAGATCGAGCCGGGGGCCGCCTGGCCCTGGATGGCCCGGTTCAGCAGCGGGTAGTTGGAGCCCTTGCCGGTGAGGGCCTGGTAGTCCTTGGCGGAGATGCCGCCGACCCAGGCGTTCGGGTCGTAGTTGGGCAGCGACGCCATGGCGACGACCCGGCCGGTCTTGGCCTCCATCACCACGACCGCGCCCGCGTCCGCCTTGTAGTTCTCGTTGGTGTTCTTGTCGAACTCCTTGCGGGCCTCTTCCATCGCGTGGTTGAGCTCGTACTCGGCGACGGCCTGCACCCGTGCGTCTATCGACGTGACGATGTTCGAGCCCGGCTCGGCCTTGTCGCTCTGCGCCTGCCCGATGACCCGGCCGAGGTTGTCCACCTCGTAGCGGGTCACCCCCGCCTTGCCCCGCAGCTGCTTGTCGTACGTGCGCTCAAGGCCCGAGCGTCCCACCATGTCCGAGCGCAGATACGGCGAGTCGGTGTTCTTCGCCTTGGTGATCTCCTCGTCGGTGACCGGCGAGAGGTAGCCGAGGACCTGGGCCGTGTTGGCCTTGCCCGGCGAGGTGTAGCGGCGCACCGCGGTGGGGTCGGCGGTGATGCCGGGGAAGTCCTCGGAGCGCTCGCGGATCTGGAGGGCCTGCTGGGTGGTGGCCTTGTCGGTGACCGGGATCGGCTGGTACGGCGAGCCGTTCCAGCACGGCTTGGGCGTCTTGGCGTCGCAGAGCCGGACCTTTTCCATGACGTCCTGCGGCTTCATGCCGAGGACGGTCGCGAGCCGGGTCAGCACGGCCTTGCCCTGGTCGGGCATCTTCGTCAGATCGGTACGGGACGCGGAGACCACGAGCCGGGTCTCGTTGTCGGCGAGCGGCACACCGCGCGCGTCCAGGATCGCGCCGCGCACGGCGGGCTGGACGACCTGCTGCACATGGTTGTTCTTGGCCTCGTCCTCGTACTCCTGCCCGTTGCGGATCTGGAGGTACCAGAGGCGCCCGCCCAGGGTGAGGAGCAGGGAGAAGACGAGGACCTGGATGATGATGAGCCGGATCTGCACCCGGGGGGTGCGTCCCGTCTCGGGGATGTTGCTCACGCCGTGGCCCCCTCGTTCACAGTCGCTTGACGCCCTTGATGCGGCCGGCCCGGGCCGCGCGGTTGCGGACGGCCTTCATACGCAGGCCGCCCTTCTGGTTGCCGATGCGCAGACCGGTGCCGCCGGAGAGCCAGCCGGAGGCGATGCCGGTGCCGTTCTTGGCCGAGCCGCCGCCCCCGGACGTCTCGCCGAGCGGGTCGTTCTCGGCCCGTCTGGCCAGCGCCATGATCAGCGGCACCGTGAACGGGGCGAGGAGCAGGTCGTAGACGGCGGCCGTGAACAGCAGGTTCATCAGGCCGACGTGGCGGGCCGCGGTGTCGCCGACGAGGGCGCCCACGCTCGCGTAGAGCAGCGTGGAGCCGACGGCCGCGCCGACCACCACGGCCATGGGCCCGGTGGCCGAGCGCAGCCGGCCGTGGTCGGGCTTGGCGAGCCCCGCCGCGTAGCCGATCACGCAGAGCACCAGGGCGTAGCGCCCGGCGGCGTGGTCGGCGGGCGGGGCGAGGTCGGAGAGCAGGCCCGCGCCGAACCCGACGAAGGCGCCGCCGAGGTGTCCGTAGACGAGGGCGAGGCCGACGACGGTGAGCAGCAGCAGGTCCGGGACGGCGCCCGGGAGCTGGAGCCGGGCGAGGACGCTCACCTGGACGACGAGGGCGACGACGACCAGGGCGGAGGAGAGGATGACCCTGTTGATACGCATCTGGATCAGCTCCTACTGGTCGCCGTCGGCGGCGGCGTTGTTGTTCGCGTTGCCGTTGTTCGCGGGGCCGTTGGGATTCGCGGCGCCGTTGGGGTTGGCGTTGCCATTGGGGGTGGCGTTGTTCGGGTCGCCGCCCGGGATCGGCACGTTCGGGTCCGCCGCGTTCGGGTTCGCCTGGTTCGGGTTCGAGTTCGGGGCCGGGGTGACCGTCACCGTCACGGTGGGCGTCGGGGTCGGCCTGGGCTTGGCGGGCAGCACCTGGTCGCGCGGGTCGGTGCGCGGGGCCTGGACGACGACGCCGACGATGTCGAGCTTGGTGAACCCGACGTACGGACGCACGTAGACGGTCCGGGTCAGGTCGCCGCCGGAGGGGTCGACGCGGACCACCTCGCCGACCGGGACGCCGGGCACGAACGGCTTGTCGGACTGCGATCCGAAGGTCACCAGGCGGTCGCCCGCCTTGACCTTGGCCTTGCCGTTGAGCAGCTGCACCGACAGCGGCCGGTCGCCCTGGCCGGTGGCGAAGCCCAGTTCGTCGCTGTTCTCCATCCGGGTGCCGACCGTGAAGTCCGGGTCGTTGGCGAGCAGGACGGTGGCGGTGGACGGGCCGACGGTGGTGACCCGGCCGACGAGCCCCTCCCCGTTCAGTACGGTCATGTCGCGCTTGATGCCGTCGCGCGAGCCGGCGTCGATGGTGACGGTCCAGGAGAAGCCCTGGGCCGCTCCTATCCCGATGACCTGCGCGGCCTTGATGCCGTACTGGCCCTCGCCGGCGGTCTTGAGCATCGAGTCGAGCTGGCCCAGGCGCGAGCGGTTGCGGGCGTCGCTGCCGAGCTTCTGCTTCAGCGCCTCGTTCTCGCGCTGGAGGTCGGCGATCTTGTTGTGGCGCTCACCCGAGTCGCGCACCGCGCCGATGGCGTTGCCGACCGGGTCGACGGCGGCCGCCATGCCGTTCTCCACCGGCCCGAACACCGTGGCGGCGGCCTGCCGGGCCCCGTCCACCGGTGAATTCTCCCCACCCCGGATGTCGACCGTGATCAGCGCGAACGCTACGGCGATCAGCAGCACCAGGAGCAGCCGGCTCTCTCGTGTGTCCCTCACGTGCGGCGGCCGTGCCTTCCTCGTCGGAATCTGTTCGATCTGTATATCAACGATCCGCCGTACGGGTCGGCACTGGCCCGTACGGGCGGTCCCCCCTGGCCACTCGGTGACCCGGGGGGACGGCGGCCGGTGGCGCTTATCGGCGCGGCTGGGCGTCGAGTACCTGCTGGAGCGCCTCGAACTCCTCGACGCACTTGCCGGATCCCAGAGCGACCGAATCCAGCGGGTCCTCGGCGATGTGGATCGGCATGCCGGTCTCGCGGCGCAGCCGCTCGTCGAGGCCGCGCAGCAGGGCGCCGCCGCCGGTGAGGACGATGCCGCGGTCCATGATGTCGCCGGAGAGCTCCGGCGGGCACTTGTCGAGCGTCGTCTTCACGGCATCGACGATCGCGTTGACCGGCTCCTCGATGGCCTTGCGGACCTCGGCGGCCGAGATGACCACGGTCTTGGGCAGCCCGGAGACCAGGTCGCGGCCGCGGATCTCGGTGTGCTCGTCCTTGTCGAGTTCGTACGCCGAGCCGATGGTGATCTTGATCTGTTCGGCGGTGCGCTCACCGAGGAGGAGGCTGTACTCCTTCTTGATGTGCTGGATGATCGCGTTGTCCAGCTCGTCGCCGGCGACCCGGATGGACTGCGCCGTGACGATTCCGCCGAGCGAGATCACCGCGACCTCGGTGGTGCCGCCGCCGATGTCGACGACCATGTTGCCGGTCGCCTCGTGGACGGGCAGGCCCGAGCCGATGGCCGCGGCCATGGGCTCCTCGATGATGTGCACCTGGCGGGCGCCGGCCTGGGTGGAGGCCTCGATGACGGCGCGGCGCTCGACTCCGGTGATACCGGAGGGCACACAGACGACGACGCGCGGGCGCGCCAGGTAACGCCGCTTGTGGATCTTCAGGATGAAGTAGCGGAGCATCCGCTCCGTGATCTCGAAGTCGGCGATGACGCCGTCCTTCAGCGGTCGTACGGCCACGATGTTGCCCGGCGTACGGCCGATCATCTTCTTCGCCTCGGCGCCGACCGCCAGGATGCCGCCGGTGTTGGTGTTGATGGCGACGACGGACGGTTCGTTCAGGACGATTCCGCGGCCCCTGACGTACACCAGCGTGTTGGCGGTCCCGAGGTCGACAGCCATGTCACGGCCGATGAACGACATGTTGATGCTCCCCATGAGGATGCGTCCGGCCTTCCCTAATCGAGCGTTGACGGCTTTTTAGGTCGGCGAGGTGGGTGCTGTGAGCGTGAGGCTCCATCGTAGTGCCGCCTGCACGGACACGGCGCGTTGGTCCACCTCTGGTAATGGTGACGACGTGTCGGTGCGATGCGTTCCCGACTTCGCCCCGCATATACCGAAGGGCGACCGAAATTCCTTCGGTCGCCCCAGGTCATGAGCGCTATATGGCTGACGCCCGGTCAGGAAATGGACCGGACCTGACTCAGACCAGACCCGGGAAGAAGATCTTCAGCTCGCGCTCGGCGGACTCCTCGGAGTCCGAGGCGTGGATGAGGTTCTCCCGGACGATGGTGCCGAAGTCGCCCCGGATGGAGCCGGGCGCGGCCGCGATCGGGTCGGTGGGACCCGCCAGTTGGCGTACGCCCTCGATGACCCGCTCGCCCTCGGCGACGAGGACGACGACGGGGCCGGACGCCATGAAGCCCATCAGGGGCTCGTAGAAGGGCTTGCCCTTGTGCTCGCCGTAGTGCGTCTCCAGGGTCTCCTGGTCCAGCGTGCGCAGCTCCATCGCCGGGATGGTCCAGCCGGCCTTGCGCTCGATACGGCCGATGATCTCGCCGATCAGGCCGCGACGGACGGCGTCGGGCTTGAGGATGACGAGAGTGCGCTGGGTCATGGTGTCCGGCTCCTTGCAGGCATACGTGTGCGGTGGGGCCGAGGCTACAGGGGACCCGGGACGCGGCCGCACCCGGACCGCCCCCTCGGGGCCGCGGCATCGCGGGGCGCGAGCAGGTGCTTCGCCTGCGGACCGTATGCGGCTGATCGCGCAGCTCCCCGCGCCCCCAACTGCCTGCGGATGCAGGGAACTGCGCGGGGGACCCAGCACGGTCCGCAGACAAACCGGGGGCCGGGGCACGACGGCCCCGGGGCCACATGTGGCCCCGGACGCCCCCGGACCACCTACGCCTGCGGCTCCGCCGCATAGCGCGCCTTCGCCTCGTCCACCTGGCGGCCGTAGTGGATCGAGGCCCACCACAGACCGGCGAAGACCGCACCGAGGAAGAACATGTGCGGGACGACGAAGCCGCTCGCGATCAGGGCGATCTGGAGCGCCCAGCCCAGCTGGACGCCGCCGGGACGGGTCAGCACACCGCACAGGAGCAGCGAGAACAGCATGGCGATGCCACTGACCGTCCAGACGGTGGTGGACGTCAGATCCGGGTCCTTCATGGCGACCAGACCGGCGAACCCCATGACGAAGAATTCACCGATGAGGGTGGAAGCGCAGAGCGTGCGCATCGGGCGTCAGCCCCTTCCCAGGAGCAGCCGGGCCTCGCCGACCGTGATCACGGAACCGGTGACGAGGACCCCCGCACCGGCGTACTCGTCCTCTTCCTCCGCCAGGGTGATCGCCGCCTCCAGCGCGTCGTCCAGGCGCGGCTCGACCACCACCCGTTCGTCGCCGAAGACCTCGACGGCGACCGCGGCCAGCTCGTCGACGTCCATCGAGCGGTGGCTGGAATTGGCGGTGACGACGATCTCGGCGAAGACCGGCTCGAAAGCCTCCAGGAGGCCCTTGACGTCCTTGTCGGCGCTGGCCGCGACCACGCCGATCAGCCGCGAGAAGCCGAACGCCTCGGTCAGGCCCTCGGCCGTGGCCAGGGCGCCCGCCGGGTTGTGGGCGGCGTCCAGGACGACGGTGGGGCTGCGGCGCACGACCTCCAGGCGGCCGGGCGAGACCACCGAGGCGAACGCCTTGCGGACGGTGTCCACGTCCAGCGGGCGGGCGTGCTCGGAGCCGATGCCGAAGAACGCCTCGACCGCGGAGAGCGCCACCGCCGCGTTGTGCGCCTGGTGCGCGCCGTACAGCGGGAGGAAGACGTCGTCGTACTCCCCGCCGAGGCCGCGCAGCGTCAGGAGCTGGCCGCCGACCGCGACCTCGCGCGCGACGATGCCGAATTCCATGCCCTCGCGCGCGACCGTCGCGTCCGCCCCGACGGCCTTCTTCAGCATCACCTGGGCCGCGTCGACCGGCTGCTGGGCCAGGATCACGGTCGCGTCCTGCTTGATGATCCCGGACTTCTCCACCGCGATCTCGGCGGGCGTGGAGCCGAGCCGGTCGGTGTGGTCCAGGGAGATCGGGGTGACCACGGCCACCGACGCGTCGATCACGTTGGTCGCGTCCCAGCTGCCGCCCATGCCGACCTCGACGACGGCCACGTCCACGGGGGTGTCCGCGAACGCCGCGTACGCCATGCCGGTGAGGACCTCGAAGAAGGAGAGGCGGTACTCCTGCTGGGCGTCGACCATCTCCACGTACGGCTTGATGTCCTCGTACGTCTCGATGAAGCGCTCGGCCGAGATCGGCGAGCCGTCCAGGCTGATGCGCTCGGTGATCGACTGGACGTGGGGGGAGGTGTACCGCCCGGTGCGCAGGTCGAAGGCGGCGAGCAGCGCCTCGATCATGCGGGCCGTGGACGTCTTGCCGTTGGTGCCGGTGATGTGGATCGAGGGGTACGCCCGCTGGGGCTCGCCCAGGACGTCCATCAGCGCCGAGATGCGGGAGACCGAGGGCTCCAGCTTGGTCTCGCCCCAGCGCGTAGCCAACTCCGTCTCGACCGCGCGCAGCGCCTTGTCGACCTCCGGGTCGGCGGGGCGGGCGGGGACGGGGTCGCCCTGCGGGAGGCCGCCTTGGGTGCGCAGGGTGCGGCTGCCGGCCTCGATCACCGCCAGGTCGGGGTCGCGTGTCGTCTCGGCCTCGACGATGTCGTCGAAGTGGTCGTCGGGGCTGCTGCTGCGGTCGGGCTGCTCGGTCACGACCCCAGTCTACGGAGGGGGACCGACAGCACCTTGGACCCGCCCCTTTCGGGACGTTCACCCCGCCGTCCCCACAGGGGACGAGGGCAAACTTGGCGATCATGGACATAGGGATCGACCTCGGCACGGCCGGCAAGTCCCGTGGGCTGCACCCCGGCCCCCCGCTACGGGGCTCCGCCCCGGGTCTCCGCCCCGGGTCTCCGTTCGTCTGCGGGTCGCCGGTGGCTGGTGGGGGGGGGGGGGGGGGGGGGGGGGGGGGGGGGGGGGAGGAGGGAGGCGAAAGCCCAAAATCCAAC
>NZ_JBVIHM010000029.1:81455-100594 GCF_055570295.1 Streptomyces sp. NPDC031265
TTTCTCCCCCCCCTTCCCCCCCCCTCCCCCCCCCCCCCCCCCTCCCCCCCTCCCCCCCCCCCCCCCCCCCCCCCCCCCCCAACCCCCACCGGCCCGCACACAGACACGTGGTCCGGAGGCGAAGCCCCCGACGGGGCCGCCAGGCCACAGCCAGGCGCAGCGGGGTTCGGGGCGCGGCCCCGTCGGGCATCACGCCGTACCCGACGGCAGCGTCGCCTCGACCTCGTACGTCGTCGACGTGCGCCGCGTCGTCAGCGCACCCCCCATGCTCTCCACCCGCTCCCGCATCGAGAACGTCCCCGTCCCCGACGACACCGGCGCCGTCGGCGGCACCGTGGACGGCAGGCTGTTGCGGACGTGGACGTGGAGTTCGCCGCCCCGGACGCCGATCGTCACCGCCGCCCCCTCCCCCCGCGCATGCTTCACCGCGTTCGTGAGGCATTCCTGGACCACCCGGTACACCGCCGCCTGGCGCAACGGAGACAGCCCGTACGCCCGCTCGGCCACCGCCAGCGTCACCGGCGTCCCCGCCCGCCGTGTCTCCGCCGCCAGGGACGGCAGGCCGTCCAGGCCCGGGGTCGCCGTCCGTTCGTCCGCCCGGGCGACGATGATCTCGTTGAGCATGTGGTGCGCGCGGCGCGCCGTCTCGGCCAGGGAGTCGAAGTCCTGCTCGTGGGGGCCGCCCAGGGCCCGCCGCGCCCGTACCTCCGCCGTCACCGCCAGCATCGTCAGCTCGCGCCCCACCATGTCGTGGACGTCCCGCGCCACCGACGCCCGCTCGGCCTGCACGGCCTGGAGCGCCTGTACCTCGCGTACGAGATCCTGGCGGTACGTGGCCACGCCCACCACCGACGACAGCACCCCCACCGGCACCACGATGCTCAGGAACGAGCTGAGCGTGTCCGCGCGGTGCCCCAGCCAGTCGGGGACGTAGAACAGCGTGCACGCCACCGCCACGTACAGCACCGTCGCCACCACCGCCGTGCGGCGGCCCCGGAAGCGGCCGAGTGAGTACAGCGCGAACTGGATCAGCGTCAGCTGGTGCAGCCAGCCGAGGAAGACCAGGGCGGCGAGGTAGGGGATCCACGGCCATCTGCTGCGCAGCAGCAGCGTGGCCGAGCCCGCCGCGAGCACCGGCGGCACCGTGGCCCCGCTGAGGGAGTTGTCCGCCGCCGCGAGGCCCGGCACATCGATGATCATCAGCGCGAAGGCGGCCAGCGCGATCAGTACGTCCCGGGCCCGGTCGTCGCCCAGCGCGCGCCGCAGCACGGAGGCGGGGGGCGGAACGTACATGCCTTCCATCATGCAAGGTCTCTGGACCTCCCATGGCTGACTTTCGACCCTGGTTGGGGGCTAATCGCGTGATTTGACCCACGTCGCGCCCGTACGCGAAAACGAGGGGCCCCGACCGTTCAACGGTCGGGGCCCTTCTCGTCCCTGCTTACGCCTGCGGCAGGTTCGCCAGCTGCGTCGTGATCCGGTCGATGTCCGCCTCGGCCTTGGCAAGGCGCGTACGGATCTTGTCGACCACGTTGTCCGGCGCCTTGGCGAGGAACGCCTCGTTGCCGAGCTTGCCGTTGGCCTGCTGCTTCTCCTTCTCGGCCGCGCCGAGGTCCTTGGTCAGGCGCTTGCGCTCCGCCTCGACGTCGATCGTGCCCGACAGGTCGAGCGCGACCGTGGCGCCCGCGACCGGCAGCGAGGCGGTGGCGTGGAAGCCCTCGCCCGCCGGCTGGAGGCGCAGCAGCTGGCGGATGGCGGCCTCGTGCGGGGCCAGCGCCGTGCCGGTCAGGGTCAGCTCGGCCGGGACCTTCTGGCCGGGCTGCAGGCCCTGGTCGGACCGGAACCGGCGGACCTCGGTGACGACCTGCTGGACCAGCTCGATCTCGCGCTCGGCCGCCTCGTCGCGGAAGCCACTGTCCTTGGGCCAGTCGGCGATGACGAGGGACTCGCCGCCGGTGAGGGTCGTCCACAGGGTGTCGGTGACGAACGGGACGACGGGGTGCAGCAGGCGCAGGGTGACGTCCAGGACCTCGCCCAGGACCCGGCCGGAGACCCGCGCCTGTTCGCCGCCCTCGAAGAAGGTCGTCTTCGACAACTCCACGTACCAGTCGAAGACCTCGTCCCACGCGAAGTGGTAGAGGGCCTCCGACAGCTTCGAGAACTGGTAGTCCTCGTAGAGGGCGTCGACTTCGGCGACGGTCTTGTTCAGTCGGGACAGAATCCAGCGGTCGACCGCCGACAACTGCTCGACGGGCGGCAGTTCGCCCTCGACCGTGGCGCCGTTCATCAGCGCGAAGCGCGTGGCGTTCCAGATCTTGTTGGCGAAGTTGCGGGACGCCTGGACCCAGTCCTCGCCGATGGGGACGTCGACACCCGGGTTCGCGCCGCGCGCCAGGGTGAAGCGGACCGCGTCGGAGCCGTAGGTGTCCATCCAGTCCAGCGGGTTGACCGCGTTGCCGAAGGACTTCGACATCTTCTTGCCGAACTGGTCGCGCACCATGCCGTGCAGGGCGATGGTGTGGAACGGCGGGGTGCCGTCCATCGCGTACAGACCGAACATCATCATCCGGGCGACCCAGAAGAAGAGGATGTCGTAGCCGGTGACCAGGACGGAGTTCGGGTAGAACTTCGCGAGGCTCTCGGTCTGCTGCGGCCAGCCGAGGGTGGAGAACGGCCACAGGCCGGAGGAGAACCAGGTGTCGAGGACATCGGTGTCCTGGTGCCAGCCCTCTCCCGCCGGCGGCTGCTCGTCCGGTCCGACGCAGACGATCTCGCCGTTCGGGCCGTACCAGACGGGGATGCGGTGGCCCCACCAGAGCTGGCGCGAGATGCACCAGTCGTGGAGGTTGTCGACCCAGTCGAAGTAGCGCTTCTCCATCTCCTGCGGGTGGATCTTGACCTTGCCGTCGCGGACCGCGTCACCGGCGGCCTTGGCGAGCGGGCCGACCTTGACCCACCACTGCATCGACAGACGCGGCTCGATGGTGGTCTTGCAGCGCGAGCAGTGGCCGACCGAGTGGGTGTACGGGCGCTTCTCGGCGACGATGCGGCCGTCGGCGCGCAGGGCGGCGACGATGGCCGAGCGGGCCTCAAGGCGGTCCAGCCCCTGGAAGGGGCCGTGGGCGGTGATGACCGCGTGCTCGTCCATGACGGCGAGGTTCGGCAGGCCGTGGCGCTGGCCGATCTCGAAGTCGTTCGGGTCGTGCGCCGGGGTCACCTTGACGGCGCCGGTGCCGAACTCGGGGTCGACGTGCTCATCGGCGACGACCGGGATACGGCGGCCGGTCAGCGGCAGCTCGATCTCGGTGCCGACGAGGTGCTTGTACCGCTCGTCCTCGGGGTGGACGGCGACGGCCGTATCGCCGAGCATCGTCTCGGCGCGCGTGGTCGCCACGACGATGGAGGCGTCACCTTCCCCGTACCGGATGGAGACGAGCTCGCCCTCGTCGTCCTGGTACTCGACCTCGATGTCGGAGATCGCGGTGAGACAGCGCGGGCACCAGTTGATGATGCGCTCGGCGCGGTAGATCAGCTCGTCGTCGTACAGCTTCTTGAAGATGGTCTGGACGGCCTCGGACAGGCCCTCGTCCATGGTGAACCGCTCACGGGACCAGTCGACGCCGTCGCCGAGGCGGCGCATCTGGCCGGAGATCTGGCCGCCGGACTCGCCCTTCCACTGCCAGACGCGCTCGATGAACGCCTCGCGGCCCAGGTCGTGGCGGGACTTGCCCTCCTTGGCGAGCTCGCGCTCCACGACGTTCTGGGTGGCGATGCCGGCGTGGTCCATACCGGGCTGCCACAGCGTCTCGTAGCCCTGCATGCGCTTGCGGCGGGTGAGGGCGTCGATCAGCGTGTGCTCGAAGGCGTGGCCCAGGTGCAGGCTGCCGGTGACGTTGGGCGGCGGGATGACGATGGTGTACGGAGGCTTGTCGCTCTTGGCGTCGGCCTCGAAGTAACCGCGCTCCACCCAGCGCTCGTACAGCTCCCCCTCTACCTGGGCCGGCGCGTACTGGGTCGGCAGTTCGGTGGTGGGCGCTGGGTTCTGCTGCTGAGTGTTCTCGGTCACGGGGCTCAGTTTAGAGGTGTCACCGGCCGGTACTGAAACGGGAATCTTTAGTAACGGTCGGCCCCCCGATGCGCCGTGCGGCCTGGTTGTCCGCCAGGATGTCTGGATCAGATAAGCATCCATAGGGGGAATCCCAGCAATGAGCTACAACCAGCCGGGCCCGTACGGCGGCCAGCCCCAGCAGCCCGGCCCGTACGGTCAGCAGCCGCCGCAGCAGCCGTACGGGCAGCCCGGGCAGCCGCAGCCCGGCTACGGCTACCCGCAGCAGCCCCCGCAGGGCGTCCCGCCCCAGCAGGGCTACGGCTACCCGGCCCAGCAGCCCCAGTACGGCCAGCAGCCGCCGTACGGGGCGCCCATGCCGCCCGCCCCGGCCAAGAAGAAGACGGGCCTGATCGTGACGGCCGTCGTCGTCGCGGTCGCGGTCATCGGCGGTGGCATGTGGTTCGTGACGAAGGGCGGGGGCGGCGGCAGCGGCGACGTCTCCGCGAGCACCAAGGGCTACAAGCTGGTGACCCCGGCGACGGTCGGCGAATACAAGAGCTCCAGTTCCTCTTCCTCCTCCGACAAGAAGATGTCGGAGAAGGACAAGACGGAAGCCGAGGCGATGGGGATCAAGGACCCCTCGGAGGTGTCCAGGTCCTACAAGGCGGCCGGTGACGCCAGCAACCCGCTGGGCGGCAAGACGCTGATGTTCCACGGCTTCTACGGTGACATCAGCGACCCGTCGAAGACGCTCGACGCCATGTTCGCGAAGCTCCAGGAGAGCAGCGACGACGACAAGAAGAAGAGCGACACCAAGGCCGAGCTGGTCGGCAGCCCCAAGTCGATCAAGCCCGCCGGGTTCTCGGGCGCGCTGATGAAGTGCCAGAACGCCAAGGTCACCGACACCAAGGACGCCAAGACCGCCGAGATCCCGATCTGTATCTGGTCGGACTACTCCACGGTCGGTGTCGTCGAGGCGATCGACATGGCGGCCATGCTCGGCAAGGGCGGCGGCGCTACCATGCCGACCGACCAGGTCGCCGACCTCGCGGCGAAGCTGTACAACACCGCGCGTGTGAAGAAGTAACCTCCAAGTCCACTCGGCGGGCGGGGTGATCGCTGCTCCAGATCACCCCGCCCGCCTGACCCGACCGCCTGACCCGCTCGCCTCACGCGCGCGAGCAAGCCTCGTCCGCGTCGTCGGGCTTGACACCTATTGCGACCATCTTCCCGATGCAAACAGGATTGGCCGCGCCCGCCCAGGGGCCCTTGATCAGGCAGGCGTTCTGCAGCTTGGGGCCGACGTTGTATCCGGCACGCGTCAGGTAGTTGTCACACTCGACCGCCGTGGCCTGTGCCGTCCCAGCGGTCATCAGCGGTACAGCCACCGCGGTCGCGGCCACGAAGCCCGCCGCACCGATGACGCGCTTCACCTTGAGCAGTTTCACGTTCAGCCTTCCATGAGTCTGGTCAGAGCCCCATGCCCTCGCACCAGAACCGAACTGATCATTCAGCGGCTCGAACGTCAATAAACGATCATGGAAGTGTCTTGAACAGGTACGACCAGACCGAAACCGGCCTGGTCAATGCCACACGGCAGCGGACGCAATGGTGCCCGCCCAGAGGAGGACTTGCCCCACTGGGCGGGCACCTTCACACACCCGCACAACCCGTCGGCTACGCCGACTTCTCGTGCCGCCCGTCGTTCTTCACGATCCGCGGCTCGCGCGGGACCAGTGTCGGGTTGACGTTGTTGTGGACGACGTCCGACGTGATGACGACGCGGGCCACGTCCTTGCGGGACGGGACCTCGTACATCACCGACATCAGGACTTCCTCCATGATCGCGCGCAGACCGCGCGCCCCCGTGCCGCGCAGGATCGCCTGGTCGGCGATGGCCTCCAGGGCCGGGCGGTCGAAGTCCAGCTCCACGCCGTCGAGTTCGAACAGGCGCTGGTACTGCTTGACCAGCGCGTTGCGCGGCTCGACCAGGATCTGGAGGAGCGCCTCGCGGTCGAGGTTGTGGACCGAGGTGAGGACGGGCAGGCGGCCGATGAACTCGGGGATCATCCCGAACTTCACCAGGTCCTCCGGCATGACCTCCTGGAACTGGTCGCTCGCCTCGATCTCCCGCTTGGAGCGGATCGTCGCGCCGAAGCCGATGCCCTTCGCGCCGGCCCGCGACTCGATGATCTTCTCCAGGCCCGCGAAGGCGCCGCCCACGATGAACAGCACGTTCGTCGTGTCGATCTGGATGAACTCCTGGTGGGGGTGCTTGCGCCCGCCCTGGGGCGGCACCGAGGCCGTCGTGCCCTCCAGGATCTTCAGCAACGCCTGCTGTACGCCCTCGCCGCTCACATCACGCGTGATCGACGGGTTTTCGCTCTTCCGGGCGACCTTGTCGATCTCGTCGATGTAGATGATGCCCGTCTCGGCCTTCTTGACGTCGTAGTCCGCGGCCTGGATGAGCTTGAGGAGGATGTTCTCGACGTCCTCGCCGACGTAGCCCGCCTCCGTCAGCGCCGTCGCGTCCGCGATGGCGAACGGGACGTTCAGCATCCGGGCGAGGGTCTGGGCGAGGAGGGTCTTGCCGGAGCCGGTGGGGCCGAGCAGCAGGATGTTGGACTTGGCGAGCTCGATCGCGTCGTCCCGGCCCTGCGCGCCGCCGTTCTCACCGGCCTGGACGCGCTTGTAGTGGTTGTAGACCGCCACGGAGAGCGCCTTCTTGGCGGGCTCCTGGCCCACCACGTAGCTCTCCAGGAACTCGTAGATCTCGCGCGGCTTGGGCAGTTCCTCCCACCGCACCTCGGAGGACTCGGCGAGTTCCTCCTCGATGATCTCGTTGCAGAGATCGATGCACTCGTCGCAGATGTACACACCGGGGCCTGCGATGAGCTTCTTCACCTGCTTCTGGCTCTTGCCGCAGAACGAGCACTTGAGCAGGTCGCCGCCATCACCGATGCGTGCCACGAGGTGCTTCCCCTTCGCCTGGGAGACGCCACGTTCAGCGGCTCCTGGTGCCTCATATCCGACGGTACCTTGCCTGGCCCCCCGTTCGGGCCCCCCTTGGCGCGGTTCACTTCGACGTGGACCGTCATATGTACCGCGCCAGGGGCTCCGGCTGCGTCAGGCGGCCGCGGCCGACGTCGTCTTGCGGGTCGACACGATCTGGTCGACCAGGCCGTACGCCAGGGCGTCCTCGGCGGTGAGGATCTTGTCCCGCTCGATGTCGTCCCGGATCTTCTCGATGGGCGTGGTGGAGTGCTTGGCCAGCATCTCCTCCAGCTGGCTGCGCATGCGCAGGATCTCGTTGGCCGCGATCTCCAGGTCGGAGAGCTGCTCACGGCCGGTCTGCGAGGACGGCTGGTGGATCAGCACGCGCGCGTTGGGCAGCGCCATGCGCTTGCCGGGGGTGCCCGCGGCGAGCAGCACGGCGGCGGCGGAGGCCGCCTGGCCCATGCAGACCGTCTGGATGTCGGGCTTCACGAACTGCATCGTGTCGTAGATGGCCGTCAGGGCCGTGAACGAGCCGCCCGGGCTGTTGATGTAGATCGAGATGTCGCGGTCCGGGTCCATCGACTCCAGGCACAGCAGCTGCGCCATGACGTCGTTGGCGGAGGCGTCGTCGATCTGCACGCCGAGGAAGATCACGCGCTCCTCGAACAGCTTCGCGTACGGGTCGTACTCACGCACGCCCTGCGAGGTGCGCTCGACGAAGCGCGGCACGATGTAGCGGTTGTCCACCTGCGGGCCGGTGTAGAGGCCGCTTGCGGAGAGGTTGTTCTGCATGTCGGGGTTCACCATCCTGGTGGCGTTCTGTGGGCTCGGGTGCTCAGGGGCCGGGGCTGGGGTCCCCGGCTCGCTGGGAGCCGGGGAGAGGGGCTCAGGCCCCGGTGCCGCCGCCGCCCGGAACACCGGCCGCGTGGGCCATGATGTCGTCGATGAGGCCGTAGGCCTTGGCCTCCTCCGCCGTGTACCAGCGGTCGCGGTCGCCGTCGCGGATGATCGTCTCGACCGTCTGGCCCGAGTGGCGGGCGGTGATCTCCGCCATGCGCGTCTTCGTACGCAGCAGGTACTCGGCCTGGATCTTGATGTCCGAGGCGGTGCCGCCGATGCCGGCGGAGCCCTGGTGCATCAGGATGTCGGTGTTCGGCAGCGCGAAGCGCTTGCCGGCGGTGCCGCCGGTGAGCAGGAACTGGCCCATCGAGGCCGCCATGCCCATACCGATCGTGACCACGTCGTTCGGGATGTACTGCATGGTGTCGTAGATCGCCATGCCGGCCGTCACCGAGCCGCCGGGGCTGTTGATGTAGAGGTAGATGTCCTTCTCCGGCTCGGCGGCCAGGAGGAGGAGCTGTGCGGTGATCTTGTTGGCGATGTCGTCGTCGACCTGCTGGCCGAGGAAGATGATGCGCTCGTTGAGGAGCCGGTTGTAGACATGGTCGCCGAGGCCACCACCGAGGGACGGCTCACCGGCGGCGTAAGGCATCAGATTCGTCACGTATCCACCTGCTCGTCTCTGACGGCTTCGGCCGTCTCAGCGTCTTCATTCAGAGGGCGGGGCTTGCGGCCGACTTCACCGGCTGACTCCACGCCCCCGTATTCATGGACCCTAACGCGCAGGTAGGACAACGCCATCCCGGTTCCCGAACTGTTCGCTCGGAGCGCAAGGTGGTTGAAGCGCGGGTGCGTACAGAACCGGCCACGGGGCGCCTGGGCACGGCTTCGGTCCGGGTACGCGGAAGGGCCCGGACGCGGCTGCGTCGCGGGCCCCTCCTCACGTACTTCGTACGCGTGGTCAGGCGGTGCCTGCCGTACGAGGTCGGGCCGAGGCTCAGGCCTCGGTCTTCTCCTCGGCGTCGGCGTCGACGACGGCCTCGACGGTCTCGGCGGCGGCCTCGACCTCGGCGGCCTCGTCTTCGTCGTCCTCCAGGTCAACGGCCTCACCGTTGGTGTCGACGACCTTGGCGGCCTCGACGACCACGGCCAGCGCCTTGCCGCGGGCGACCTCGCCGACGAGCATCGGCACCTGGCCACCCTCGACGACGGCCTGGGCGAACTGGTCGGGGGACATGCCGGAGGAGGCGGCACGGCGCACCAGGTGCTCGGTGAGCTCCTCCTGGTTGACGTTCAGCTTCTCCTTGTTGACGAGCTCGTCAAGGATGAACTGCGTCTTGATGCCCTTGACGGCCGCTTCCTCGGTCTCGGCGGTGAACTCTTCCTCGGTCTTGCCCTGGATCTCCAGGTACTTGGCGAGGTCGAGGCCCATCTGGCCGAGCTGGTGGTGCTCGAGGTTGTGCTTGCGGGTCTGGATCTCGTCCGCGAGGAGCTTCTCGGGGATCGGGACCTCAGTGATCTTCAGCAGCTCGTCGAGCACGCGCTCCTGGGCCTGGGTGGCCTGGTCGAACTGCTTCATGTTCTCAAGGCGCTTGCGGCTGTCGGCCTTGAGCTCGTCGAGGGTGTCGAACTCCGAGGCGAGCTGCGCGAAGTCGTCGTCCAGCTCCGGCAGTTCGCGCGCGGCGACCTGGGTGACCTTGACGGTGACCTCGGCGTCCTTGCCCTCGGCGGTGCCGCCCTTGAGCTGCGAGGTGAAGGTGGCCTCGCCACCGGCCTCCAGGCCCTTGACGGCCTCGTCGATGCCGTCGAGGAGCTCGCCGGAACCGATGGTGTACGAGACACCCTCGGCCACGCCGTCCTCCAGGACCTCGCCGTCGACCTTGGCCTCAAGGTCGATCGTCAGGACGTCGCCGTCCTGGGCGGCGCGCTCGACCGGGGAGGTCGAGGCGAAGCGCTCACGCAGGTCCGAGACGGCCTTCTCGACGTCCTCGTCGGAGACCTCGACCGCGTCGACGGTCACCTCGATGCCCGAGTAGTCCGGGATCTCGATGGTCGGGCGGATGTCGACCTCGGCGGTGAAGTTCAGCGTCTCGCCGTCCTTCAGCTCCGTGATGTCGACCTCGGGCTGGCCGAGCGGGTTCAGCTCGGCCTCGTTGACCGCCTCGGTGTAGAACTTGGGGAGCGCGTCGTTGACGGCCTCCTCCAGCACAGCACCACGGCCGAACCGCTGGTCGATGACGCGGGCCGGGATCTTGCCCTTGCGGAAGCCCTTCACCGTGACCTGCTGGTTGATCTTCTTGTACGCCGCGTCGAGGCTGTCCTTGAGCTCCTCGAAGGGCACCTCGACAGTGAGCCGAACCCGAGTCGGGTTCAGGGTCTCCACGGCGCTCTTCACGGTTCGGTCTCCTTGTGGCTGACTTCTGGGGGTTCTGCCCGGTGGCCGACGGCCGCGGGCGGATGGGGCCCGGTTCATCGGATTGGTCAGACACACGGGCACGCAGCTTGCATAGTAACCGCAAGCGGGATGCCACCCACAATGCGATCTTGTGCGCGGAGATCGTGTGAGGCGTGCACGGAGAGTCGGCGAAGGCCATCCGGGGACGCCGTCGGCCACTGCCGGACGCTGCTGTCGGGGTGGCGGGATTTGAACCCACGGCCTTCCGCTCCCAAAGCGGACGCGCTACCAAGCTGCGCCACACCCCGTCGGTGCGACACGTAGGGTACATGCCCGCGGGGAATTCGTCGGCCGTTTTGCGCACCGGGCCGCACGGCCGGATGCGGTGTGCGCACGCGGGGGGTGACCCGCTACGATGCTCTTCGTGCCGCGGTCGTTCCCGACCTGCGACGCGACACACGCGGGCGTAGCTCAATGGTAGAGCCCTAGTCTTCCAAACTAGCTACGCGGGTTCGATTCCCGTCGCCCGCTCCACGGCCTCGGGCCCGGTGACCAGCTCACCGGGCCCGAAGTGTTTCCGGGACCCGGCGGGTGTGCTCAGAACTTGATCTGGTCGATCGTTTCCGCCAGCGAGTTCAGGAAGCGGTTTATCGACGGCGCCATCCCGGTCGACGCCATGAAGAAACCGAAGAGCGCGGCGACTATGGCCGGGCCGGTCTTGATGGAGCCGCCCCGGATCATCACCACGAGGACGATCGCCAACAGCAGCACCACAGACAGTGAAATGGCCACAACTGATCACACCCTTGGTCGGTCCGCCTTGCCGGCCCGGAATGTGCCGCCGAGCACACCCCGCAGGGTCCATCGTGCCACCAACACCCCTGCAGGTGCTGCCGCCTGACACATAGCCAAGGTATGGATCACGCCAAGCCCAGGAGGGCGCGCATGGTGGCGTATTTGTGGGTGAGGCGGGTACGGGTGGGCTCGTCGAGGGCGGCGAGGCGGGCCGGGTCCGCGTTGTGGGCCAGGTCCGCCTCCTTGACCAGCAGCGCGCCCGGGGCGGCGAGGATTCGGGCCGCGTAGGCCGGAAGGGCCTCGCCCTGTCTTTTGGTCACCGCCATCACCATCTCCCGTACCCCGGGCGCCAGTTCCGCCCACTCCAGCCGCTCCTGTGACAGCGCCCCGTCCTCCACCGCGTCGTGCAGCCACGCCGCCGCGATCTGCTCCTCGGTGCCGCCACGCGCGCGTACGCCTTCGGCCACGGCCGCCAGGTGTTCGGTGTACGGGCGGCCCGCCTTGTCGGTCTGGGTGGCGTGGGCCGCCCTCGCGATCGCCTCGACCTCGGGGAGTGTGAGCATGCGGCTCAGCGTAGGGCCGCGCGGGCCGGGAGCGCCGTGGAGGCGAGGCCCAGGCCCAGGATGCCCGCGGCGAACGATCCGTACAGGACGGGCGGGATGTACGGGCTCTCGCCCGTCAGGCCGTTCATCATGGGGATCAGCGTCGCCAGGGCTATCGCCGTGCCCAGGATCAGGCCCGCCGACGTCACCAGGAGCGCCTCCCAGCGCACCATGCCCATGACCTGGCGGCGGGTCGCGCCGATCAGGCGCAGGGTGCCGAGCTCGCGGCGGCGGTCCAGGATGGTCATGACCAGCGTGTTCGCCGCCGCGACGGCCGCGAAGCCGCCGAGTACGGCCGCCATGGTCGTGTTGGCCCAGGCGTTCAGGTCGCGTTCCACGCTCTTGGCCGTGGCGTAGCCCGCCGCGTCCGTGACGGTGTCGCCGAGCGGCGCCAGGGCGGACGCCGCGGCCTTCCCCTTCAGCAGGAGTTCCGTCGGCATGCCCACCGTCGTCGTGTGGGAGGCCAAGTCGCCCTGCGGGAGGGTTATTTGGGACAGGCCGAGGCCCCTGTCGTACGTGGCCACCACCCTCGGGGACGCCTTCGTGCCGTCGGGGAGCAGGATGTCGAGCCGGTCGCCCACGCGCGCGTGCGTGTCGTTCGCCAGGGTCTTGTCCAGGGCGATCGTGCCGGGCTTCAGGGCGTCCAGGGAGCCCTTGCGTACGCCGAGGTCCTGGACGCGCGCGAGGTCGGCGCCCGTGCCCGTGAAGCCCTGCGTGGAGATCGACTGGAGGGCGCCGCCGGAGTGGACCAGGACGGACGTACGGGTCAGGCCCACCGCCGTGTCGACGCCCGGGGTCGCCTTCGCCCGCGCCACCGCGTCCGAGGTCAGGCCCGACGGGCCGGTGATCACCCGGTCGGCGACGAGGCCCGCCCGCTGCTGCTTCGCGGTGACGCGGTCCTCGCTGGTGTGCATGAAGACGAGGGTGGAGGAGAACGCCATGGCCAGGACGATCGGGGTGATCGCGGAGGCCAGACGGCGGGCGTTCGTACGGGAGTTGGCCGCCGCCAGCGACGCCGGAGCGCCGGCCGCGCGCAGCGGCAGACCGAACAGACCGGCGCAGGCGCGGGCGATCAGCGGGCCGAGGAGGGCCACGGCGAGCATGAAGAGCATGACGACGCCGAGGGCCGCGTTCGCCGCGTTCTCGCCCTTCTCGGACGCGGCCACGCCCGTGAAGGCGATGCCGCCGCCGAGGGCCGCGACGCCCAGGGGCGTACGGATCCAGCCGATGCGCAGCCGCTCCACCGACGCGTCCCGCAGCGCCTCGCCCGGCTTGGTGCGGGACGGGCGGCGGGCCGCCATGTACCCGGCGAAGAGCGACGTCAGCACGGCCGCGCCGGCCGCCGCCGCCATCGGGATCCACGACACCGACAGGTCCACGGCTTCCGGGACCGCGCCCTTGTCGCGGAGCTGTCCGAACCACCAGTTCGCGAGCGCCGCGCCCGGGAGGCAGCCGAGCGCGCCCGCGAGCGGGGCGACCAGCATGGTCTCGGTGGCGATGGTGCGCCGGATCTGGCGCGGGGTCGCGCCGATCGCGCGCAGCAGGGCGTACTCGCGGCGGCGCTGGCCGACCGAGAGCGTGACGGTCCCGGCGGCGGTGAAGACGGCGACCATGGCGGCCATGCCGCCGAAGGAGCCGCCGAGCGCGGTCAGCAGCTCCTTGGCGTAGGCGAGGCCGCGGGTCTCGACGGCGCCGCGCCCGTCACCGGTGTGGACCTCGGCCGCGTCTCCGAGCCGCTGGGCGACCTGGTCGGCGAGGGCGGAGGCCGCGACGCCGGGCTTGGCGAGTACGGCGATGGCGTCGGCCTTGCCGGGGTGCCCGGACAGGGCCATGGCCTGGGTGTCGGTGAACCACATGGTGCCGGGGGCCTTCGTGGTGCCGGACACCGTGAACTGCCGCTTGCCGGACGGGGTGTCGACGGCGAGCCGGTCGCCGATGGCGGCGCGGTCGCCGGTCACCACCTGGCCGGTACGGGGCGGGGTGCCGGAGGTGAGCTTCGTGCCGGTGAAGGCGGTCGAGCCCCAGCCGTGGGCGGTCGCGGGCGTATTTCCCGTACGTACGTCGCGTACAGGAAAGGAGACGTCCGCGATCGCGGCGGACGCGCCGGGGGCCGTCGCCGCGCGGGCCGTCAGGGCGGCGTCGAGCCGCGCCTTGTCGGGCAGCGCGACGGACTCGGTGTCCCGGTCCTCGCCGCCGCCGGTGGTGTAGTGGGCCTGCTGGTCGGCGGCGGCGACCACGGGGGCGCCGGCGTACCGCTCGGCCGGGACGGACGCGCGCACTCCGGTCTCCAGGAGGATCCCGCACGCGGAGACGATCATCGCGGCCATGAAGAGGGCGACGAAGGTGCCGACGAAGGCGGACGGTTTGAAGCGGATCGCTGCGCGGGCGAGGCCGTTGGGGCGGGGGGTCATGGTGGGGTGACTCCTGTAGGTGCGTGCATGTGTGCGGGTGGGGGTGCGCCTGCGGCGGGCGGGATTCCCCACCCCGCCCCTTCCCGAAAGCCCTGGGCGGGCGGCCTGGAGCTTCGGCTGCGGACCGTGCCGGGTTGCTCGCGCAGTTCCCCGCGCCCCTACAGGGGCGCCCCGAAGGGGCGCTTCAGGGGCCCCCGGAGGCCACGCGGCGGAGCCGCAAATGTCACAGCGGGAAGGGGCGGGGTGGGGGAATTCACGCCGCTGCCGCCGCGTACGTCGTCGCCGGCGCCGTCAGCGACGTCATCCGGCCCGCGATCTGCCCCGCCGACGCGCCCGTGAGGGCGTCCGCCATCGACCCGTCCGCGAGGAAGAGGACCTGGTCGGCGTAGGCGGCGGCGCCCGGGTCGTGCGTGACCATGACGACCGTCGCGCCCATCCCGTCCACCGCGTTCCGCAGCAGCGAAAGCACCTCCGCCGCCGTCCTCGTGTCCAGCGCGCCCGTCGGCTCGTCCGCGAACACCACGTCCGGCCGCGTCACCAGCGCCCGCGCGATCGCCACGCGCTGCTGCTGACCACCGGAGAGCTCACCCGGGCGACGCTTCCCCTTCCCCGCCAGCCCCACCTGGCCCAGGAGTTCCTCGGCCCGGCGCCGCTCCGGCCGCCGCCCCGCCAGCCGCATCGGCAGCAGTACGTTCTGCTCCACCGTCAGCGAAGGCAGCAGGTTGAACGCCTGGAACACGAACCCCAGCCGGGCGCGGCGCAGTTCGGTCAGCTTGTTCTCGCTCATGCCCGTGATCTCGGTCCCGCCGAGCCGTACGGACCCGTCCGTGGGCCGGTCCAACCCCGCCGCGCACTGGAGGAACGTCGACTTGCCCGACCCCGACGGCCCCATCACCGCCGTGAAGCTCCCGCGCGGCAGCTTGAGGTCGATCCCCCGCAGGGCGTGCACGGCCGAGCCGCCGCGCCCGTACTGACGCCGCACCCCGCGCAGCTCGACGGCCCAGCCGGGGTCGCCCTCGGCGGCCTCGACCCGTGTCGCCCGCCGCTTGCCGCGTCCCAGTGCCATCGTCCTCGACCTCTCCTCGTACGTGCGTTGTCCGATGCCTCGAAGTTACGGATCCGGGCAGGTCGCGGGCCATGGCGGCTCCCGGCGGATCGGGGGTGGGGACACCCCCACCCCCGTACGGGAGTTGTCCCGTTTCCCCTCGCGGGGCGCGGTTGCTTGATTACGCTCCGCTATGTGACCTGAGCAACTCCGCGAGCCGCTGGAGGCCGCCGTGGTGAACATCCGCACGCTGGATCCGAGCGCGTCGCCGCTCGACTATTACGGTTCCGAGCTGCGCCGCGAACGCGAGCGCGCCGGGATGACGCAGGAGCAGTTAGGGGGCTGCCTGTTCTGTGCCGCGTCGCTGATCGGCCAGATCGAGACGGCGATGAAGGTGCCGACCAGGAACTTCTCGGAGCGCGTTGACGCTGCGCTGGGGACGGAGGGCCGGTTCTCGCGGCTGGTGGGGTTGGTGCTGCGCAGCCAACTGCCGACTTGGTTCCAGCAGTTCGCAGAGATGGAAGCGCGGGCTACGTACATCAGCACCTACCAGGCGCAGGTGGTGTACGGCTTGTTGCAGACGAAGGAGTACGCGGAGGCGCTCGTGGGCGCCCACAGTCCAGACGACCTCGACACTCTGGTTGCTGCTCGACTGGAACGCCAGCGGATCCTGGAGCGGGACACCCCGCCCGCGCTGTGGGTGGTGCTCGACGAGGCGGTGCTGTACCGCGAGGTCGGCGGCAGGAAGGTCATGCGGAAGCAGCTGGCCCACTTGCTGAATGTCTGCGAACGTCCGTGGACGTACCTCCAGGTGCTCCCCTTCTCGGTCGGTGAACACCCCGCAACGCTAGGGTCGTTCACCCTCCTGCGGTTCGATGACGACCCGGACCTCTTCTACTCGGAGAGCTACGACATCGGGCACATGACCGCCAACCCGCCAGTGATCAGGGAGCGTTCAGTCGGATACGCTCGCCTGCAAGCCACAGCCCTCTCCCCCGAGGACTCGGCTGCACTGATCGCTCGCGTAATGGAGGAACGCTATGGACCTGACGGACGCGCAGTGGCGTAAGTCGAGCTACAGCGGCGGCAGCGGGGGTGACTGCGTCGAGTGCGCCGCACTCGGGGGCGCGTCGTGGCGTAAGTCGAGCTACAGCGGCGGCAGCGGCGGCGAATGTGTCGAGGTCGCAGACCTCCCCCACGCCATCGCGATCCGCGACTCCAAGCGGCCCGAGGGCGCCGCCCTCACCGTCAGCCCGGCCGCGTTCGCGGCCTTCGTGCACGACCTCACGCATCACGCCTGATCAAGAGCAGCGCCCGGTCGTCGTTGACGTCCTTCGCCACCGCCTCGATCAGGTGCCACGCCGCGCCCTCGAAGCCCGTCGTGACGTAACGGTCGGCCTCGCCCGTGAGGCGGTCGATGCCTTCCGCGATGTCGCGTTCGGCCGTCTCGACGAGGCCGTCCGTGAAGAGCATCAGGACGTCGCCGGGGCCGAGTGAGCCCTTGACCGGGTGGAACTCGGCCCCGTCGTACACCCCGAGCAGCGGCCCCTCCCCCGTCACCTCGCGCCAGCGGCCGGAGCCCGCCTGGAGGTGCAGGGCGGGGAGGTGGCCGGCGGACAGCAGCTCGTAGTCGCCGGAGTCCAGGTCGAGGACGAGGTGGATCGAGGTCGCGAACCCCTCGTCCCAGTCCTGGCGGAGCAGATAGCCGTTGGCCGCCGTGAGGAAGCCGTGCGGCGGGAGCGAGCCGAGCAGCCCGCCGAACGCGCCGGACAGGAGCAGCGCGCGCGAGCCCGCGTCCATGCCCTTGCCGGAGACATCCGTGAGGACGACTTCGAGCGTGCGGTTCCCGTTCGTACGGGCCGCCACGACGAAGTCGCCGGAGAAGGACTGGCCGCCCGCCGGGCGCAGGGCCATCTCTCGGTGCCAGCCGCGCGGCAGGCGTGGCAGGGCGGACTGGACGCGGATGCGTTCGCGCAGGTCGAAGAGCATGGTGCCGCCGCGCCGCCAGGGCACGCCGACGCGGGCCCGGAACTGGGCGATGAGGAGGCCGAAGAGGCCGCAGGCGGCGACCACGAGGACCGTGCCGGGGGTCACCCTGGCGGGGCCCTCCGTGTACGGGCCCAGTTGTACGGACTCCACGATCAGGGCGAGGGCGGCGGCCGCGTACAGGCCGAGCAGGCTCGCGGGGCGGAGCAGGACGCCGCCCGCGACGATCGGCAGGGCCAGCGCGCCGGGCGCGCACCAGACCGGTGAGGCGAGCGTCGCCAAGGTGATCGCCGGGACGGTGAGGAGCAGGCCCACGAGCGCGATCCAGTCCGATCCGTCGCCCCGGAAGTAGTCGACCCCGGACTTGCGCAGCGCGATACGTGCCCGGTGCGCCGACTTGCGCCACCGGGCACTGTACGAATCCGCTCCCACGCGTCGTGCCATTGCCGGTGACCCTATCCAGCCGACGCCGCCATGCGCAGGGGGACCCCTCTGGGACTGTGTTCGAAATCCGGTCGACCGGATGTCATAACCGCTGGTAGTCATGGCGTATGACTGTGGACGTACGTGCTCTGGACCCCGCCGACTTCGACCAGTGGTACGGGATGGTGGAGCGGGTGTTCGGGGGCGTACCCGAGGATCCGGAGCTGGAGGAGTTCTGGCGCACGGTGATCGATCCGGCGCGATGCCTGGCAGCTTATGACGGGCCGTCCGTCGTCGGTACGACGCAGACCTTCGCCCTGCCGGTGTCGGTGCCGGGCGGCGCATTCGTACCGACCGGGGCGGTCAGCGCGGTCGGCGTCGCCGCGACGCACCGCCGGCGCGGGATCCTCACGTCGATGATGCGGAGCCAGCTTGACGTCCTGCGCGAGGAGGGCGTCCCGCTCGCCGTCCTCACGGCGTCCGAGCCGGGGATCTACGAGCGGTACGGGTTCGGCCTCGCCACCCAGCAGATGAGACTGGAGATCGACTCCTCGCGGGTGCGGGTGGAGGTGCCGGAGGGCGCGGAGGACGTGACCCTGCGGTACGCGTCCCTCGCGGATGCCGCTTCGGCGTGCGAGGAGGTGTACGGGCGTGCGGCCGGCACGCGCGCGGGGATGTTCCTGCGCACGCCCGGCTGGGAGCGGCACCCGCTCCTCGACCCGCCGGGCTTCCGGGACGGGGGGTCGCCCGCGCAGTGCGTGCTGGCCTCGCGGGGCGGCGAGGTCGTGGGGTACGTGCGCTTCCACACCAAGCCGGTGTGGGACGCGGCGGGCCCGAAGGGCGTCGTGACGCTGCGGGACATCAACGCGGACGACCCTGCGGTGTACGGCGCGCTGTGGCGGTTCCTCTGCGACATCGACCTGACGTCGACGGTCAAGGCGGGCAACCGTCCGGCGGACGACCCGCTGCTGCACCTCGTGTCGGATGTGCGGCGGTGCGGGGTGCGGATACGGGACGGGCTGTACGTGCGGCTGGTGGACGTGGGGTCGGGGCTGGCGTCCCGTACTTATTCGGCGCCGGTGGACGTGGTCTTCGAGGTCGCGGATGCGTTTTGTGGGTGGAATGCGGGTCGGTGGCGGTTGAGCGGGGACGGGAAGGGCGCGGTGTGCTCGCGCACGTCTGATGCGGCGGATGTGGCGCTGTCCGTGCGTGAGCTGGGGGCGGCGTTCATGGGCGGGGTGTCGCTGGCGGCCCTCGCGGCGGCGGGCCGAGTCCGGGAGCTCCGGGAGGGGGCGCTGGCGGAGGCGGGCGCGGCGTTCACGACCCCGGTGGCGCCGTGGCTGCCGCACGGCTTCTAGGCGGATGGAGCCCCACCCCGCCCCTTCACCTAAACCCTCCGGGGGTGGGTGGGGGGCTCTCCCGGGGGCTGCGCCCCCGGACCCCGGGGCGGGGCTGCGCCCCTGCACCCCCTTGCGGGGGCTCCGTTTGTCCGCAGGCCGGCTGTGGGGGGGGGGGGGGGGGGGGGGGGGGGGGGGGGGGGGGGGGGGGGGGGGGGGGGGGGGGGGGGGGGGGGGGGGGGGGGGGGGGGGGGGGGGGG
>NZ_JBVIHM010000030.1:0-94053 GCF_055570295.1 Streptomyces sp. NPDC031265
CACTCCATGAACCGACGGTGGGCCGTCGCTCCGGAGGGGCCGAACACCGGCGGGACCTGCGACCACGTGCACCCCGTCGTCGCCACGAAGATGATTGCCGCCAGCACCTCACGGTCCCCGTACCGACGCCGACCGCCGCCTTGCGGACGCGTCGGCGCCTCCGGCACCATCCGCTGGAACAACTCCCACAACCCGTCCGGCACCAACCACTCCACCATCAACACACAGACAGACTACCCATCCCACGAAATGAGATGATCTCTAAGTCTCCCGTCAGCGGCGGCTCTCGTCCCGGATCATCTGTCGCAGGCTGGTGCGGGCTGCCGTCAGGTCCTTCTCGAGTTCGTTCACCTGTCCTTGCAGAGGCCTGAGCCGGGCGTTCTCTCGCTCAAGTTCACGGTTGGATTCGGTGAGTGCCGCGCGATGCCCCACACGCTGCGGGCCATCGACGGCGACGTCTCTGCCATCCAGGCGGAGAACGTCCCGCCGCACAGCGCGGCGAAGGACGCCTCACTGTTCAGGCGTTCCGGGTTGTTCCCCACGGTGCTCAGCAAGGCGACGGCTCCGACGCGTACTCCCAGCTGAAGTCGGCGCTGGGGAGCGGGAGCCCCCTGTCCGGACCGATCCCCACCACGTCGAGCAGCTGCGGGGCATGACATTTCACGAGGCGGGCCAGACGAGCGTCCACATTGCGGATCTGCTCGGAGAGCCGGCCGAGCCGTGTGTGCTTCTGCCCTCATCGGGATGGGTGTGAGCCGTTCAGCTGTCGCCGTACCAGTTTTCGCGGAGGTCGATCACTTGGTCGTGCAGTACGTCTCGCCTGGGGTCTGCGGGGAGGGCGGCGATGTGGGCGAGGAGGGTGTCCAGTTCCCCGAGGAGGGCGGGGTCGCCGTCCTGCATTCTGTCGATCTTGGGCTCGATGACCGTGGTCAGGTAGTCGCGCAGCACGGACGCCGTGCTGCCCGGTGCCGGGGTCGAAGGGGCGGGTTCCCACTCGTGTACGAGGTGGTCGGCCGGGCGGTTCAGAATCCATCCCGCGTAAGCGCGGTCGGCGAAGACGAGATCCAGATACGGTGCGATGCGCAGGCGCAGGATGTCGTGTACGGGAGGCCTGCGGTGGGCGCACACCAACTGGTCGCCGGATTCGCTCACCCACCTGAGCGACGTGGGCTTCGCGCCGAAGTTGGCCTGGGTGAGGGCCGTCATGCTCCCGGCGGTGGAGGGTACGTCGGTCCAGGCGTGCGGATCCCAGCCCGCGGGTGCTTCCTCGGGAACCGTGAGCGTGCAGCCTCTGAGTGAGCGGTCACCTTTGTCGAAGCGGAATTCGTCGTCGCCGGACCACAGCCAGTCGACGCTCCCGAATGTCTCGGACAGGAGCACCTCGTGGCTGGGCCGGCCGGTGTGCGGAGATGCCGTGACGTATGCGCCCGACAGGGAATAGCGGGGGGCAAGGGCCAGGGGCCGGTCGGTGAGGGTGACGGCGAAATCCGCTGCCAGATCGAGTCGCATGGTGGTTCCTTGTCGCCGGAGGCAGAGAGCCGCCCTTAGGAGTGGGGATGCCGCCGTTGACGATCTGCTCGCGTGTGACGGGCGGTCCGGGGTCGGTTGGTGACCCGCCCCATGCGGCGGCGCCGCTGTCGTTCTTGGGGCCGGACGGTCCGTAACTCGTAATGACGTTTCCGGCTTTGCCGCCCTTGCTTTCCATCACGACGATGTCTTCGCCCTGGTGGAAGATGAGCCGCTCGGCGCCACCGCTCGATGAAGGACATCGCGGGCGGCACGTGGCTCGCGGCCCTGTCCCTGCCCGGCACCGACGACAGCCTCTCGGTCGAACTCGCCCGCTGATGTCCCCGCTCGTGGGGCGGGGACATCAGCGGGGTGGCCGGTGGATCTTCTCGATCGGCATCCGGACGCAGCCCGTGGCCTGGACGGCCACAGTGGCACCGTCGGGATGGGTCCCTGGATCAAGGCTCGAGTGTCCGTTGGCGCCTTTTCGCTGCACGAGCTCACCTGGGAGATGGCCGGCCGGGAAAGCCAGGTGACCGGACGTTGCTGCGGGCATCGTGTGCCGGACGTCTCGGGACCGCCGTCTCCATCGGCCCGAGCACCCCGGCATCGGTCACCACCGGCTCTGGGAGCCAGGGCCCGGGGTACTCCTCGCGCTGCGCCCGGGCGGAGGTGAGTCGGTTCAGACACAGGTTGGTGACCACCTTGGCCAGCCACGCGCCCGGCGCGACCACCTGACCGGGCTCGACTCCGTGCCAGCGCAGGTATGCGTCCTGCACGTGTCCTCGGCCTCGGCCGCCGAGCCGAGCATCCGGTACGCCAGCGAGAACAGCCGTGGTCGGTGGGTCTCGAATTCCTGTGCCGTGTCCATGACTCCACGCTAGGCTGTGTCCGACGAATAGTCAGTTGATCTTGGTTGAGGGCTCCTGTCTGTGTCCGTCCCGCCGAGCGAGCGGCTGCGAATCATGTGGTCGGCGTGATGCCCTCACCGTCCTGGTGGGGCATTCGGCGTTAATGGCCAGGTCAGGCGGCTAGGCGGAGTCCCTGTATGACCGCCCCGGATCGAGACGTTTCCTCGCAGCGACCGGTCGCGGTCCTCCAACGGCATCCAATTGTGCGTGTTGGCGTCCACCTCTTCGCCCGCGGCGGTCAGCAGCAGCCGCATCGGGGCCGCGCAGGACGCGCACTCGATGGCCATCGGGCCCGTCGATACCCAGCTGGGAAAGCCGCCGACCCGCCAGCCGGGCGGGATCGATCGACAGGTCAGGCTGATATCGGCGAGCAGCGTGGCGAGTCCCTGCCTGGCGTACGCGCCGGGACGAGTCCTGGTGCTACGTGCGCTCCGCAGGCTGTCATCGGCGATGCGGTACTCAGCGGGCAGCGGACTCGACCACGGTGGCGATGAGGTCCCGGCTCTCGGGGGCGCCGGAGCGCTCCATCTGCGCCAGGCCCCGCCCGGTGGGCAGCACGAGCGCCATCCTCGCCGACATCGAGCGCCGCCACGCCCACGAACTCGGCGCCGACGACTACGCCGCGTTCAAGCACGCGTTCACGAAGGTGGTCGACGACCAGCGCCACCAGTCGACCAAGGGCGGCTCCTGATGTTGTCGTCGAGAGTCATCGAATGTCGTCAGTGAAGGGCTGAAGCGGCGCAACGCCGTGGGCACGGAGCCGTTGCTGGGTATGGGCCGGCATGCGAGCTCGCGCCGCGGAGGGATGCGTGCTGTCCTGGAAGAAGCCGCAGGAGTACACGCCCATGCGTCACAGCCAGACTTCCGCCTCCGCATCCGCCCGGTCGGCCGCGCCGACTGCAGCGGGTGGGGGCCTGCTGCCGAAGCGGGATCTCGCCGCCGCCTGGTTCCTGGTCGTACTGATCGCGGTGCCCGCATGGGCGCTGACGATAGGGCAGGCCCGGGACATGGGGGTCGAGCCGGGCACGATGGGGATGGCGCTGCCGCTGTTCCTGCTGCTGTGGGTGACGATGATGGCGGCCATGATGCTGCCGTCGATGGCGCCGGTGGCCATCACATGGGTGCGGGGGATCGGTCGGCAGTCCTCGGGCTGGGCGCGGACCGTGCGCACCGTGGAGTTCGTGGGTGGGTATCTGCTGGTGTGGACCGCCTTCGGACTGCTCGCCTACGGGGCCCTGGCCCTCACCGGGGGCCTGGTGGAGGACCATCCCACCGCCGGACGCTGGATCGGCGCGGTGTCCTTCCTGCTCGCGGGCCTGTATCAGCTCGGCCCCCTCAAGTACGTCTGTCTGCGGCACTGCCGCGACCCCATGAGCCACCTGGTGCGCTACGCCGGGTTCCGGCGGCCGGCCCGCGACCTTCGGGTGGGTGTCCATCACGGCGCCTACTGTGTCGGCTGCTGTGCGGGGCTGATGGTCGTCCTCGTTCCCCTCGGGGTGATGAACGTGGCGGCGATGGCCGCACTGGCCGTGGTGATCTTCGTGGAGAAACTGTGGTCCCATGGCCCGCTGCTCGCCCGGGTCGTGGGCGTCGCGTTTCTCGTGCTGGCCGTGCTCGCCCCGTTCCAGGACTGGCTGCTGCCGGGGTTGCAGGGGTCGATGCCGCCTATGGGCGACATGTGACTCACCGACATGTGACTCACCAGGCCTCCTAGGGCCGCGTCGTTCGCGTAGGAGGCCCCGACAGCTGAGGAGCCTGCGCTGGACATGCGCAACGGCACCAAGTAGTTGAACAGCGCCCGAAGTAGTTGAACAGCACCTGCAACCGGGCTCAGATCCGCCCCTGGCCTGACTCAGCGGTCTCCTCGCTGCTGAAGACGTAGTCGGCCGTCTCGCCGTACGACGCCTCGTAGCTCAGCCCGAAGGCATCGGACCGGCCGGAGGTCCTGCCGACTTCGAATTCGGGCGCGAACCCGAACATGGCGTTCTTGATCTTCGTCGAGCTGCCGTCGGGCCCGGTGAGCGGCCGGTAGGAGAGTTCCGTCCGGCCCTCGACTGTAAGGCCGGGACTGTCCCCGCCCGTAAGGGCCACCCTCGCCCGCTCCATGCCCAGGTAGTCGCCGTAGAACTGGGACAGCTGGCCGAATGGTCCGCCTTCGCGGCCGGACAGAATGCGTTCCAGGCCCTCGGCCTGCTCGTCGCTGGCCGCGCTGTCCACGACGATCCCGACCTTCCAGTCACCCGAGGTCAGATTGGAGGGGAAGTGGTTGTAGAACGCGAAGTCCATGGCGGACAGGTCCAGGTCGTCCAGGTTCCCGTTCGCCACATGGAACACGGCGGTGCCGAGGCACTCGGTCCCGCCCTTGGCGTCCCGCGGCTGGCCGTCGTACGGACAGCTGCACAACACCGCGCAAGAGCAACCGGCCACATACGTGCCGGATATCGTCCACGACATGACTGCTCCCCTCTTCCCATGGTGATGGCGGCGAGCGTCGTCTGTACTTTTACGCTAGACCTGCCAAATTGGCCTGTAAATGGCGTTTCCTGGCAAACGTTCGAACCCTGCGCCGAAGGGCAGGCACACTGTGGAAGCGATCGGCCACGCGTTGTCCATCGCCGGGTCGATGACCTGGGAAGTCACCTGGGCACTGATCCTCGGTTTCGCCTTGTCGGCCGTAGTGCAGGCGGTGGTGCGCCGCTCGACCGTCGTCCGGCTGCTCGGCGATGACCGGCCGCGCACTCTCGCCCTGTCGGCCGGCCTCGGGGCGGCCTCGTCGTCCTGCTCGTACGCGGCCGTGGCGCTGGCCCGTTCGCTGTTCCGCAAGGGCGCGGACTTCACCGCAGCGATGGCGTTCGAGATCGCCTCCACCAACCTGGTGGTGGAGCTCGGTGTGATCCTCGCGCTGCTGATGGGCTGGCAGTTCACGGCCGCCGAGTTTGCAGGCGGGCCGATCATGATCGGCGTACTCGCTGTGCTGTTCCGTCTCTTCCTGCGCGAGCGGCTGCTGACACGGGCGCGGGAGCAGGCCGAGCGTGGGATCGCGGGATCAATGGAAGGCCATGCGGCGATGGACATGTCGGTGCGGGGGGAGGGCGGTTTCGCGCGCCGCTTGTTCTCCCGTGACGGCTTCACGTCCGTGTCCCACATCTTCGTCATGGAGTGGGCCGCGGTGGTGCGGGACCTGGTGGCGGGGCTGCTGATCGCGGGGGCGATCGCGGCCTGGGTGCCGGACGACTTCTGGCGGACGTTCTTCCTGGAGGGGCATCCGCTCGCCGCCAAGCTGATCGGCCCGCTGGTTGGGCCACTGGTGGCGGTGGCCACCTTCGTCTGCTCGATCGGCAACGTGCCGCTGGCCGTGGTGCTGTGGAAGGGCGGCATCAGCTTCGGCGGTGTGATCGCCTTCATCTTCGCGGATCTGTTGATCCTGCCGATCCTGAACATCTACCGGAAGTACTACGGCGCCCGGATGGCCGTCTTCCTGCTGGTCACCTTCTTCGCCGCGATGGCCGTCGCCGGATACGTGGTGGAGTTCGCCTTCGACGGACTGGGGCTGATTCCCGACCAGGCCGATGCGACGATCCCCGAGGAGGGGGTCACCTGGAACTACACGACGTGGCTCAACATCGCCTTCCTGCTGCTGGCCGCGACGTTGCTCGTACGGTTCTGGCGCACCGGCGGCCCGGCCATGCTGCGGATGATGGGTGGCTCACCCGGAGACGGCGAACAGGGGCACGGGCACGCCCCCGGGGCAGAGGGTCCGCGCTAGTCGGGGCCGCTCCAGTCGAACGGGAAGTATTTGCTCGACTTCCCCGAGCGCTCCCACGAGAAGCCGAACGCCTCGGCGCGGTCGGCAGTGGCCCGCCCCCAGGTGGCTACCTGGCCTGGTCCGACCTCGGCGCCCGGGGCGTTGTGGACCTGGACGCGTGCGCCGTCCGGTGTCGTCGGGCCCGTGAGCGCCTCGGCGGTGGCCGTGACCTTGCCGGGAATCTCGGCCCGCCAGGTGCCGAGGTCCTCGTCGATCTCGACGGCGATGGGGACGAAATCCATGCCGCGCATCTCAGGGTGGAACATCTCCCCGAACCGAGCCGGCCATCCGCCCGCCTCACCGCCGAAGATGGCACCGAGTGCACCGCGCTGCTGCTCGTCGGCGCGCTCGTCCAGGAATACCGCTGCGTACGCGTCGGTGTGCTCGCCGGCCCAGACGTTGCCGACGAAGGAACCGAGCATCAGGACGTTGAGATCGTCGAGCCGCACGTCGCCGAAGCTGCCTTCCCGGATGTGCCAGACCAGTACGCCTTCGCAGTCGCCGTAGGTTGGGGGCTGCGCAAACGTGCAGGGGCACGGTATGGCGCACTTGCACACATCGAACCAATCACCGGTCAGGCGCCAGTGCGTACCGGTGGTGACGTTTTCTGTCATCTCGCTTCCCTCCTGCCGAGCCCCAGGGGGCTTACTCGGAGTGGCGAGACCGCGGGTCCCGAGCCCGCTCCCGGGATGGCGAGGCGGCCTCCCTTCCAGCTTGCACCTCACGCCCCGGTTTTGTGGTCTCTGCCAGGGAGGGACCGGCACGGCTGGTGGGAGCAGTCAGCCGGTGCTTTGAGCGCCTTTGTTCGACGGCATGCGGAGAGGCTTGTCGTCGGGTATGCGATCATCCACATCCACGAGGGATTCCGGTCTGTGGAGTACCTGGGTGACGGTTGCGCACAGGAGACCGCACAGGAGACCGCACTGGAACCGCCTCCCCGGGAGCGACGGCCAAGAGGAAGGCGGGCGCGGCATTGCCCCGGGCCGCGAGGGGGCGGTGCCCGAGGCATTGCCGTTGGCGCCGGACCGTACCGGCCGACCGCTCCTGGCTAGGCGAACTGGCCGGGCTGGTAGTCGCCGGCGGGCATGCGGACCATGACATTGATGCGGTTGAAGGCGTTGATGAGTGCGATGGCGGACACCAGGGCACCGAGCTGGTCCTCGTCGTAGTACTTGGCCGCGTTCGCCCAGACCTCGTCCGTGACGCCACCGGCCGCGTCGGCGAGGCGGGTGCCCTCTTCCGCGAGCTCCAGGGCGGCGCGCTCGGCGTCGGTGAACACGGTGGCCTCGCGCCAGGCCGCGACCAGGTTGAGGCGCGTCTGGGTCTCCCCGGCGTGCAGGGCGTCCTTGGTGTGCATGTCAGTGCAGAAACCACAGCCGTTGATCTGGCTGACGCGGAGCTTCACCAGCTCCTGCGTCGCCCGCGGCAGCGTCGAGTCCGCGAGCACCTTGCCGGCGGAAACGAAGTGCTTACCGACCTTGGCGGCGACCGGGTTGGCGAAGAGGTTCAGGCGGGCGTCCATCGTGTACTCCTTGTTGCTGTTGTTCGCTGACACCTCTACGACAATCGGGACCGGCGTTCTGTGACATCCCGGAATGTGACCTGCGTCTCGGCTCCTGGGTGCGTGGACGGTCCGGTCAGGGGCGCATCCGGGCCCGGCAGCGCCGGCCGTGGGACGCCAGCTCAGGACAGCGGGGACCGGGAACACAGAGCAAGGGGGCGGGGTGTATGGCAGGCTGCCGCCACGGACGAGGGGCGTTGGGTGGTTCCAGGGAATGTCCGAGCGTCTCCTCGGCTTCCGGACCAAGTCCGGGGGAGACGTGAGGTTTCGGCGTCGGTGCCTGCTACCCGATGTTCGCGGCACTGACCCCGGCCTGCTTCGGTGAGAACGGCAGCGCCCTCAATTTCGGCCTCCTTCGCAGCGGCAAGCTGGTGAGCGGCCTGTTCGGCGGCGGACTCGGCTCGATGGTCGTCGGCGCCGGGGGCTCCGACGGCGCCCCCGCGCTGGCCGGCGGCATCTCGATGGCGGCGGGCTGCATGAGCCCTGCTGCTGCGCCAGCCCGGCCGGACCAGGGGGCGGGACATCGCATCCGCCGCCCAGTCCGTCAGCCGGGAGGCGGCGAAGGCCCCCATGTGCGCATGCCCGCCCCGGGGCTGAGACAGGCCGGGGCGGCTTCGTTCCGCTGGGCTGATGTGTCGGCCGCACATTGGAACGACATGCCTGCTGGAGGAACGTATGTCTGCCGTCGACGGCCCGCCCGGGGGACCGAGAGCGCCGCTGGTCGCCGGGTCTCCACCCTGGAGCTCTTCTTCGACCTCGTCTTCGTCTGCACGATCACACAGCTGACCGTGCTGCTCACCCACGACCTGTCCTTCGCCCAGGCCGGCAGGGTCCTGCTGATCTTTGCCGTCCTGTTCTGGATGTACGGCGCCTACGTCTACCTCACCAACCAGGTGCCACCCGAGACCAACGCCCGCCGCATTCCGCTGATCCCCTGGGCATGTGCGGCTTTCTCACCTGTGCCCTGACCATTCCCCGGGTGTTCACCACGGACGGCGTTGCGTTCGGCCTCGGCTACTTCTTGGTCACCGTCTTCCACAGCGCCCTGTACGCCCTCCTGCATGGGCGGCACGTCCTCAGCTTCGCGCTCAACCAGCGTCCTGGCCGCGCTGTGTGTCACCGCGGCGGGCACCGTAGCGGCCGGGCCGCCGAAGCGCTCTGGCTGGCCGCGCTGGTCCTGCAAGCCATCACCCCCGTCCTCTCCAGCCGCATCACCACCGATGTCGACGGCGAGCGCGTCCCGGTGACGGGCCGCGTCGGCGCACTGGACCCGGCGCACTTCGTGGAACGCCACGGGTTGCTGCCAGCAGGCGTGAGGTTCTGGTGACTGGCAACCGCGCTGATGGGGCCGATGGCGTGATCTTGGAGTCCGGAAATCGGCTGTTGCGGTTTGTGTGGAGACCGTAAAAACAGAGTGTCGATTTCGTGTTGGTCTTGTTTCGATCCAAGGAGCCCGTCATGTCCCGTTTGCGTACGATCGCCATCGTTTCTGCAGGTGCTGCCGCGCTGTTCGCGCTCACCGCCGCTCCTGCCCAGGCGGCCCCCGGTGATGTGACGACCACCTGTGCGAGCACTGCCACCCCGGCGGGCTACGTCGACGTCAACTGGGGTTACAGCAACAGCTGTGGCGGCCAGAACTTCGCCCCGAACATCAAGCAGATCAAGCAGCTCACCGGCCTGCCCATAGGCACCGTCGTCCAGGCCTGCGGGTCCGCGTACTACCCCGCCGGCTGGGTCCAGACCAGCTCGTACTACAGCGGCTCGTGCGTGGCCTTCCCGAACTCCGGCTTCAACAACAACGCCTGGACCCTCAAGCGCGTCTCCTGATCACCTCTTCCGGATCGCAGCCCCGTCCCGCGACCGGTTCAAGCGGGACGGGGCGGGTGGGTATCACCGTGGCCGGATGGCCTGGTAGGCAGTGCCCGTCTCTGGCGGGCCGGGTTCGGCTCCTGCCGGTGCGGCCTGCGCGATGACCTTCCGGGCGGTGTCCAGGTCCGCGAGTCGGGCTTCGGTCTCGGCCAGGGCCGCGGGCAAGTGCTCGATCTGACCACGTAGTTCCGCGGCTCGGTCGGTGACCTCGTCGTGCTGGGCCTGGAGGCCAGCGAGGAGTTCGGTGACGTTCATGCGGCCAGCCCGAGGGTGTCACGCCAGGTGGGGCTCGGTGTGGTGACGCGGCGGGTCATGTTCGCGGTGGAGGCCCAGTAGACGCGGGAGGCGGAGGTGTCGGGCCGGTGGTCGTACTCGCGGGCCAGGCGCCAGTGCAGCAGCAGCGTGCCGTTCGTCTGCTCGACCGCCCACTGCTTCGGCTGCGGGACAAACCCTTTGCCCTGGTCAGCAGGGTTGCGGCGGACGACCTCGACATCAATGCCCAGCAGGGCGCCGGGGACGATGACTTCGTCCTTGAAGCCCTGGTCCACCAGGGGCCTTCTCCAGGCGAATCAGTATCTACGGACGCCAGCCCCGCATGACAAACGTCATGCCGGCTTCCGCAGTTGGGAGCGGACCCAGACGCCGTAGGTGAAGGCCCTTACGAAGAGCCCGCTCAGGAGGTGCCGAGCCTGCGGTAGCGCCCGCACTCATCCCCAGCGCACTTGCAGAGGTTTCCCACGGTGGCAGGTTGCGGCCGTTACGGCGACGGTGCCAGCATCCGCTTGCTGATCCACTCCAGCGGGCCGTCCGCGAGGGATTTCGCGTACTGCCGTCCGCTGTGCTGACCGTTCTGGATCATGTGCAGACTGGTCTTGATGGGACCCTTGCCGTACTTGGCGAGGAAGTCCTTCACATTGCGCTGCCCCGATTCCTTGGTGCCCAGCATGATCGAGAGGTTCACCGTTGGGCCGCCCTTTTTGATCAGGTCCTGGGCCAGCTTCTCCGGGTTGTTTGCCTGCTTCTCATTCTCGTGGCCGTTCCACAGCGGGGAGTCCGGGCGGGTGTCGGGGCCGCCGGCGATGACGGCGCCGAAGCGGTTCGGGTATTGCAGCATCATCTTCATCCCGACGTATCCGCCGGACGACGAGCCGAAGAAACCCCACCCCTTGGGGTCCTTGAAGGTACGGAAGTTCTCCCGGACCAGGTCTGGGACGTCGTCCGACATCCAGGTGCCCATCTTTGCCCGGCCGGGGATGTCACTGCCGTCGTAGTAGTTCTTCTTGTCCGCGTTCAGCACCGGCATGATCACGATGAACGGCAGGCTCTTTCCTTTGCCCGCCTGCTCAGCGATGGTCTCTTGGAGCTTGAGGTCACCGCCGTACCAGTAGTTGCTGGGATAGCCGTTGCTGCCGGGCAGCGCGACGAGCACCGGAAAGGCGCTGTTCTTGTACTTGTCCTCGAAGTACTGCTTGGGAGCCCACGCCCACACCTTGCCCTCGAAGCCCGACTTTCCGCCCTTGAGTGTCGTGCGCACCACCTTGGTGCCGTCGTTGAGTTCGCGCTGGGTGGTCCACTCGCGCGGGTTCGTAGGCAACTGCACCCTGCTGAGCCGAGCAGGTCGAGCACACCCGCGATGGGCTCGGCCAGACCGTCAAGGCACTGGCCGCCAAAGCCGACGTCAAGGCCCGGGCTCAGGAGCAGGCCGCCGCGGTCAAGGAGCAAGCCGCGCAGAAGGCCGCGCACCTCACCGACCATGTCCGCGGCAAGGCGGAGCAGGCCAAGCAGTTGGTGAAGGACAAGACCCCCGACCCCGTACGCGAGAAGGCCGGCCAGGCGGCGAGCATGGCGCGGGCGAAGCGCACCCCGCTGCTCGCCGCGGCCGCCGCGCTCGTCGCCTACCTGCTCATCCGACGCAGCCGGCGGTGCCGGTGAAGGCATCGAAGGTCGCCTACAAGCCGGTCGGTCTGGCCCTGGGCGCGGCCAGTGGCATGTTCGCCGGCGCTGTCCGACTGATCTGCGGTCTGGGCGAAGGTGAGGGGGCCCGGGTTGGTGGCATTGGCGGTCGTACGGGATCTGCGCGAGCTTCGGGAGCGGGCCTCGGGCGATGAGCGTGCCCTGCCCGTCCTGGAGAACGGCGCCCCCAGAACCTGTCCGGCACCGTCGACGAGTACCCCAATTGGTGCCTCCCCATCGCCGACCCCGCCGGCCAGCCGCTGACTCTGGAACAAGTCGCGGCCGGCCCCCAAGCCGTGGCCGACCTCTACCCCTACCTGGCCCGCTGACGCGCTGTCGGCTGCGGTTCCCGTCCTCGAGAAGGTACGGCTCGCTGTGGCCTTACCAACTCCTTTGCAGAGTCCTACCTTTGAGTCATGGACACTCAGCATCCCGGCCCGCTGGCGGAAGTGGTGGCACCCATGACAGCCGGATGGCGGCTGCTGTTCGTGCCCAGCCGGGCCCGCGAGCTGGCTGTCGCGCTCGGCGGGAGCATCATGGTCCCGCCGGTGGTCGCAGCCCCACTTCTGCTGCCCGCTCTGGTGGTCGCCGTGATCTCGGGGAGCTCACTCGTCTGGGGCGGTTTCTGGGTCCTACTGGCGCTCACGGTCGTCGCAGTGATCCTGCTCGCCGTGGCCATGATGTACGTCACGGTCTCCATGACGGTGCGGTGGATCGAGCTCCGCCCCCTGGGAACTCCGGCCCAGGTCGTGATCGCCCGCTTTCTGCGTTCGTCGACCATGGCGATGGCTGATCTGCAGCGAGTCGTCGTCATCGAGCGACTCAGTCTGGGGCAGCGACAGTCGATCAAGGTGGTGCTGCATACCCGCAGCGAGACGGTGGAGTGCGAACCGGCGACGTCCGCACCGCTGGCTCGGCTCGACGCACAGGCGCTGACCGGCTGGTTGACCGAGCAACTCGGCCGGGTCCAGGTGGCGGTGGAGCGTCAGACGGAGGTCAAGCGAGACTTCCTGCGTCCGGACGAGTGGTGGACCCCGTCCCACACCGCCGAGCTGTGGCGGGTACCCGTCGGCGAGGTCGACCGCATAGCCGCCCAGCGCGGCGTCGAAACCTATGGGTACACGCCCCGGGCCGCCGCGATGTACAGCCCTGGCACTTCGGTCACCGTCTACGACCCGGCCCGGGCCTACGAGGTCGCCGAAGAACTCCGCGCGGAACGAGCCGCCAGCCAGGCCGCCGACAGCACGCCAGCCCCCGGCCCGGCCGAGGACGACGCAACGGATTCCCGCTGACTCGGTCGGGGCGGTCCTGCCCTGGCTCGGAGACTGCACTCTATGAGCGGGTCGGCCATCGTTGCCGACAGCAACCGAGTGAGGAACGAAGAGCAGCACTGGCCGGATTTCACAGATCCTCATCAAGCCGCCTGTTCCATCGGTATGCGGCACGCGGGGTTCTGGCGGGCGGGGGCTGGTGTCGGTTACTCGGACGTCGACGCTCTCGTCCTGAAGGGCCAGGTGCAGGGCGAGCGAGGAGCCGGGCGTGACCACACGGTGCACCGTTACCTACAACGGCGTGAAGGTTCCCTGGTCCATCCGCTTAGACAAGCCGGCCGGTGACTTGAAACCGTACGAAATCACCAACGCGAGTCAGGCCGTGCTGACGGCGAAGTCTGTCTACGGCGAGTTCTGGAAGGAGTACAACCGGGTCAGTAAGCACCTACGCTACGGAAAGATGCCGGACCTCGAACGCGTCGCATACGGCCAGGACACCGGTCACCGCTGCCAGTACGCCTCGTCCGTCGACGGCAAGGCCCGGTGGGTCAATGTCCCGGTGAGCGTGGGCGAGCGCGGGGTCATCTTCGACAACGGCCGCTCGCCGAAGTCTCCTTGAAGTTGTTGGCATGAAGGGCCAGGAGCGGGACGGAAGCAAGGGACGGCGCGACGACGTCGCAACCAGCTGAAACACCGGCCGGCTGGACAGCAGGACCGCGAAAGTCGTCCATCCAACTCCAGTGGCCGGCGGCGTGCTGGGTGAACGGGGCGCGCAGCTCATCCAGGTGGAATACCGGCGGCGCGCTGCCAGGTGCGGGCCCGGGCAGTGGCCTGCTACGGGGTGCACATCATCAGCGGGGAGAGCAGTCCTCGCCCGTTCCAGCGGGGGAGGAGATCACTCTCCTCGCCGAGTTCGTCCGCGGGCCAGCCAGATCGGGCAATCGAGTAGCTCCCCGAACAGCGCGATCGCGATCCGGGCGAGTTCGGCCCCGCCGACCGACTCATGGAGGTGGTCCTCGAGGTACTCCATGGCCTGGTTGAGGCGGTCGGGCCCTCCCGGCCCTTCTTCCTCCTTACGTCCACGACGCTAGGAGATCAATTTCGCGGACCCGACATGCTGTGCCCGGTGCGGTCGGGTGCACTCTGACGCGGTCGGGTGCGGAGGACTTCTCGCTCAGTACTCAGTCCAACTTTGGGAACTTTTTCGACCAGTTCTTGAACGAGTTCTGGGGGACCAGCAGGTGGTCCGCTATCGAGTTGCCGGATATCCGCGTCGGCTATGTCTGCATCATCTCGGCCAGGAATTTCTTGAAGTCGGCAGCGAGTACGTCCTTTTCATGCACACTCAGCTTCCCAGGTTTCTGCCCCGGGGGAACCGCATCGCCCTTCGCCCCGCCCGTGTGACCGTGCCCGCAGCCGGCACCGTGGACGTGCCGCTCCTCCTTGAGGAGGCGCGCGACCACATGATTGCCCACCAGACCTTGGAGCGCGGTGGCCCGCGCCGTGCTCATCGGCCCCTGGTCCACGCCCCTGGACACGGAAGACGTCCGCACGCGCACCGGTTCCCGGCGTCCCTTCTTGCTTCTCAGGACGTTTCTCGTGCGCGTGCATGGCATTACCTCTCCGGTCCGGTGACAGCGGGACAGCGTTTTCCGGCGCGCTCTCCCGCCGCTGTTGTAGCTGTCGGCTCCCAGGGGCGGACAGGTCCGCTGGGACAATCGTGGGGGCACATCTCCCAGTTCCGCTGCGCGGAGTCGGACGCCGCCCACCTGGTGCTGACCACCACTGACCTGACCGGGCACAGTTCTTTGGCGCGTTCCACCTCGAACACTTGCGGCTGGAGGGCGAAACCGTCTTCGCCCGCACCCCACAAGGCGGTGACGTGCGCCGGGGTATCCCGCTGCGGTGGACCGACCGACCGCCTGGTCCTGGCCGAAGAACACCACTGCCGCGCCCTGCTCGTGCACCGCCCTTGGCTGCGCGCCGGATGGACCCCGGCCCCCGCGCAACCGGGCCCCGCAACCTGCCCGCCAGGCCCGTCCGCGCTCGCCGCCCTCTGCCACAAGCTCCGCGAAACCTTCGAGGACGGCAAGGACGAACCCGGCGCCGCCGACTTCCACTACGCCGAGATGGAAATGCGCCGTCTACACCACCGACCTCGCCGCAGCCGCGCCGAGCACGCGCTGCGGACCACCTACTGGGCTCTGCCCGGCTACGGCCTGCGCGCCTCCCATGCCCTGCCCTGGTCGCTGCGGGCGATGACCCCCACCGTCGTGGCCATGGTGCTGCGGAGCCTACCTGCGGGCGACCCGAAACCGGAGACGACCGGGACAGTGATCGGCCAGGACAGCCAGCTCACCACCAACACTCCCGCCCCCGTCAACCCCTCTGGCTTACTGCACGGACGTGTCTCGACCGACCGGTTCGAAAAGGGGCTGCGCGTAGTGGTGTACTCCGTGGTCGCCGCTCCTCCGGCCAGAACGTGACCACCCGCGGTACTTACATCGAGATGGCCTCACGCCTGACCGAACCCGTCCTGCGCGGCCTCGCCGCCCTCGCCGTCCGAGGACGTGTCAAACGCTGACCCGCCCCACCAACCGCCAGCTCAAGGGCGTACACGTCTTCACCGGCGAGACGTCGTCCAAGAGCGAGGCCCTACGCATCGCGCACGAGCTGTATGACACCGCGCTCGCCGCGCAGCAGGCCGAACTCGAGGTTCCCGGCAAGCAGGCCGGGGCGCGGGAGCACGAGGGCTTCGGCCCGACTGGGCGCTCGACTGGCAGGCCGCGAACGCCGGCCCTTGGCACGACCCCTACAGCTGGCTCAGCTCCGAGCCCTTCGAGCTGTAGGTCCGCCCCGGGACGGCCGCCAAAGGCCGGAAAACCAGTCGGCCGCCTCGGGCCACCCATCCCGTACATGACCAGAGGGACAGACCAGTATGGCCTCCACCGTGCGCGTGCAGGCGCCGATCGGGCAACGCGCGCTGCTCATCCGCCCGCCGCGACCCGCTGACGGGTCTGCTCGGCCGCGACGGCTTCACCGCCAAGGCCCGGCAGATCACCGACCGGTACGACGACCACGCCCTGGTCGGAATCGTGGACCTGGACCACTTCATGCAGATCAATGACGGCCCCGGCGGGCACGCCGCCGGCGACCGCGTCCTGGCCGCCACTCGGCTCACCGTCTGAGGGGCAGCCGCGGGGCGGTCGGCCGGCTCCGAGGGGACGAGTTCGCCTTCGCCGTGCGGATCGGACCCGCCCGCCGCGAGCTCCGTCCCGCCCAGCTCATCGCCCTGCTCGCGCAGCCGGTGGAGGCCGACGACGGCGCCCTGGTCGACATCGCCGCGTCGATCGGCGCCGCCTGCCCCGACGTCCTCGGCACCCGCGACCTGTCGCTGCTCCAACGAGCCGCCGACGCCGCGATGTACGCGGGTAAGCACACCGGCCGCCCGGTCCTCGCCGGGGCGCAGCACGCCACGGTGCCGTACATCAACGGCCGCCGCGCCGGACGGCCGGGCACCAACACGCTGGGACGGGCGGCATGAGCACGGCCACCCTCCCCGCCGACCCGGGCACCTGGATCCGGGGCATCACGATCCGCCAGCCCTGGACGACCTGCATCCTCGCCGGGACGGACGTGGAGAACCGTCCAGCACCCTGGTCCTGGCGCGGCTGGCAGCTGCTGCACGCCGGGCAGGCCACCGAGAGGGCCCCGATGCGCGACCCGCTGGTCGCCACCGCGATCCGCGGCAGCGCCCTGCACACCCGGGCCGTCATCGGTGTCGCCCGCCTCACCGACTGCCACCAGGACGCCGCCGGCACCGCCCCCTGCTCGAAGTGGGCGCAGCCCGACGCGTTCCACCTGGTCCTCGCCGACCTCCCGGAGCTCGCGCTCCCCATCCCGTGGCTGAACGGCCAGCTCGGACCGTGGCGCCCGCCGCAGAACCTCGTGGACCAGGTCCTCCTCCAGCTCCCCCACCTCGCTCCGGAGGGCACCTCATGAGCGGCGACCGCACCGGCACCCCGCAACCGCCGACGATCATCGCGGCCGACGACCGGATCCCCTTCCCCGAAACCGACCAGGTCCTGCGCTGCCGAACGAGCCCGGCCCGGTTCTCGATCGAGGACATCCGCAACACCGACGAAGACCCCCGCGCCCGGGAGAAGGCGCTCGTCAAGGCCAAGCACGCCTGCTCCGGCTGCCCGATCGTCAAGGGCTGCCTCAAGTGGGCGCTGGCCAACCCCGGCCTGACCAAGACGGGGGTGTGGGCGGCGACTACCGCCCGCGACCGCACGCAACTGCGCAAGCAGTTCGTGGCGGCTCGGGGATGACTGGGTCGGCGTGGTCGCCGAACAGGACCGCGGGGGCGCCGCCGCCGTGAACGGCAGCGTGCGGCACGCGTCGTCCCGCCGACCGTCCGCGAACTGGCCCTCGCCCGGCTGGAGCTGGAGGGCATCCCTACCCGGCCCACGCCGTACAACCGCTGGAAGGAACCGATCACCCCCGCACAGGCCGCGTCCAACCGGCATGTGCTGGAGCTGGTCGCCAGCGGCAAGGCGGTCTGACCGTGTTCACCGACTGGACCGAAGCCCTCGAGGCCGAAGCGCTGCCCCTGGACCCGAACCCGGCACAGCGGCTCGCCGCCGGGCCCGGGTCACCGCCCGCAGCTCCCGGGACAAGGACGACATGGCGCTGCTCCTGGACGTCCTCGGGCTGTGCCCACCGACACCCTCACCGCCCTGCTCGCCCTCATCCCGGAAACCGGAGACGCACTCACCATGACGAACACCCCCGCCGCCCCGGCCCTGTCCGCGCACGGGGCCATGGCGATCTCCATGCACAACAACGGCGACACCGAGCAGGCCATCCGCGAGGCCACCGGCCTGAGCGAGACCGAACCCAGCGACCTCATCGCCGACTAGGTCCTCGGACTGCCCCGCAAAACGGACGACCTCGTTCCCATGGACCTGGAGGGCCGGCGGGTTTACCAGAAGGGGCTGCAGTCGACGAGGTCCGTGGCGGTGTCCTTGATGCATACGCGGTAGTAGGCGCTGCCGCCCAGCATGTTGGTCCAGTCCGTGCCCGGGTTGGGGAACTTCACCTGGAGGCTGCGCTGGAACCCGGTGCCGTGGCCCGACCACTTCTCGATGGAGCCGTAACGGTCCCACCACTGCTCGCCGGAGGAGGTGACCCGGGCCCAGGCCGCCTGACACGTGGAGGACCAGCGCAGCTCGGCCCGGAGGTCGGGGTTGTTGCGGGCGGTGACGCTCGCCTTGGTGACGGCGTCGCCGTCGCAGCCCTGGGAGGCGGGGCCGGTGTTGTCGCAGCCGGCGGCGGAGCAGCCGGCTGCGTACGAGGTGCCCGCGAGCGGGACGAGGGCCATGGTTATCGCGGCTGCGGAGACGCCCGCAACCTTCGCGATCATGTTCTTCATGGGTGGTGTGACCTCCAGGGACAGGAACGTCGCTGTGCGCCTCCCCCGTGGAGGCCGAAGATGATCATGACCGCCTGCCGTGTGCGCGTCAACGGGTAACGCGAATCACTATGATGCGATGCCCGGTTGGCTCGACTCGTCCCCCTTGACAGAACAACCGACGGACCCGTAGTTGGAGTACGACGCTCCGCCCCGCAGTTGGAACATCGGTAGGAATTCGCAGGTAGGAGCCCATGAACCTGGGCAGACCCCCTTGCGACCGACAGCACCGCGACGTTCGCGATCGACGGGAACAACAACTCCTCCAGCCAGCACAAGGCCTTATTCAGCCCTGAACTGTCGGCCCACCCACTCCTACCACTGCTCGTTTTGAGGCAACTTCCCAAGGCGCGCAGGGAGTCCAGCCGTCACTCACAGTGCATGGATCACACAACCTGAGCCAAAACCGGGGAATAGGAGTCGTTTGTCGACGGCTTCGGGAGTCGCCTCGCGTGTTGTAGGCATGGCCAATGTCGATGAGTTCGGGCGTCACTTGCAGCCCAGCGGGTGTTGTCCCTGCCGGCACCCAGCACCCAGCTGCCTTGCGCGAGCCCGCTGCCTGGTCTTGGTCTGACCCGGGGTTGGTGGGTCAACGGGCGAGGGAGACGGCGAAGGGCCTGAAGCCGTGTCGGCGCAGAATGTGGGGCACGACCAGGATCATGGCCTCGGTTGCGCGGGCCGTGGTGATGTCGCCGAGGTCCTCGATTCGTTCGGGCTGCCAGCCCAGGTCGCCGAGCAGGCCGGTGACGGTCCTCTTCGCGTGCTCGTCGTTGCCCGAGAGATAGGCCGTCGGTGGGGTGGCCAGGGTTTCGGGAGCGGTCATGACCATGAAAAGCATGGTGTTGAGGGTCTTGACCACATGGGTGTCGGGGAGCGCGGCCTGGAGCTTCTCGGCGAGGCTGCTGCCGGGATAGCACAAGTCGCCGGGCAGGCCGTCACCGTCGTCGCGGGTGGCGTTGGAGACGTCGATGAGGATCTTGCCGGCGAGTTCGGTGCGCAGGTCGCTGAGGCGGTCCAGGGAGCTGTCGCCCGGCGTCGCGTTGATCACGATGTCCGCGGTGCGGGCAGTGGCGCGCTGGTCAGCGAAGGCGATGCGCGGGGCGGCCCCGGCGGTGCGGGCGGCGGCGTGTTCGGTGCTGCGGCCACCAAGGGTTACCTGGTGTCCGGCTGCGGAGAGCTTGCCGGCGAGGTTGGTGCCGACGCGGCCGGCGCCCAGGATGCCGATGCTGGTCATACGGTGATGCTCCTTGCGGTTCGGGGGTGGGCAAGAGCGGAGACTTTCGCTCAGGCGATCGGAGAGAGGACCTTGAGGGCGGCGGCGTGGATGCCGGGGGCGGCGGCCAGGAAGTCGCGGCTGCCGGTGTTCCAGGGTTCGCCCGCCAGGTCGGTGACGGCGCCTCCGGCCTCGGAGACCAGCAGGGCGCCGGCGACCAGGCCGGAGCGGACATCGGAGAACTGCCAGAACGCGTCCATGCGTCCGGCGGCGACGTGGATGAGCTGCATCGTGGCGGGAACGGACACGCGTACGACCAGGCCGTTGATGAGCATGGCGGTGACGGAGTCACCGATCCGCCGGAAGGTGCGCTCGTCCTCGCCGGGTTTGGCCTGGCCGGTACCGATGAGCGCGGCGCCCAGGTCGGTCTTGGCGGACACCTTCAGGGGTCCGTCGTTGAGGCGGGCACCGCCGCCGGCGACGGCGGTGTAGGTGTCACCGGTCAGCGGCAGGTGGACGACGGTGAGTACCGGCTGGTTGTCGCGGACCAAAGTGGCGGTGACGGCCCAGTCCTCCATGGCGTGGACATGGTTTATGTTGCCCTCGGCGGGGTCGACGATCCACCACTCCCCCGGCGGGAGAGCCCCGCCGGCCAGCTCGTCCTCGGCCCACTGCGATCCTCGCCGGGCCCGCAGCAGCGGTACCCGCAGCACATCCAGCACCGCGTCGTCGTTGGCGTGGATCTCGGCGACGACCTCGTCCAGACTCACTCCTCGGGTGTGCGAGGTGTAGCGGGCGCGCAGCGTGAGGCCGGCGGCCTTCACCGCGGCGGTCACGTCGGTCAGGAGCGTCGTGTCGGCGTCGAAAGGCATGGCTGTGCTCATGGCGGGCTTCCCTGGGTTCCGTTGCTGCGAGGCGGCTTGTCCGCACCCGCACTTCGAAGGTAGGTGCCTCGACAACTAACAACAAGTGCATGCTATTCACTCGTAGAGTTACTCTCATGCAACTGGATCTGAACCTGCTCACTGCCCTGGACGCACTGCTGGAAGAGGGCAGTGTCGCCGGTGCCGCAGCACGCCTCCACGTCACCGCTCCGGCGATGAGCCGCTCCCTGGGCCGCATCCGCAAGGCCACCGGTGACCAGATCCTGGTCCGCACCGGCCGCAGCATGGTCCCCACCACCCGCGCGCTGGCCATGCGCGCACAGGTCCACGCCCTCGTGCAGCAGGCCCACCAACTTCTGTCCGCGCAGCAGGAACTCGACCTAGCGGGCCTGGAGCGGGTGTTCACCGTGCGCTGGCACGACGCCCTGACCGCCGCTTGCGGCACCGCCCTGATCACCGCGTGCACCGTCAGGCCCCCGGCGTCCAGCTGCGCCTGCCCGCCGAACCCGGCACGGACACCCCCGAGCTGCGCCGGGGTGAGGTCGACCTCGAATCAAGCTCCAGCGCTCCGACGCTCCGCGACATCCGCCACCGCCTCGTCGGCAAGGACCGGCTGGTCGTCGCCGCCCGCCCAGGCCACCCACTGACCGCAGGCCCCCTGAGCCCTGAGCGTTACGCAGCCGCCGAACACCTCACCGTTTCGCGGCGCGGAAGTCTGCACGACTCGATCGATGACGCCCTGACCACACACGGCCTCGAACGACGCGTCATCGCCGCCGGGCCCACCGCCGCCTTCGCACTGCAACTCGCCCTCCCGACCTCATCGTCACCCTCCCCGACGCGGTCACCCGTACGGCCCGGGAACAGCTCGGCCTGGCCACACTGCCGCCGCCCATCCCGCTGCCCGACGTACCTTTGTACCTGCTGTGGCACCAGCGCTACGACAACGACCGCGCCCACACCTGGCTGCGAGACCTGGCCACCGAAACCCTCCAGGCACTATTCACACCACCGACCACCTCTCAACAGCCCCTCATCAACCGCACCGGGAAGTGACGGATACGCCCGAAGAAAGGCCTGCGGCGGCTGACTCCCGGAGAGTTCGCCGACCTCACGCTGATGCGTGGTGACGGACGAGGACGGCCTTCACCAGGTCGCTGATCCGGTTGGTGCTGCAGCGGCGGCTGCGCAGGAGGCGCCCCCTTGAGGGTGGCCATGGCCTGCTCGCCGAGGCAGCGGATCTTGGCGTGGGCGGTGTTGTGGCGGCGCTTCCCTCGCTTGAGTCGACGGCCCCGAAACGGTACCTGGACGGGGCCGGCGGCGCCTTGATATGCCCTGTCCGCCCAGCATTTGAGTTTTGCTTCGGTGAGGGCTTCGATGATCCCGTGCTGCGGTGCGGCGGTCAGGTCGTGAGGGGAGCCGGGCAGGGCAGGCGAGGCCCAGAGCAGCCGTCCGAACGGATCGGTCAGGCTTTGCACGTTCATGCCGTGGCGCTTGTGTTTCCCGGAGCAGTAGGGGGAGTCGGTGGCGATGCGGTCGATCGGCAACGGGGTGCCGTCAAGGATGACGAACACCTTTGTCCGGTTCGTCCGCATCGCTTCGGCCAGCGACGGGGCGAGGGTGGACAGGGCCTCAACGGCTTCACGTATGTAGCGGTAGGCGGTCGCGACCCATGCCGAATCCGGCGGCCGGCTCGGCGTAGGTGTCACCGCACCGCAGGTGAGTCAGGGCGAGCAGGGCTTGTCGCGAGGCGGGAAGGCGCCGCCAACGCGTCCCGATTTCCTGCCGCATAGCCGCCAGTCGTCCGGCCAGGAACCGCAAGTTGCGGCTGGACAGATCAATCGAGGAGGGGTAAGCGAGCGCGCGAAGCTCCTGGCAGACACGCGGGTGATCTTGGTCGAGATCCCGTCTACCAGGAGCTTCGTCGTCGCGCAGGACAGTTCAGCTCGCGGGGAAAGTCGGGTGGCAACAGGCCCGGGGGAGCGGCTGGGTCAAGGGGTGAAGTCCCGTCGCGTCATGGCGGCGGGGTTCCACCAGTACCAGCCGGTGCGGGTGCCTCGGGCAGGGCGGGCCACAGGTGGTCCTGCGCTCGCACGGCTACTGCTTCGCCCACACCCCGCATGACGTGGACGGTGCCGGCTGACCTCGCCGAGGATCTGGCCCGGGCTCGGCCTGGATGTCCTGTCTCGGGCTCACCCCGTAGCCGTCGGCAGGCTGAACCCGTCGAACAGGTCGTCCAGGGCGCGTCGTGCGGTGCGGGCCGGGGTGGCGCGGAGGGCAAGGTCGCGGGCGGCCGTCGCGACGGGGTGGGTGAGGGCGGCGATACGGCCGGCGCGGCGGGAGCGGAGGCGGATGGCGTCGGTGCGGGTGCGCCGGGCCGCGCTGTAGGCGGCCAGGGCGGCGGGTATGTCGGCCCCGTCCAGCAGGTGTGCGAGCACGACCGCGTCCTCGACGGCCTGGCAGCCGCCCTGGCCGAGGTTGGGGGTCATGGCGTGGGCGGCATCGCCGAGCCAGGCGATCCGGCCGTCGTGGTAGCGGGGGAGTGGGGCGGCCAGGTCGTACAGGTCGTGCTGGAGGACGGCCGCCGGGTCGATCCGTTCCAGCAGCGCCGGTACGGGGGCGTGCCAGGTGCCGTAGCGGCGCAGGAGTTCGGCGCGGACGTCGGTCGGCTCGTATCCCTCGGGGACGACGGCGGTGGCGTAGAGGTAGACCCGGCCGTCCGAGAGTGGGACCACGCCGAAGCGTTCGCCGCGGCCCCAGGTCTCGGCGGCGGCCAGGTCCGGGAGGCCGTCGGCGGGCAGTACGGTACGCCAGGCGGTCTCGCCGCTGTAGTGCAGGCCGGGATGGTCGGGGAAGTACTGGCGGCGCAGCGCGCTGCGGATGCCGTCGGCGGCGATCGCGACGTCGGCGGGGAGATCGCCGGACGAGGTGCGGACGACCGGGCCGCCGTCACCGCCGTCGGCGTCGTCGATGCCGCTGACGGCGGTGCCGTAACGGATCGCGCCGTGCGGGAGCACGGCGGCCAGGGCGGCCGCGAGGGCCGGGCGGTACACGGCGAGCGGGGGGCGGCCGTAACGGGCCGCCATCGTCGCCGCGTCGGCGCGGCTCCGCCAGTCGCCGCCGGGGCGCCGCAGGCCCATCGCGGCCGGTACGGCGTGACCCGCCGCCCGGGTGGCGTCGAAGCCGATGGCGTCGAAGGCGCGCAGGGCGTTGGGGGCGAGGACGATGCCGGCGCCGGCGGCGGACGGCTCGGGCGCCCGCTCGCACACGGTTACCTGCCAGCCGCGCCGGTGCAGCGCGACCGCCGCCGTGAGTCCGCCGATGCCCGCACCCACTACGACCGCGTGACGTGGAGTCTTCGTCATGGCACGTTCCTCCCCACCTGTTCGACGCCCGGGTCCTCTACATCCGTAGAGGTAATGGCGCCACTCTACAGCTGTAGAGTGATGCCATGTCCACCCCTGATCGCAGAACTCTTCTCGCGGACACCGCGATCGACCTCGTGGCCGCCACCGGGCTGCGCGGTCTGACCCACCGGGCGGTCGATGCCGCGGCGGGGCTGTCGGCGGGCAGCACCTCGTACTACTTCCGTACGAGGACGGCGCTGATCGGCGCCTGCTACCAGCGGCTCGCCGAGCTCGACCTCGGCGACTTCGACGGCAACGGCCCCCCTCCGGCGCCGGACCGCGACGCGATGGCGGCGGCGATCGCCGCCCTGCTGCACCGGTGGCTGACCACGGGGCGCGCGCGGCAGCTGGCCCGCTTCGAACTGAGCCTGGAGGCGGCCCGCCGGCCCGAGCTGGCGCCGGAGCTCCACCGGGCGGGCCTGGGCGCACGCACCCGGGCAGCCGCCTTGCTCGCCGGGCTGGGGGCGGAACGCCCCGAGGAGTCCGCGGAGCTGCTGGTGGGCTGGACCGACGGCCTCCTCTACGACCGCCTAGTAGGAGCCCTTGCCCACTCCCGCCCGGCCCCGGACCTGGCCGAACTGACGGGGGTGGCACGTCGGATGGTGGACGCGGCGCTGGCGTAGTGCGCTGACGGGCAGGCTCCTGCCCGGTCGCGCTCGGGAGGAACGCCGACCGGGACCGGACCGGTTCGTCAGTCCTGTGTGGCCGGGAGGACTCTGATGCGCACCGCTTTCACCAAGTATGCCCTGGCGGCAGCCCTCACGAGCGTGCTGTAGTAGTGCCGGGCGAGGATCTGGTGCCTGGCGTCGTCGCCCCCGTCCTGGGTCATCCAGCCGATCAGGTGGGGGAGTTGGGAGGGTGCGGCGTACAGCTTCTGACCGATGACCTCGGTGCAGCGGCCGTCCAGCCAGGGGCCCGCGCCGCCCGTGAGGTAGTCGATGGCGATCTTCTTGACGTGGCCGCCGCCGTACTCGGCCGCGCCAGCGTCTTGACCATGCGGAAGATCGCCGAGACTTCCCCTTGGCCGACCCGTACGGCTGTGGCGGAGGAGTTGCGCACTCGGCGCGTGATGGCAACGGGGTCCGGCACGCCGAGCAGGGCAGGGCCGCGCTGCTGGAAGTGGCAAGAAGGCCCCTACGGTCCAACTCGCTCCTGCCAAGAGCCAGCACTGAAGCCGGTATCGACGACGGGGCCGATCGGCTCTGCGGTATCTGCCACGTGCCCCGATTCCAGGTCCACGTCCAGATCCAGGACTTGGATCACGTACGGGAGCCGCCAGTCGGGGTTCCGTTCCCCGATCATCAGCTTGCGGGCGTACTGGCCGGACATGCCGTCAGGACGCCACGTCACTCATGAACCCGGCGAACCGGACCGATCTCGACTACGCAATGCCCCTGGGCCCTGGACACTGGCCTGGGCTTCATCAACTCCTCTCTCTCGTCTGCCACTTGATCAGTGCGACCTCGTGTCGCACCGCGCCACTTGATGCCGTTGTCCACCAGGTAGCGGACCGCGTCCAACATCGCCCGGTGGCAGTACGCCTCCGGCTGCGCCCCGCAGCCAGCCCGGCACCGGCAGCAGCGGCCGCACGACCGCCCACTCCGCATCCGTCATGCCCGAGGGATACCGCCGAACCCGCTCCGGGTGATCGGCCGCATTCCCCGCACCGGTGAGCGACACAATCACAGAACGGAGCAGCCGAGTTGAACTCCACCGGAGCGAGCGCGTACAACTGCGGCAACGGGGTCTCCTCGTTCTCGGTTGGCTTCGCAACCCAGAGCTACCAAGAGGCCCTGTTCTCATGCCCGCAGCCTGCAAGGATCACCCGATCGAGACACCAGTTCGACGCACAATCCTCAAGATCGGAACGGCAGCAGCGTCTGAGCTTGGAATTTAGCCTTTCTCCTGTTTTTGTCCGGATATATTCGGTGAGGGTTTCGGCTCGTTTCACGGTCTTCCCAACGTTGTGGTGCCGGACCGGGCTCCTGTTCTTCGAGCCGGGTGGCCGTCCCGGGCCTGGTCGGGATGGTTTCGGCGCGGTGGCCGGACGGGCCGGAGGCTGTCGCAGGGCTCCAGCCGATGACACGCCACCGGCCTCCCGCCGGTCCCACAGCACCACCCCCAGGCCCGCGCAAGCGAGTCCAACAGCCCCTGCTCACTTGACAAAACGGTCTACATACCAGGTCCGCGTTTCCGATGGCCCTTTCTCATTGACGGCGGCCCCTGTCCGGCCCAAGGGACAAAGTGTTGAGACGAACCTCGATCCCCGTTCTCGATCTTTGAGGCGGTGGTCTGCGCGATCACCGCCTCAGTCGCTCTGAGCGGTGGTTCGAGGCCGCCGGCTTCGTCGGATGCGGAAGCAACGTCAGCGGGGCCCGCGCCGTCGACCACCTACGTCCAGCGCCGCCCCCTGGACGACCTGAGCACACATCGCGAGCCAGAGGGCCAGTCAGCGGGAGTAATCGGCGATGCTGAGGAGCAGGTGGGCAGATTCGGAGCGCAGGTGGTCGGAATGGGCACCAGCTGGGCTGAGCCGACGGCCGCGAACGAAATACTCGCTCGCGTCCAGGTTCACGAAGCGGTGGTTGAGGACCTGGCGAGGATAGCGGCGATGTGGTGGGAGGAGAACGCTGTTGAACAGGGGTACTGGAGCGGCGCCGATGCCGGAGTGACCGATGCCGGGCTGGCGTTCGGCGCGCAGGTGCCAAAAGCCGGTGGCGCGGTCATGGCGTGAGTAGGTAGCGACCACCGGGCCGCGGAGGGGCGCGGTGTTGAGGCTGGTGAAGTCGGTGGCGAAGGCATTGCGTGGAGCGGCCATTTGGAACAGCAGCATGCTGTCGGCGGTGAAGGGCCGTCCGGGCAGATTCGGCTGATCCCAGCTCAGGGTAGTGCCGTTATCGAGCCTTGCGGTCGCCGCCCACTGGATCGCTTCGCACAGGAACCGGCAGCCGAAGGAGTGCCCGACCAGGTGGAGATATTGCCCGTCTCGGTTGGCCAGCACCGCCGGGTCGGCTGGATCGGGGCGCTCAGCGTCCAAATAGCCGAGAAGGCGACCAATCACGTGAGGGGCGTGCCCACTCGTCCCCATTGCGTGGGCGCGGTCTCGGATCCGTCGATAGCCGCTGGGCGTGACCAGACTGGAGGATGGCCAGCGGACTACGACGATCCACGGCGCGAAAGAGTGTTTCAGCTGAGGGTAGAGGGCGCGAGCTGCGTTGAGTTGGCGGTCAGCGAGATGGATGAGCCGGGTAGCGGCACGGAGTGCGGACTCCGGTGAGGTCTGCCAACCGTGCAGATACACGACGATGTCCGTCGCCCATTTCGGCGGAGCGAGACGCTCCGCGAAGTACGCCGGCAGCCGGTGCTCGGCTACGGGCTCGCCGGTGTCGGAGTCGAGCAGCCAGCCAGTGTCGTCGAGATCGACGGTCTGGACTTCAGCCATGGGACAGTTTCTCTGCTCGCTCTACAAGAGAGTCCATGCCGCAGTGCAGCGCATAGGCGAAGCCCAGTGGGTTGTGGTACCGGGCTGCGAAATGTCGAGCGAGTGCGTGCACGATGCTCCCGGCGGTCTCGCTGCCGCGCAGGTAGCGGGTGACGAATTCCAGGGCATACTCCGCGGCGAACATCTGCGGCATTTCGATCTGCGGCCCCAGCACCCCTTGCGCCCCGTGTTCGAGCAGTACTCGTCCTAGGAATGCCCGGTCGGAATCGCCAGCTGCGATGCCCGCATGGCAGGCGTTAATCATGACGAACGGCCGGAAGTGCGTCCCAGGTTTGCTGTGCCGGGCGCGGAGTTCCCGCACGATATGCCCGTCGATAACCTTGCCATCCGTGAGCTGGACGACCAGGTGCGCCGGTTCGGGACCGTTCGGTGCGAAGCGCCCGTGGCACCAGAAATACATCAACTGCTCGTCGAGGTCACCTTTGGACAGATCTTGGACGAGGTCGTCGTACTTGGTCCGCACAGTGCAGGTCGTCTCCTCGGTGAGGGCTACGGCTACCTCCTGGGCACGGGTCTTGGCACCAACGGCGGCGTCGTGGTTGAGACTCACAGCAGGGAGCGGCTGAAGCGGCAGGCGAGGCGAGATGCGCTGGTAGGCGTCTCCCGTGTGCTCGATCTGGTGCCGGTGACCGAGGAAGCGCCGGAAGAGGTCATCGAGAGCCGGGGCTTCGCTACTCCAATCCGGCTCAAGGCAAAGCATGGGCCAGGGCAGGTGTAGCGCCTCGGAGTCGAACCGGATTCGCAGACCCTCGCGCGCGAGGGCCGCGCTCAGGTATGAGCGGAACCTCTTGGTGCCCGAGTCCTCACCGGCCAGCAGGACGTCGAACAGGACGGACGCACCACTGCGCGCCAATTCTGCTACGGCTTTGGTGAGTTCATCCTCCGGTTGCCCACTGAGGTCTGTCAAAGAGGCGTACGGGCGCGGGCGGCCCGGCATGGGCCGGCCCTGACCGTCAGTGGGCTGGTAGTCGACCAGCACTTCCTTCCACCGCCCGCACAACCGAGCAGCGGCGGCCCGTACCTCGGCTGGCTGAGCAACAAGGTCTGCCCGGTGCTCATCGCTCTGGAGAGCTGGGACAGCGGGGCCGGACATCCGAGCCCGTATGCGGCCGCTGGCGAGGACATCGAAACTGACCCGCAGATCAGGTTCCGGAACCCTGTGGTCAGGGAGGTGGCGGAATCCATCGCTGGGATCGCGGGTGACGTGGATAGGGAGCTTTGTGGGCACCGGATCACGCCTTCCGGTCTGTGGGTGACGGGAGCCAGCCATCGCCACCGAGCGTGGGCAGACCGGCGACGATCAGCTCGGTCTGCACCTGCTGGAGGGCGGTTCCCGTGGCGTGGTCGTAGAGCGTGAACCGGATTACGTGGCGACCGGAACAGCGGGGTGTGAATGCGAAGGCGGCGGGGCGCTGATGGGTGTACCGAGCGGTGGCTGGTTCGATATCGGAAGCCGAGAGCGGCGTCGCAACGACATCGAGGGGCGGCGGCTGTGAGTCTACGGTGGCCCATGGATGTTCCGGGCCAGGAATCAACTGCAACGAGATGTGCCTGCCGTCATCGGAGAGTTCGAGCCGGACGTGGCACCGGGTGGCGTCGACAGGTAGGACGGACGTCTCGGGCGCGTCATCGTCGAGTATCGCCTTGACCGGAGGCAGTGAGTCCTCGTTTTGGGCCAGGTTCCGTTGCCTGGCATCCCGCTCGGCGAGGACCGAGTTATGGGTGCCGAACTCTTGCAGGCCCCTCAGCGCCTGGTCGAGCAGCGCCTGCCGGCCCTCGAGCTCGCGCGCGAGCTTGTCGGCCTTGGCGTTGTTGCCCGCGGTACGCGCCGTGTCGATCTGCGTCCGCAGCTTGTCGACCGTGTCCTGCAGCTGACCCGTCAGACCCGCGGCACGCGCACGCGCCTCCGGGTTCGTACGGCGCCACTCGGACTCCTCGGCCTCCTGCAGCGCACGCTCCACCGTGTGCATCCGCCCCTCGACCTTCGGGCGGGCGTCACGCGGTACTTGACCGATGGTTTCCCAGTGCTCGTTGAGTGCACGGAACGCGGCCCGGGCAGCCTCGAGATCCCGTACCGGGAGCAGCTTCTCGGCCTCGACCGTGAGCTCCTCCTTCGCCTTCAGGTTCTCGCCCTGCTCGGCGTCGCGCTTCGCGAAGACCTTGCTGCGGGCGGCGAAGAACACTTCCTGGGCGCCGCGGAAGCGGTTCCACAGATCGTCCTCGGACTCGCGCTGGGCGCGGCCCGCGGCCTTCCACTCGGTCATCAGGTCGCGGTAGCGGGCGGCCGTCGCACCCCAATCGGTCGAGCCGGACAGCGACTCGGCCTCGGCGACCAGCTTCTCCTTGGCCTTGCGGGCGTCCTCGCGCTGGGCGTCCAGCGATGCGAAGTGCGCCTTGCGGCGCTTGGAGAACGCCGAGCGGGCGTGCGAGAAGCGGTGCCACAGCTCGTCGTCGGACTTCCGGTCGAGCCGCGGCAGGCCCTTCCAGGTGTCCACCAGCGCGCGCAGCCGCTCGCCGGCCGACCGCCACTGCTCGCTGTGCGCCAGCTCCTCGGCCTCGACGACCAGCGCCTCCTTGGCGTGCTTCGCCGCGTCGGTCTGCTTGGCCCGCTGGGCCTTGCGCTCCTCGCAGCGCTTATCGACAGTCTCCACGAGCTTGTCCAGCCGTGCCCGCAGGGCCTCCAGGTCACCGACCGCGTGGTGCGTATCGACCTGCTCGCGCAGAAAGTCGATGGCGGTCTGGGCATCCGCCGCCGACAGCTCAGTGGTCCTCACTCGGCGTTCGAGGAGGCCGATCTCGTCAACCAGGCCCTCGTACTTGCGCTTGAAGTAGGCCAGCGCCTCATCAGGAGAGCCAGCCTGCCAGGAACCGACGACCTGCTCGCCCTCGGCCGTACGCACGTACACGGTCCCCGTCTCGTCGACGCGCCCCCACGGGTCGCTGCTCACAGCGCCGTCTCCTCAACGTTCCGAGCGGACCAGATGGGACAGGTCTCGCCGCACCACTGGCCGCACACCACTAGGAACTCCGGCTCGTTGTCCATCCCGCCAACCCCCTCTGGCCAGGTCTCATCGCTCGACCGCGCTGGCCGTGCAGTGATTGTCCCACCGCACCACGAATGGTCTCAGCTTTCCGCGGAACTGCTCATCAATCGTGACCACGCAGCCCGGGAACGCACATCCAGGGCTTCAATTCCATTCCCAACTGCCGGAGACGATCAATTCGTGCCGAGTGGTTCTGAGAGCGGTCTCATCGCGCTGATCGCGATGGCAGGTCCTCGGACGATGGAATCCATCAACGCCTTCGCGACCGGCAGACTGATCTCGTGACGAACGCGGGGCATTGCCGGGTAGGAGCGGCGGGTCACCCCGCCGCTCCCCCCTCAGAACCGTGCGAGCCACTCGTCGCGGCACACGGCTCATGCAAGCCCCACAGGGCGATTCGGGAGAGCTGTGCTGTGCTCCCGCGTTGGCGGATGAGATATCCGCGTCGGCAGGAAGCGTGTACGAGCCGGGTCCCATCATCGTTTGACCGCGACCTTGGTCTTCCATGGTGAACGAGGTAGTCGGCCGTGATCGCCTGGCGGGCGATCCGCAGCCACCATCGCTCCCATTGCTCAGGAGACTCAGGGGGTTGTTCGGCGAAGAGGAGATGGTCGCCGCACAGCGGACAGCGCGCTTCCTGCTTGGTGAGCAGGCGGAGCGTGTACTTGTCGAGCGGCGGCTTGACCTTCTTGCGCCGAGTCGCCCAATAGTCAGTCAGGGAGGGGTCATCGGGTGATGCCCTTCCTTTGACCATTGTGTGCCGGACGATGTCAGTCCAGGAGAACTTCGTGACATAGGCAGGGGTGCCGGGGGCACCGAATACCCATCGGTCGTTCCTGAACTTGTTGCGTTTGCCGAAGTACTGGTTGACGATCCAGTTCTTCGGCTTGTGGGGGTGGGTCCAAGTTGTCCATTTGTATTGCAGCCTCCACAGGTAGTTGTCGAGGGAGCTGAACATCTTGGACGACACCACGCCCCGGTAGTAGGCAGGCCAACCCCTGATGATGGGGTTGAGCTTGGCAACGACTGCCATCGCGTTCGATCCGCGCAGGTTTCGCATCTCGTCCGCGAGTCTTTTCCGGAGGCGCCCGACAGCCGCTTTGCTCGGCTTGATCAGCAGCTTGTGGCGATAGCGACGGACGTTGAACCCGAGGAAATCGAACCCATCTCGCAGGCGAACGATTTTCGTCTTGTCCTCGTTGAAGACAAGACCTCGGGGCGCCAGCCACTCCGCCAGTTTCGCCTTGGTCTGGAGTGCCTGTTCCTGGCTGTGACAGAGCACGACCATATCGTCGGCGTAGCGGACCAATACCGGGGAGTCCTTTTTCGTGTCACCGGCTTGAGCGCCGTTGACGACATAGCGAACTCCGGCGGCTTCCTCTAGCTTGATCTTTAACGACCAGGGTCGAATCGTGGCTCGAACTTGATCACTCGGTTCGGGAAACGGCTCACGTCAGAGCGGCCTTCGGCTGAACATGTGCTCCGACCAAGGAACACACATGTCCAGCACGAAGGCCGTGAGGATGAGTCTGCTGCATCACGATGCCCCACGAGAGCCCCTGGCTGAACTGTCATGCTTCCGGGGCGAGTTCTACTCCTGCCTCGCCGCGCGTTCGGACGCGTTGTTCGAGCTGACGGACGCCGTTCTGTGCGGTGACGGACCGGTGAAGTCGTTGGCCGAGCTGTCGCTGGTGGGTGAACACCGCCGGGGCCACGGCGGGCTGTATGCCGCGGTGGCCCGTGGACGCACCGACATCGACCGCCTGCGGCGGGCACTGGCAGCAGCACCCCTGCCTCGCACCGCGGACGGCCAACTGGTCCTGGCCGTCGACATCACCTGCTGGCTGCGGCCGGACGCACACACCTCACCAAAACGGATCCTGTGTCACACCTACGGACGGGGCAAGGACCAGCACATCCCCGTCCCAGGCTGGCCCTACTCGATCGTCTGCGCGCTCGAACCCGGCCGCACCTCCTGGACCGCCCCCTTGGACGCACTGCGTCTGGCACCTGGGGACGACGCCGCCACCGTCACGGCCCGGCAGCTGCGCGAACTGCTGCAGCGGCTGATTGCTGCCGGGCAGTGGCACCCGGGCGACCCGGACGTCCTCATCGTCGCGGACGCCGGCTACGACGCACCCCGACTGGCCTTCCTCCTCAAGGACCTGCCCGTTCAGGTGCTGGCCCGGATGCGCTCGGACCGCGTCCTGCGCAGATCCACCCCACCACGGCAGCCACACACCATGGGCCGCCCGCCCCGGCACGGAGGCGAGTTCGTTTTCGGACAGCAAGACACCTGGGGCACGCCCGCCACGGAAACCGTCACCGACACACGTCTTTACGGCACCGCCACCGCCCGCTCCTGGGACCGGCTCCACCCCAAGTTGACCCATCGCTCGTCCTGGGCCGCTTTTTACGACACCCTCCCCATCATCGAGGGCACCGTGGTCCGCCTCGACATCGACCACCTGCCCGGCGGAGCAACACCGAAGCCGGTCTGGCTGTGGTGGTCAGGCACCGATGCCACCACGGCAGACACCGACCGCCTCTGGCAGACCTACCTGCGACGCTTCGACATCGAGCACACCTTCCGCCTCTTCAAACAGACCCTCGGCTGGACCTCACCGAAGATCCGAACCCCCGAGGCCGCGGACCGATGGACCTGGCTCATCCTCTCCGCCTACACCCAACTCCGTCTCGCTCGCCCTCTCGCAGCCGACCGGCGGCGGCCCTGGGAGAAACCAAGCCCTGCGGACAGACTCACCCCCGCCCGCGTCCGCCGGGACTTCCGGCACATCCGCCCGCACACCCACTGCCCGGCCCGAGCACCGACATCCACCCGACCCGGACCCGGCCGACCACCAGGCCGCCCAAACACACGACCCACCCCCCGCCACGACGTGCACACACCCCAAAAATCGCAGCCAGCCAAACGAAAAACGAAGACGCCAACTACCCCACGCCCCCGCCGCACAGGTTAAAGATCAAGCTAACGGCTGTCCCGTAAATGGTCTTCGAGTCGATGAAGGCGCGGTCGTGCCGTGCGGGCTGGCGCGCCCTGTCCGGTGAGGGTGAGGTTGTGCAGGCGGGCGATGCCGAGCTCCCGGTCTTCCAGTGACAGGCTCCACGGCCGACCGCGCCGTGCCCCGTCCGCGGACTCGCGGCGCACCACGGTCACCAGCTTGCCGAAGCAGCGAGGGCTCAGCCCGGTGAACGGCACTATCCAGGACGGCTCCGACGCCGTGATCACACCAGCCACTGCCTGATCATTCCATTGCCAACGATTCTCCCTGCTTGAAGGCGATGCGGTAGCGGTCTACCTGCTCGGCCACCTGCTCCATGAACCAGCGCATGATCTCGCAGGGGATCACGGGCTCGTCGTGGCCGTGGCCGTGGACGTGGACGGTCGGTTCCAGGTCCGGATCCTCTTCGGGGCTCACTGCCCCAGGAAGGCAGCTCCCGGCAGGTGTCAGCCCAGGCGGCCGGCGCCGGCACGGCTGTGCTCAGTTCCACGGACCAGGCGTCATCCGGCAAGGCGTAGTGGAACTGGATGGCGTAGTGACGGCCTGCGTGAACCCGCAGTTCCGGCATCTCCGCATGCGGTTACAGCTGCCGTGCCGGAGTCTCGTCAGTATCCCGCCCAGCGTCTGGAGCACCACATAGCCAGCGATTGTGGGCCAGCCTCTTGTCCTGTGGCGTAGCAGGCGCCGTTGCCCGTACTACTTGATGAGGGGGTGACGCCGGAGGCTCGCTGATCACGGTACGTCCGAAAGCATGAACGGAGGTTCTGCTTCCGTTTCTATTCTTGCCTGGGTCGTTGAGCCAATGAGTGGCGTCCGCACCGGGTTCTCCTCGGGCGACTCGCCGCGCACGTCACGCCGAACCGCAGGAAGGGGAACCCGCATGCATCTGACGCCACATGAGCAGGAGCGGCTCATGATCCGTGCCGCGGCAGATCTGGCCGAACGACGACTCAGGCGCAACCCGGATCTCGCGCTGAACTACCCCGAAATTATGGCGCTGTTCGCGGCCTACGTGCTGGAGGAGGCCCGCCACGACACGAAGACGGTCGCCGAGCTCATGGATACCAAGCTGAGCGATGTGGCAGAGTCGCTCAAGATCCCCAGCAAGACCGCCGGCGTCAACTTGACGGACTTCAACGTCATGGACGGCGTACGGGAGATGGTCCGCGACGTGCAGGTCGAAGCGACGTTCAAGGACGGCACGAAGCTGGTGACCATCCCGGACCCGCTCGGCAAGGCGGACCCTGACGCAGAGGTCTACCCGGGCAAGTACGAACTCCTCGCGGACGACCATCAGCACGCGGTGACGTACAACGCGGACGACCACGCCGACTCCCTGAGGGAGGGGCCGTTGTGGGCGAAGAACTTCGCGAAGCGGCCTATCCAGGTCGGGTCCCACTTCCACCTGGGCGACGTCAACGCGTGCCTCAAGTTCTTCAAGGACGAGGATTGCACGGACCCGGCCGACGACGACGTGAAGGGGAAGCGGCTGCACATTGCGGCCGGTACGTCGGAGCGGATCGAGCCGGAACACGTGTGCAGAGTGTGGGTGGTGCCCATCAAGGGAGAGCAAGTGGTAAAGGGTCTTCAGCGCGGTAAGACCGACAAGGATTGGTCGGTGGCCCCATGAGTGGTAGCTCCAGTCAAACAAGTGGTGTTGTGCAGCTGACGCCGCGCGACCTCAGCTTCACCGTGCGCCCTCCGGAGCCGCTGTGGCGGCAGGATTACGCCACGCTGTACGGCCCGACGAAGGACGACCGGGTCAGGCTCGCCGACACGAAGCTCATCGTCAAGATCGAGGAGGACTGGTGCGGGGGGCCGGGCCGTAGCGGCGACGAGATGCTTTTCGGCGGCGGCAAGGTCATCCGGGAGTCGATGGGCCAGTCGCATTTCCCGAGGAGCGACACCACACACAATCCGGTGGACACAGTGATCACCGGTGCGCTGATCATTGACTACTGGGGTGTGGTGAAGGCCGACGTCGGCCTGCGAAACGGCGAGATCGCGGCGATCGGCCAGGCCTACAACCCGGAAACGATGACACCGAAGGCCTACACGGCCGAGGAGAACCGGGGCGGACGGGCCTCGCACTTCGTGGTGGGGCCGGAAACCGAGGTGATCTCCGGTAACGGGCGGATCCTGACCGCGGGCGGCATCGACACCCATGTGCACTTCATCGGCCCCGGGCAGATCCACGAGGCACTCGCGTCGGGAGTGACCACGCTCATCGGCGGCGGTACCGGCCCCGCGGAAGGCAGCCGGGCCACCACCGTGACGCCTGGCAAGTGGCACCTCCAGCGGACGTTCGAGGCCCTGGACGCCTACCCGGTCAACATCGGCCTGTTCGGCAAGGGCGGCACGATCTCCTACGAGGCGCTGGAGGCCCAGATCAAGGCCGGCGCCATCGGCCTCAAGGTCCACGAGGACTGGGGGGCCACACCCGCGGCCATCGACAAGGCGCTGGAAATCTGTGACTCCTACTACGCCCAAGTCGCCCTGCATGCCGACTCGATGAACGAGTCCGGGTTCGTCGAGAACACCTTCAACGCCACCAAGCATCCCGACACCGGCAAGCCCCGAGGCATTCACGTCTTCCACGTCGAAGGCGCCGGGGGCGGCCACTCGCCGGACATCATGAAGATGGTGGGTAAGGGCTACGAAAATGTCCTGCCCGCGTCGACCAACCCGACCCGGCCCCTGACGGTCAACACCGTCGCCGAACACATGTACATGATGGTCATCTGCCATCACCTCAACCTCGACGTCCCCGCGGACAAGTCATACGCCGACTCGCGTATCCGGCCCTCCACCATGGCCGCCGAGGACTGGCTGCACGACACCGGTGCCATCTCGATGATGTCCTCCGACTCGCAGGCCATGGGGCGTATCGGCGAGATGATCACGCGGACCTGGCAGACCGCTCATGTCATGAAGAAGCGCCGCGACCACCTGCCGGAGGACACCGACAGGCACGACAACTTCCGCGTCAGGCGGTACATCGCCAAGTACACGATCAACCCGGCCATCGCCCACGGCATCGACGAGCATGTCGGCTCCGTCGAGACAACCGGGCCCCTCGGTACGTCCAAGGTCGCGGATCTGGTGCTGTGGGAGCCGAAGTTCTTCGGCGTCAAGCCGCACATGGTCATCAAGGGCGGACAGATCGCCTACGCGCAGGTCGGTGACGCCAACGCGTCGATCCCGACACCGCAGCCGTACCTGCCCCGCCCGGTGTGGGGGGCATGCGGCAGGGCCCCGGGAGGTAACTCCTTCAACTTCGTGGTGCCCAATGCCGACGACATCAAGACGGAGTACAAACTGACCAAGGGGGTGAAGAAGACTAAATCCACTCGTGACGTGACCAAGCAGAGCATGAAGCTCAACGGTGAGTCGCCGGAGATCGAGATCGGCCCCGAGTCCTTCAAGGTCACCATCGGCGAGGGCGCGGGGACGGGCACGGGCACGGGAACAGAGCCCGGCACAGGAGAACCGGGCGCGAACAGGGGCACGACCACTGACGCCCGCACCGTGCTGAAGAAGGCCCTTCCGGACGGTGACGACGACGATGACGAGCCCGACGACAAGCTGATGTTCGACAAGGATCATCCGCAGAAGAATCCGGAGCTCTACGAGACCGAACTGCCGATGGCGCAGCGGTACTTCCTCTTCTGAGCGCGACGTCGGTCCGGCGGCACTCCGCCGCCGGACCGCCTGCTCGGGAAATCCCTCCTTCTGAGCTCCGTATTTGTGAAAGGCAGGCCACTGTTCCTATGAGCCACGCCGCCCTGCTCATCCTGGCTGACGGCCGTTTCCCCGCCGGTGGGCACGCCCACTCCGGCGGTGTGGAAGCCGCGGTCGCCTCGCGCGGTGTCCACGACACCGCAAGCCTGGAGGCGTTCTGCCGGGGCCGCCTGCACACCGCTGGGCTGACTGCGGCCGGCCTCGCCGCCGCGGCCGCCACCGGATACGACCCGATGGCGCTGGACGAGGCCGCCGACGCCCGCACCCCCGTACCAGCACTGCGGCACATCGCCCGCAAGCTCGGCCGGCAGATGCTGCGCGCGGCCCGGGCCGCCTGGCCCTGCCCCGAGCTCGACCAGATCGCCCACTCGCTCCCGAAGGGCGCTCACCAGCCTGTGGTGCTCGGCGTCGCCGCGCGCGCCGCGGGCCTGACGCCGTTGGACGCCGCCCAGTGCGCCGCGTACGAGAGCATCGGCGGCCCTGCGACGGCGGCGGTGCGGCTGCTGAGCCTCAACCCGTTCGACGCAACCGCCCTGCTCGCCAGGCTCGCCGGCGAACTCGACGACGTCGCCCGCGCCGCCGCTGAAGCGTCAGCACGGCTCGCCACCGACGGAGTCGGAGTCCTGCCCGCCGCGTCCTCGCCGCTCCTCGACATCACCGGCGAACAGCACGCCGCCTGGTCCATGCGGCTCTTCGCCTCCTGACCCCCATACCGTTCGGAGTACGCCATGCACCTCGACCACGACACGATGCTGCCGCACCACCACACGCCCAGCGCCGAGGCGCAGCGCCCCGACGGCGGCCGCCGCGCCCTGCGCATCGGCCTCGGCGGGCCCGTCGGATCTGGCAAAACCGCCACCGTCGCCGCACTGTGCCGCGCCCTGCGCGACCGGCTGTCCATCGCGGTCGTCACCAACGACATCTACACCCGCGAGGACGCCGAGTTCCTGCTCCGCGAAGCCGTACTGCCCCCCGAGCGCATCACCGCCGTCGAAACCGGCGCCTGCCCGCACACGGCGATCCGCGACGACATCTCCGCCAACCTCGAAGCCGTCGAACAACTGGAGGAGACACTGCTCCCCCTGGATCTGATCCTCATCGAGTCCGGCGGCGACAACCTCACCGCCACCTTCTCCAAGGGCCTCGTCGACCACCAGGTATTCGTCATCGACGTCTCCAGCGGTGACGACATCCCCCGCAAGGGCGGCCCCGGCATCACCACCGCCGACCTCCTCGTCATCAACAAGACCGACCTCGCCCCCTACGTCGGCGCCGACCTGGACACCATGGCCGCCGACGCCAACCGGCAGCGCGGCAGCCTCCCCGTCGTCTTCACCAGCCTCGCCTCGGACGACGGCATCCAGCCCGTCGCCGACTGGGTCAACGGCTGCCTGTCCGCCTGGCGCACCGAGGCCGCCGTATGACAGCCACCGCACCACACTCGAGCCCACCGCCCACCATGGCACCCCCCGCACCGACCGCCTCAGGAAGCGAGACGGACAGCGGTCAGACAGACGAAAAGCACGTGGCCGGACGAGTGCACCCAACGGACCCCGAACATTCCGGGGTCCGGGCCACCGCCGTCATCAGGGCCGCCCGCGACGGCTCGACCACGACTGTGCCGCTCATACGCAACAGCGGCCCCTTCCACCTGCACCAGACGCAACCCCACAACGGGTGGGCCCGGGTCAGCGTGATCAGCTCCATGTGCGCACCACTCGGCGGGGACCGGCTCGCCCTCGACGTCACCGCCGAGGAATACGCCAGGCTGGAGGTGACCACGCCGACCGCCACCATCGCGCTGCCCGGCGCCACCACCGCCCCTGCCACCTATGACGTCCGCCTCACAGCCGCCGACCACGCCATGCTGACCTGGCTGCCCAAACCTCTGATCAGCGCCTCGGGCAGCACCCTCCATCAGACCTGCACGGTCGACCTCGCGCCCACCGCCGCCGTCCTGCTGCGCGAGGAGCAACTCCTTGGACGCACGGCCGAACCCCCAGGCCACCTCACCATGCGCCTCACCGTGCACCGCGGCGGCCGGCCCGTCCTCGACCAGCACACCGCCTACGGCGGGACCGCACCGGCCTGGGACGGCCCCGCCGTGCTGGGCAGACACCGCGCCGCCGGCCAACTCCTCGTCGTGGACCCCCACCTCGCCACCGACCACTCCACCATCCTCATCGGCGACGACCCCGAGAAAGGCCACGCCGTTCTGACCCCTCTCGCCCAGCACCCCGCCTACCTGGCCACCGCCACCGCCACCACCCTCCACCAGGTGAGCAAGCTCCTCGACATCGCGCTCGAACACATCCGGAACCTATAGCCGGGACCAGCCTGAGGCATGTGTTCGGGAGGACATCCGACGGATCGCGCAAGGGGCCCTCGAGCAGTCCTTCCCACTCGGCGGCTCGGTGCAGGGGATCGGGCGAGTGACGAAGGCACCGGTTGCCACCACGCACAGACTCCCAGCAAGACAGGCCGGAACACGCGGACGCACCCAGCGACTACTGGCTCTCCAGCCTCCCGGCCGACACCCCGGTCATCGAGCTGGGTCCGTTTGGACAAGGTCCGCTGGCGCATCGAACACGACTACCGAGTACTCAAGCACGGCCTGGGCCTGGACCACTTCGAGGGACGGTCCTGGCCGGGCTGGCACCACCACGTCACCCTCGTGACCGCGGCCCAGGCATTCCTCACCGAACAGCGACTGAACCCAAAGTTCCCAGGACCGGCCTCACTCTCTACCAGACCCTCGACGCCCTCCAGGACATCCTGAGGTGCTGGACCGGCATCTGCACCACCTGCCACCAACCCCTCCCCAACAGACCACACACCACCCCAAGATCAAGAGCACCCCAGAAGCCGTATTCCTATCGATCATGAGGACGGTTCTGATCGAACGGGTTCCCTGGTCGGGTGGCCTTGATCGGTTGGACGCAGGAAAGCAGGACCTCTTGGTAGCTCGGGGTTGCGACACCCTACGAGCGCCAGGAGGCCCTGGTGTCCCAGTCTTGCGTGACGCCCCTGTTCCCGTCCAACTCCCGCGTGTCGGCGAGCGATTGCCTCGCTCACCGGTCCGGGAACGCGGCCGACCGTCCCGACCGGGTGCGGCAGCACCCCTTCGACATGACGGACGCCGAGTGGGCGGTGGTGCGCGACGCGCTGCCGGTCCCGGCCTGGCTCGAGGGCCGGGGCGGCCGGCCGGAGGGTTACTGCCACCGGCAGATGCTGGACGCGATCCGGTACGTCGCCGACAACGCGATCAAGTGGAGGGCGATGCCCGTCGACTTTCCGGCGTGGGACCGGGTGTATGCGTTCTTTCGCCGGTGGCGCGACAAGGGCCTGGCCCGCGAGTTCCATGACCGCCTTCGCGGACGCGCTCGGCAGGCCGAGGGACGAGAGGCGGAGCCGACCGCGGGGATCATCGATTCGCAGTCGGTCAAGGGCGCCGCGTCGGTGCCGGCCTCCTCACGCGGCTATGACGGCGGCAAGAAGATCAACGGGAGGCGCCGACACGTCATCACGGACAGCGTCGGGCTGCTGCTGATGGTCCTGGTGACCGCAGGGAACGTCACCGACCGCCAGGCCGCCCGCGTCATGCTGCCCAGGCTCCGGGAGAAGTTCCGGAAGATCACTCTCGTCTGGGCGGACGGCGGTTACTCCGGCCGCTTCGGCGCCTGGGCGCCTGGGCGCGGGAGAAACTCCAGCTCACGCTTCAGATCGTCAAGCGCAGTGACGACATGAGCGGCTTCGTGGTGCTGCCCAGACGGTGGTGCGTGGAGCGAACACTGGGGTGGTTGATGCGCTCGCGGCGCCTGGTGCGGGACTTCGAGACGCTGCCCGCCTCCAGCGAGACGTTCATCTATTTCTCGATGGCCATGCTCATGAGCCGCCGCCTTGCCCGGACGGCATCCTGCCCGAGAGGCGAGCAGGCGCGGTGGGCTCGCGCGGCGTGAACCGCCCCGTCGGCGAGGCGGTCAGCCAGCCCCGCTCGGCCAGCCGCTTCGCCTTCGAACGCACTCCCTCGATCTTCGCCGGCACCGCCTCAAGGTCCAGCCGCCCGGCCAGTTCCTTCGCCGAGACGCCCTCGCCGTTGTCCGGCTCGGTCTCCCAGCTCCACGATCCGCCGGTAGTCCACCGCGAGCGCCTGAACCGTCGTCCCCGCATGCCAGCGCCGCACGATGGAACCCGCGACCGGGGCCCTCGCCGTGTGGATGGACGTTGGTAGTACCGGGTCCCCGGTGGGCCACCCGTTCCACCCGCACGAGTCCGAACAGGCAGGCCAGCCAGCGCGCGTGGCCCGGCTCCCGCCACGGACGAGGACGCCCGTCCGGGCCGGTCACCGGTGGATGTGCACCGGATCGCACCGCGTCTTGTTCCCGGCGTGCCCGCAGGTCCAGATGATCCTGGAAGAGCTGCCGCAGCAGCTCCCGTCCCACCTCATCCAGGTGTTCTTCCAGCTCGGCATGGGTCCACGAACGAGCCGCATCGCCAGACAGGGTGCGTGTGAGGGATTCGAAGGCACTGACCGAGCCGGCGTTCCCGAACGACTCGTGGTCCGATCCGCCGACCCCCACGTCGAAGGTGGCGAGGCCCCGCGCCGCGAACCACGCCTGGAACGCCTGGAATCCGGCGCTCACGCCGTGCTGCGCGTCGTTGACCACGAACCACTGCTGGGTGTTCTTGCTGGCCGCCTGGTCCAGATTGAGATACAGGTCGATGGCCTTGCGCTCGGGCGTCGACAGGCTTCGCACGTAGTGCGCCGAGCCGATCAGCCCCGCCTCCTCCGCTACCCACCAGGCGAAACGCAGGTGCCGTGCGGGCTTGAGGCGGGACTTTGCCACCTTGAGTGCTGCGACCAGGACTGCCGCGGAGCCGGAACCGTTGTCATTGATCGCCGGACCGGCCGCAACACTGTCGAGGTGGGCGCCGGTGAGCAGTACGTGGCGCGGGTCGCCGCCCGGCCAGTCGGCCACCAGGTTGTAGCCGTCCGCACCGGCGTACGAGAAACGGCGCAGCTCGGTGCGGAAACCCACCCGCTCCAGCGCCTGCCGCACGTACGCCACCGACTGCGTGTAACCCCGGGTGTTGTGCGCCCGGTTGCCGCCGTTGTGGTCGGCGATCCGCTGCAGTGCGCGCAGGTGCGGCATGACATCCGCCTGCGAGACGGTCGGCGCCCCATCCCCCGGCGTGAGGCGCGCTGTTGTACGGGCGGCGGCCGGTTGCGTATCCACCGGAAGAAGCGCGGCGACGAAGGCCAGGACCGCGACCACCAGGGCCGCCCAGCCCTTGTGGCGACGGCGTCGCGAGAGGAATACACCAACGGGAACCTCGAAGGCCTACTGAGGCGCCCCAGAGGACGCCATCCAGGACGCGGAAACGCCCCTCACCCCACACGACGCGCGAGCCACGCAGGGGTTGCCACCCCACCCAAATGAATTGCCGCACGCTGTGCCCGTGGGGCGTGCCGGAGGGCTGGGACCCGCTCGTACGGGCACCCGTTGAGGCGCTAGTTCAGGCTTCCTCAACCGCTCGGGCGTCCTGGCGCAGTACGGCCTGCATCGCGTGGCGGAGCCTCTCGCACGGGGCCACTCCTATCTGTTCGCGCAGCTGACGGGCGGCGCGGTGGAAGGTGTGCAGGGCGTCGGACTGTCGGCCCATGGAGTAGTAGGCGCGGATGAGGGTCACGTACAGGTCTTCACGCAGTGGTTCCTGCTCGATGAGTTCGGTGAGCCTTTCGACCGCGCTGTCGAACCCGCCGAGTTCCATGTCGATGAGTGCGCGCAGTTCCACCGCGGCCACGCGCTCCGCGTCGAGCGCCTCCGCGCGGTGTCGGAGGCGGCCGGAGGAGATGCCCGCGAGCGCCGGGCCGCGCCACCACTCCAGGGCGACGTCCAGTTCCCGGGCCGCGCCCTCGTACTCACGGCGTCCGAACAGCTTCCGGGCGCTGCGGACGGCCTCGCGCGCCTGGAAGATGTCGACATCGCTGGGCGCGGCCAGCAGCCGGTATCCGAAGCCGTGCGAGGCCAGCGCCTTCGGCGGGGCCCCTGCCTGCTGGAGCGCCTGCCGGACCCGCCAGGCGGATGTCTGCAGCTGGCCCGGTGCCGTACGCGGTGGTTCGCCGTCCCACGACTCCGCCATGAGCGTCTCCTTGGAGACGACCTGCCCCGGTCTGAGCGCCAGAGCCGCCACGAATCTGACCTGACGCTGTCCGCGCACCAGGACCTGGGTGCTGTCGTGCACCAGGGCCACCGGGCCGAGGAGCCGGACCTTCACGATGCCGATGGCGTTCAAGGTTCCTCCGGTACATGGGGGAGCGGCCTCGGGGGACGGAAGCCGTGGAGGCCGACCGTGTGGTGATCGTTGAGGGCCTCAGCGTCCGGAGCTGGGGATTGTCCGTCAACACAGCACGGGAAAACGGCAGTTGGCGCCTGGACAATCGGCATTGTCCACGGACGGGACACGGTGGGAAGCGATCTCGTCGGTCGCCGGACGTCTCGGTGAGTGGCTTCGGAGAGAGTCCGGAGAGAGCGTCCGTGTCCACTGGTGCGCGGTGGCCCCGGCTGTGGGCCGTGGGGCCAGGGCCCAGCCCGGCTGTGCCCAGGCCCTCTTCGAGCGTAGGGCGGGAAGAAAGCTGTGAGAAGACGAACGAGACGGCGACGGGCGCGGGTGCCCCTGGTGGTCGGGGCGGCGATGGCGTTGCTGGTGACGCTGTCCGGACAGGCCGCGGCCTCGGCGGACCCGAAGATCCCGGACGGCGGTGTGCGGGGATGGTCGGCCGAGGCCACGGGCCAGACGCCGAAGGCCGCGAGCGAGCCCGCCGGGGCCATCCCTGCCGCACAGCGCGAGGCCGTGCAGGGCAAGGGATACACCTCATCCAAGGACGTGGCATGGACCACGTCGGGCGATGCCGAGGGCTTCCACGTCATGGTGGCCGACGCCTCCCACGGCTACGAGTGGAAGACCGCCGCGACGCTGGCGGAGCCGGGATTCGAAGCGGACAGCTGGATCGGCAACGCCTGCGTGAGCCAGTCGGGCAAGCTCGCGGCCGTCGCCTATGCGCCCCGGACCTTCACCAACAAGCCGGAACTGATGGTGCGCGGGGCGTTCACCGCCGTCGTGGACCTGGAGTCGGGGAAGGTCACCAAACTCGCCCGCCAGGCGACACTGGCGTACTTCTCCCCTGGATGCGGGGCAGGCGAGGAGGCCGTCTTCAGTCAGCTCTCCCAGGACGGGGACAAGGAGGCCGGCACCCGGCTGCTCTCGGTCGACCTCGCGCGCGCCGAGGTTCGCGCACCCCTGCGGCTCAACGGCCAGGTGACCTCCGCCGTACCGACCGCGCACGGCATCGTGGCGGCCTCCGGCGGGCGGCTGGTCAGGATCGGCCCCAAGGGGGAGCAGACGACGATCGCCCGGACCCAGGGCGTACCGTTCCAACTGCGGGCCGACCGGGACGGGGGTGTCACGTTCATCGACAGGGCGCCGGGACCACCCTCGCTGAAGTCCGAGGAAGGCGACAGCCAGGCCCGCCGGGTCAGCGCCGAGCAGATCGTCAAGGGCAACGCCAGACCCACCACCCTGGCGCGCGGCCGACTCACCGACTGGGACCTGGCGTCCTCGGCCGACGGCACGGTGTACGTCACCGGCCGGGCCAGGACCGAGGGCACTCTGCCGGGCAGTGTGAAGAACCGCGGTGACCTCTCCAAGGACGACCGTATCTCCACCCGGGGCGCGGCCGCGGTGAGTACGGCATGGGCAGCGGGGGAGAAGTCCCCGCTGCGGGCCGAGGCCGAGGGGGAGGGCCGTGCCATCCGGACCGAGCTGCACCTGCTCGGAACCGGGAAGAAGATGCTGCTCGAGGCCCTGCCGGGCGGGCAGCCGCTCGGCAGGGCCGAGGAACGCTCCCGGGGAACGGCGACCTCCCCGGCCCTGCTCGGGGCAGGAAAGAGCGCGCGGACCGCGAAGAGCTCGGCGGCCGGCTCCCCGAGCGACCCGGTGGAGGCGGAGCGGACGTGCGCCGTGCCGCGCAACGACATCCGCAAGCAGGCGTTCCAGCCGACTCCCCGCCAGGTCGAATGGGCCGTCGACCAGGCAGTCGCCGGCACGCTCAACAAACAGATCTCCCGGCCCGCCAATTGGAAGGGCATGGGCATGTCGGCCTACCAGCCGCAGTCCCTGTTTCCGCTGCATCTGATGTACGGGGACACCAACGGGGTGCCGGACCGCGTCGACGACTGGCACATCCCCGCCCAGGTGCTGCTCGGGATCACCGCGCAGGAATCCAATATGTGGCAGGCCACCCGGTTCGCCGTGCCGGGGGTGACGGCTAACTCGCTGATCGGCAACTTCTACGGAGTCAACTACTACTCCGACGGTCAGCAGATGGATCCCTGGGCGATCGACTGGTCCAAGTCGGACTGCGGGTACGGCATCACTCAGGCCACCGACGGAATGCGGCTCGCCGATCGGGGCATCGAGCTGACCTCGACGCAACAGGACGCCATCGCACTGGACTACACGGCGAACATCGCCGCCGGTGCGAACATCCTCGTGGAGAAGTGGAACCAGACGGCTCGGGCGGGGCTGACCGTCAACGACGGGCATCCGAAGTACCTGGAGAACTGGTTCTTCGCCCTGTGGGCCTACAACTCCGGTTTCAAGGAGAAGGGGAGCGACCCCGCCGGTGGCGACGCGCACTGGGGAGTCGGATTCACCAACAACCCCGCCAACCCCCTCTGGAAGTACAACCGTACGCCGTTCCTGGAGAAGTCGGACGGGTCCGACGACTACTCGCATGCGGCGCATCCCCAGGACTGGCCCTACCAGGAGAAGGTGATCGGCTGGGCCGCCCGTCCGCTCGCCGCACTGTCCAGCCCGGGAGACACCCAGCCGGGATACCGGCCCGCGTGGTGGTCCTCCAACAAGGACCGTACGTCGGCGAAACCGCCGATCGACCTCTTCTGCACGATGCAGGACAACAACTGCGACGCGGGCCGAATCAAGGACGGTGACTCCAACGAACCGGGTCAGGGAGCCTGCACTCTCGACCAGCCGGAAAACGTCAACCCGCACTGGCTGCACTGCTGGTGGAACACCTCGGTGCAGTGGAAGAACTGCAAGACCGGCGCACAGTGCGGCAACGCGATCCACCGGTTCAACGACACCTACCCCGAGCAGCCGGACGGCACCTCCTATCCTCCGGTGTGCGCTCTGAGCGGCCTTCCCGCCGGGACCAGGGTGGTCGAGGACACTCCCAACGGCTCGACACCGGCGGGCAGTACGAACAGATCGTGCGGGGCGACCGCCTCGGCCGGTACGTTCGGGTTCCAGTTCGCCAACTGGAACAACACCTATCCCGGCAAGATGGATCTGCATCAGATAGGCGCGGGGAACGACAACCACTTCTGGTTCTCCCATACACGGAACAAGGAGAACGTCCAGCCGGGCACCAACGACGGAACCCGGCTGCTCATCACCGGCACCTGGACGCTCGACGAGGCGAACATCGGCTGGTCCAGAGTCCTGGTGCACCTTCCCGACCACGGGGCACACACCCGACAGGCCACCTATGTCGTCGGTGGCACGGACTCCACGTCGCCGGTACGGGTGGTGCCGCAGCGCGCCCGCGAGAACCGCTGGGTGAGTCTGGGGGTGTTCCGCTTCACCGGCACGCCGTCGGTCTCCCTGTCGACCCACACTATCGACGGGGGTGGTGACGAAGACGTGGCGTGGGACGCCGTCGGGTTCCAGCCGCTGCCCGGCAAGCCGAAGCACCAGATCGTGGCCATGGGTGATTCCTACTCCTCCGGAGAAGGCGCCTCGGAGGGAGACGACAACTACTATCCGGAGTCGAACTACCGGGACAAGACCAACGGTTTCACACGCAATGCCTGCCACCGCTCCGACAAGGCATGGTCCCGGCAGGCACAGCTGACCGGCACCTACACCTCGGTCGGTGAGCTCGCGGACACGCGGGACCCGGTGATGGACTACCACCTGATCGCCTGCTCCGGCGCGCGCACCTACAACATCCTGAGATATCAGGAGAACGGTGAGCTGCCACAACTGGATCAGGGGTATCTCGACCAGAACACCACCTTCGTGCCGATCTCCATCGGCGGCAACGACTCACGGTTCTCCCACGTCATCCAGGAATGCCTGATCGCCTTCGGAACCGGAAGCTGCGAGAGCGGGGAGTTCGACAGCCATGACGAGAAGATCGACCGGGACACCGACGGGGACGGCAGGACGAACACGGACCGGGACAGGCCCTTCAAGGACCTCCCGATGGTGAAGGCCGTTCCCGCGTTGATCAGCGAGGTGGTGCGGGCAGACATCGTGAACGTCCTGCAGCGGATCCACGCCAAGGCACCCAATGCCAAGGTGCTGCTCATTGGATACCCCAACCTGATCTCCGACGACGCGAGCTGTCTGCGGACGAAGGTCCTGCCCATCGGTATGTCGAAGGCATCCAACGACTGGCTCGACCTGTTGGCCAAGCATTTGGCCGCCGAGATGGCGACCGCGGCGCAGATGGCCAGGGACAGCGGAGTCGACGCGCGGTTCGCGGACCCCACCCCCAATTTCAAGGGGAAGGGCGTCTGCGGCAGCCCGGAAAGCATCCACGGTGTCGTGAAGACGCTGACCAAGAGCGACGATCCGGTCAAGGACTGGCCGCTCCTGCGTGACTACGGCCTTTCGGCCCAGTCCTTCCATCCCAAGATCAGCGGTGCCCGGCTCTACGCGGACGCCATGGAATGGGCCGTCAACGGCTGGGTGATGTAGCGGAGGCCGGTCGGCCCCGGGCCTCCCGCCACGTTCACGGCCATGCCGGGGACGCGGCGGGAGGCCCTCGACACAGGCCGACCAAGCCGAAGCAGGCCGATGCAGGACGGAGCCCGCGTCGGGCGGCGTCAGGGCACTGCGCGACCAGTCACCTCGCAACCAGCTATCCCGCGACCACGAGCGAGCCGACCGGCCCGCCGATCCGGTGCCAGTCGGCGCCGGCCCATTCCCAGACCGCGGACCGGTTCTTGTCCAGCCGGTACAAACGCTCGCCCCGGGTACCGAAAGCCGCCCCCGTCTCGCCGACCCGGGTCCAGCCACCCGCTCGGTAGCGCCACAGCCCACCGTCCGCCGCATTGTCGGCATACACGTCGGAGGGGCTTGCGTAGAGGGCGGCCGCCGGACCGCCGACCGGGCTCCAGTCGCCGGCCGCACCGTTCCAGCGGAAGACCGCGGTGCGCTCGGGGTTGAGGCCGTACACGTGGTGGTCCGTCACGGCGAAGTCGGCTCCCGCACCGCCCGCGTACGCCCAGACCCCGGACTTACCGCGGTAGGCGAAGAGCCTGCCGTCCACCGGGTCGGTGGCGAACACGCCCGCTCCACCGCCGTAGATGCGCCCTGCCGGGCCGCCGACACGGGTCCAACTGCTCCGTGTCCGGTCCCATCGATGGATCGCACTGCGGTCCTGGGCCAGACGGAACACGTCATTCCCGCTGATGGCGAACTCGGCGGCGGGCTCGCTGATGCTCACCCAGCTTCCGGGTGCGCCACCGTACTTCAGCAGCTCACGTGTGGCGGAGTCGATCGCGAACAATCCGGGTGCTCCGGCATAGAGCTTCGTGGCCGTCGCGCCGATTTTCCTCCAGGCGGTCCCGCTCCCGCTCCACTCCAGAACGGCGCTGCCCTTCTCGGAGATGGCATAGACACCGCCGCCGCCTGCTGGTGCGGGGGTCACGGTCGACGGCTGCGGCCCCGGCGGTCTGCGGTCCACGTTCGTGGCGGGGGGCGGCGGTGCTGTACTGCCTGATCCGGACGGGCTCGGCGAGGTGGGTACGGGCCGGGAGTCATCGGCCGACGGAGCGGCCTGCGGGCTTGTGGTGATCGATGAAGGGGATATCTGCGGGGAGGAGTTGGCGGGCGCCTCCTGCGGGCCGGGCCCCTGGACAGGGCGCGGGGGCGGAGGGGGATGGGGCGAGGCGAGGGGCTGTCGGATCCCCTCCATGCGTGCGGCGGACACCACGATGATCAGCACGGTGAAGGCGAGCAGGAGCCCGTGCCGTGCCCATTTCGTCGCGCGTCCGACACGGACGCCCCCAGGGTGGGTCGGCAGAACCGGAAGCCGTCCCGAGCCTCCCGTCGCGCCGCTCCGCCGGACCACCTCTCCGCGTACCACTGCCGCGCCCGAACGACTCATCGCTCGGCTCTGGCGTCGGTACGGCTGGAGCGCATATGTCTCACTGGGGTGGACCTCGGCCGGCGGGCGGACCGTCTCCCGGGGGGAGTCACCGGGGGAGTGCGTGCCACCGAACGTGGCAGCACCGCGCCTGACGAGCAGGTGTCTTCGCCGTAGCTGGATGACGGCACCCACCAACCCCTCCCGCCGCTCCTCCTGAATGTCCCGAGACGGGTGCCCCTGGCGCATTCGGTGACTCATAGGGTCTGAAGGAGCAGACTCCCGCGCCTGCTCGGCGTCCCCGTCCAGGGGTTGCGTCGAGGAGTTCCGCAGTCCGGCCTGTTCATCGAGCGGCACCTGCGGCATCCGGCCTGTCGGCGTGACTGTGCTCCCGGGCGCGGGGCTGTGAGCGGGCGGCAGTGTCTGTCCCAGCTCGTGCTGCAGCCTCGCGGTCAAAGCCAACAGGCTCCGCACCACCGCTTCCGACTTTGCCAGATCGGCCTGTGCCCGACGCTGCGCCTCCCTGATCGCGTGCCAAGCCTCGGGCTGCGGCGCCTTGGCATCAGCCGTGGGAATTCTCCCCGCTTCGGCGTCACAGGCGGCGGCGTGCAAGTCCCTTGCCCGGCGCAGGAGTTCCACTCGACTGCGTTCGTCCCGGCACTGGGCCAAGACCACGCGTTTCAGCAAGTCGAACGGAATGATCTTGACGCCCGAGCGATAGTCGCTCCAAGTGGTCTTGCCGCTCCCGTAACACTTGGCCAATTCCCGGACCGTGCGTCCTTTGGTCATGTCCCGCAGGAAAAAAGCGAGGTTGTTTGCCTGGGCTGTCTCGCCTCTGGGCTCTCCTTGCAGACGTCCCGCCCTACCCAGTTTGAACCCCTTTGGTGCTCATGGGCGCACACCACTTCGCCCCGCCGTCGATTCCGACTTCAGCAGAACAGGAATCGGATAGCGGGTCCAGCGATTGTCGGACAATCTGGGGGAGTTGAGGCGCCGATATCCGCCTCACGCCCATCGGCGAGGCGAGGCGGGTGGGAGCGGGTGGGGGGCATCCGGCGGCCCCTGTCCGCGGACAACGCGATTGTCCGCGCCCCACCTGCGGATACGCGGGTTTGTGTTGACGGACAAACGAAGGCATCCCACGGTGATACGGCGCCCTGTCCTGCCCGTGAAATCCACCAGGAGGATCCATGTCACCTGTCGTCATGCCGAGCCGTACGCGGTCCACGACATCCGCAATCGCCATGCGGGCCCGGGGGTTCACGCCCTCCCGGCTCCTGATCGCGCTGACGAGCATCGCGGCACTGGGCGTGGCGGCACCGCAGGCCCACGCCGATCCGTCGCCGCGTGCCGCCGAGGTCACGGCCGGGGCCAACGCCGAGACCCGGGCCCTCGCTGCCGCCCACCCCGGGGAGGTGCGTGCGGCGGCCGTGGTGTGCGGTGGGGGATACGTACTCGACAACGCTCAGCGGCTCCCCACCAATGAGCAGCGGCTGGCGACCTTGTTCACCTATCGCATACCGACGGACGGTGACCCGAACAACGAACCGACGTGCGCGATTCTGGACAACAATACGAGCACGCGTAAATGGATGAAACTCAAGGTGTGCTCGAACTGGATCGCCGACGGATGCGCAGAGGACACCGGCTACTTCACGCAATACGCGGGTCCTGTGTACCGTGCGCGGGGAGGGTGCGGAAAGGTGTACGCCATCATGAAGGAATCGCAGAATTCCAGCGCGGCCATTGTCGATGCCATTCGCGCGGCAACGGTCTGCGACTGATTTCGACTGCTTGTGAAACGGGACCTGGAGTAACCGCCGCCGCTTCCGCCCTTCCGCCCCTTCGCGCCGGACCTCAGCCTTGAGACGGCGCGCCGGGGCGCGGGTGCGGGCCGTACGGGGGGCTGTGGAGTGAGCGCGTGGTCGGCTGGCGAGGTGAGCGGTATACCTAAAGGGTGTTGCAGAAGGCTTCGGTTCGGGCAGGGTTGTGTGCTGCTTGACCTGCTGTTTCACCGTGCCATGGCGAGGTTGTGCATGGTGGCGACGGCCTGGACGGCATGGTGGAGGCCATCACCTTTCTGGCGGCAGTCGCGGAGGATCTTCCAGTTCTTCATGCGGGCGAAGGTGTGCTCGACCCGGGCGCGGACCCGTCGGTGTTCGGCGTTGTCCTCCTCCCGGCCGCGCAGGAGCGGGCGTCCGGGCCTTCTGCGGTGGGGGACGATCAGGCCGGTGCCCAGGTAGGCGCCGTCCGCGATCACCGTCGTGCCGGCTGCCGCGGCCGGCAGGTCCGACTCCCGCCAGACGTGCGCGTCAGCCTTGTTGCCCGGCGCAGGCCGGGCGCTCGCGACGACCAGGCGGCTGTCCGCGTCGATGATGACCTGCACGTTCGCCGAGAACCGGTAGTTCCTTGACGAAGCGCCAACCGTGCGGTCGCGCACAGGGATGAGGGTTCCATCCACGATCCACAGCCGGTCCACGTCGGCGACCGGCCGCGGAGCGGGCTCCAGCGCCAGCAGCGGCCGCAGGCGCTGGATGACCCGGCAGACGGTGGCCGGGGAGACCCCGAAGAGCGGAGCGAGCTGCCGCATGGTGAGGTTCGTGCGGTAGTACACCGCCACCAGCAGCACCCGATCAGCCAGCGGCAGACACCACGGACGGCCACCGCCCGGCCCGTTACCGCCCCACTCCCGCACGACCTTCACCAGCTTCGCGAACCGCTCGATCCGCAAGCCCGTGAACGTCTCCACCCACAACGGCTCAGCCCTCAACACCCCACCCATACAGGGGAAATGCCCGAACCGAAGCCTTCTGCAACACCCTTTAGAGCCTGTCTCTTTGATGGAGAAGCCGCCCACCGGAAAGTCTGGCGCCTCGAGGGGGCTGCTCGGCTACGGTCGCCAGGGAGGTAAACGAGTGTCCTGGCCATCTGTGATCATCCTTGTCCCCGCAGCGCGACGTCCGTTGCTTGAAGGGCGGATCCGTGCTTTTGAGCTCGTGCCGGATCCTATTGCGGGTGACGACAGGCTGCACTGGCACGGGTGCTCATACTCCGTCGACCTCTCAGGCGGGATCCTGGCTGACTACGAGAGCGACGAGCTTGATCAGGTGACCACCCAGATCGGCGAACCATACGCGGTCTATGTCTCGTGCCAGTCCATGGACGCGGCCCGGGCCTTCCTCCGCGACGTCCTCCCTGGACTCGACGGGCTCGTCGACACCAACCACTACGAAATCCTGCAGGCGAGCGAGTTCCTCACGCTCGTCAGCCGGCATCCCAACTGGGATTGGCGGCGCCAACCGAGCACCGACCTCGTATAGGTCGGCTCACATCGGCACTCGGTCACCTGCGGGACCAGATCAGAATGGCGGCGAGGTGCAGGGCGGCCTGATAGGCAAGTGCGAGTTTGTCCGTCCGCATTGCGAGGCCGCGCCACTGCTTGAGTCGGGCGATGCACCGCTCAACAGCATTGCGCTCCTTGTATGCCTCAGCGTCGAAGCCGGGTGGTGACCTTGTTCCGCTTTGACGGACACCATTGGTGTGGTGGTCAGGACGCGAGTGCGGTCTCGTAGTCGGATCCGCGTAACTGAATGAGGCCCGGAAGGGGGCCTCGGCGAGCAGGCTATGGCAGCCCTCAAGGGCTGGCGTCTCCTGCGAAAAGCTCCGCTGCAGCAGCAACCGAATCACCGACGTCTGAAGGCCGTCCTCGTCCTTCACCACTCGTCAGCGTGAGGTTGGAAAAGGCTCATTGGATCACCACCATCCGCATCCCAGGCCGACGACCTCTACGAACTTGTTAGATGCCCTCAGCGGCTGAGCGAACCGATGAACCGGTCCAGACGAGAGACAACTTGCCGCAGGACCTCAACCGATCCTGCGGCATCGTCCGCAAGCTCCAGGCCATGGTCCGCCGAGGGCACTTCCAGGACATCGTGTCGCAGGGACGCAGCAATTCGTGAATCCCAGAGCTTGTCGGCGCTTCCGCCGATGAGGAGGGTCGGCTCCATGGCTCGCCGGAGAGCCGCGGCAACGTGGTCGCTGGTCAGGACCGGGGTGAGCCAGGCTGCCGGAATGTTCCTGTCAGCCGTGATGCCGCAGGCGAGGGAGCCCAGGGACTTGCCGACGACGAGCTGACACGCCCCGGCCTCGGCTTCGATGGCCTCGGTGACCTGCTGCTCCACCCATGCGATCCGGTCGTCCACCGTGAACTGCGCGAACCCATCGGGGATCTGCCACCACAGCTCCTGGACTGTCCATCCGTGCTGGAGCAGGACGCTCCGGGCGAAGTGCAGTAGCGGCCGGGCAGGCGAGTAGCCGACACCTGGAACGACAACTGCGACACGATCTCGGCCTCCGTCGAAACGGGTGGGCACGGCGAAGGGTACGGGATCAGACATGGCCGCAGACTACTAGCGAGTTGATCACGTGTCTCCCGGTGCTCGAACGCCGCCACTGCTGTTTACCGCGGCTCAGCATCGAACGACGACGACCTCGAACTTGATCGAGGTTTTCGCAGTTCAGTAGTCGCGTAGACGGCCTTCGCCTGATCCTGAGGGGCACAGGAACAGCGCGAAGGCCGTGCTCGTGAGGCTGGTGCATCAAGGCCTCACGCCCATCGGCGGTCCCCGACTGGAGCGCTGCTTTCCGCGCAGGTTGTCAGGGTGGCACTCATGGCCATCTTCCAACCTCGGTGGCGCAGGCCGTGTCGAGCCGGGTTTGGCGAACCAGGTCTCCATGCCGCTCAGTTCGCGCCGGGCGATCTCGGTGTGGTGGGTCCCTCGCAGTCGGCGAACCAGGCGGCCCGCTCCGGTGACTCCTGCCGCGCGGCACGCCTCGGTGTCCTGGAAAGGGTGGACGGGGAAGCGGTGGCGGCGTCCGCCCTGGGCGTCAGCGTCCCAGCTGGGCGTCGAGCCAGGTCTCGACCTCGGGGGTCACCGGGTCGGTGATGTCGGCGAACTCCGTGTGCTTCTGGAGGAACTTGGCCACGTACGGGCAGACGGGGACGATCCGCATGCCCGAGGCGCGGACGTCGGTCAGGGCCTGCTCGACGAGGATCGCGGCGAGTCCCTGCCCGGCGTACGCGTCGTCGATCTCGGTGTGGAAGAAGACCCGCCGGTCGTCGCGGTCGCGGTACGCGGTCAGGCCGGCGCGCGACTCGTCGACGAGGATCTCGTACCGGTGACGGGCCTCGACGCGACGGACGACGGGGGTGGGGTTCTGCTCGCTCATGAGGGCTCTTTCGGGTGCAGGGGGTCAGCGGAGGGAGGGGTCCGGGGCGGGAGGTGTTCAGTGGCGGGAGGGGTTCTTGCGAGGGGCGATGACGGCGTTGGGCAGGGTGGGGGCGGGCAACCGGTCGCCGGGGTAGCCGTCGACGCTGCCGAAACGGTCGGAGGAGTGCTCCCAAGCCTCCCGTGCTTCGACGATGTCCTGGTGGCTGCGGCCGATGAAGTTCCACCACATCACGATCTCCTCGTCGAAGGGCGGGCCGCCCAGCAGGATCGCGCGAGCCGGGTGGTCGGCGGCGTTGGCCAGGGTCAGCCGGGTACGTCCGGGGCCGGTGTATCCGAGTTCGGCGGGTTGCAGCGGGAAGCCGTCGAGGCGCATGTCGCCCTGGTCGACGAGCAGGCCGTGTTCGAAGTCCGGGTCGACGTCGAGTGCGACGGTGGCACCGGCGTCGAGGACGATCTCGGCGCCGAGCAGCGGGGTGTAGGTGCGCACCGGCGAGGTCTCGCCCGCGAGCGTGCCGAGAAAGACGCGGATGTCGGCGCCGGCGACGCGCAGGGTCTTGGGCGCGTGGTGCTGGAAGTCGCGTGGGGCGTGGCGGTGTTCGCCGGGAAGCGCGACCCATAGTTGGACGCCGTGCAGGACGGTGGTGTCGGGGGTGGAGACCTCGGTGTGGGCGATGCCGTGCCCGCCGGTCATGAGGTTGAGCTCACCGGGGCGTACGAAGGCGTGGCTGCCGAGGCTGTCGCGGTGCTCGATTTCGCCGCTGAAGAGCCAGCTGACTGTCTGGAGTCCGGTGTGCGGGTGCGGGGCGACGTCCATGCCGCCGGTGTCGGCGACGGGGTCGGGGCCGTAGTGGTCGGCGAAGCACCAGGCGCCGATGAGGGTCCGCGCCCGCTGCGGCAGGGTCCTGCGTACGCTCATTGCTCGCGGTCCGCCCAGTGGCACGTCGCGGGCGGTGAGGACCTCGACCTCCGTGTCACTCATCTCCCGGCCCCTCTCCACGATATTGTTGCGCTTTCAACTATCATGGATGATCATAGCCCCGATGGCAACAGGCAAGGAGCGCAAGGTGAGTACAACGGTAGAGGTCACAGCAGTCTCCGGGGCCACCGGTCGGGTCTACCTCGACAAGCGGAGTCCCGCCGCGTACGAGGCGCTGGTGAAGAGCGCTGACGTCGTGCGGACGACGGCGGCCGAGGCGGGCCTCGACCGGATTCTGGTCGAGCTCGTCAACCTCCGCGTCTCCCAGCTCAACGGCTGCGCCTTCTGCCTCGACGTGCACACCCGCGCCGCACTGCGGGCCGGTGAGACCACCCGGCGCCTGGGTGTACTGGCCGCCTGGCGCGACACCGAGCTCTTCACCGAGCGCGAGCGCGCGGCCCTCGCTCTCGCCGAAGCCACCACTCACCCCGCGGACGCACTCGCCCAGGACCGCGCGTACGAAGCGGCGCGTGCGGTACTGGACGACGGCGCGATCTCCGCCGTGATCTGGGTGGCCATCACCATCAACGCCTTCAACCGGGTGTCGATCCTGAGCAAGCATCCGGTACGGGAGACCGACGCCCGCTGACCCACCAGGAGGTCACGGGCCGAGTGCGCTGCCGTACAGGCGTATTGACGGGCCCTCCCGGATCGGCGCCGGTCATGTCGGCCCGCCCTGCGCTGCGTCGGCCCTCAGGGCCTGTGTGCCCGGGACACAGGATGCCTGGAGGGCCGCGAGCTGTGGTGCGGGCAGTCGTCGGGCAGCGCCTCGTCGACTGCCGTCCAGGCGCGCGACGCCGGTGTCGAGCCATTGCGGCAGTGGTTCGACGCCGATGAAGTCCGCCAGGCGGGTCAGCTCCTCGCGGGGTTCGTCGAGGAGGTCCTCGTAGGCGAGGGTGGTCCGCTGGGCTGCGGGCACCTCGTCGAGATGAGCCACCCCCTGGACGATGAGCTCTGACCACAGCGCGCCGAAGCGGGCGACCGGCAGGTCGGAGTCGAGGACCAGGGCGGGATCGAAGCGTTCGGCCAGCAGCGGTGACAACGTGGGTGGCAGGGCGCGGATCTGCTCCTCGGTCAGCTCCTCGATGCGCTCGGCACCGCTGCGGGCGAGGATCTCCCGCAGCAGGAAGATCAGCCGGTAGCCCGTGTGCCGGCTCATGGACAGGGCACAGTCGGGTCCGTCCCTGAACAGGTGGACGAAACGCGCGTGCGGGAAGACCTTGTGGAGCAACGGCACCCGGTGCAGCGAGTAGCCCGATCGCTCGACCACCGCCGTGCGCCCCTCCCGCCCGCCCAGCAGGCCGAACAGAGCGGCGTAGTGCTCTGCGACGGTCCCCCCCGGCCAGCCGCGCACCTGGCCTTCCAGATCATCGAACAGTTTGTCCGGGTCGTCGGTGAGATGCGGAAGCACCATCAGGGACAGCGCGGGGATGCCCGTGGTGTCGGTCGCGAAGCGTCCGGGACTCCGGGTGTAGAGGAACTCCGGCATCGGGACCCCGTTGCGGATCATCGTCTCGAACTGCGGGTTGGGCTCGGCGAGCAGCCGCCAGAACTCCTCACCGTCCAGCTGGCCCGCGGGCAAACCCTGGCTCTGCACCGACGACAGCAGCTCGTTGAGGCTGAGGACATCCGGATGCGCGTGGACGATGCCCGACAGTGCGGTGGACCCACTGCGGCCGGTACCGACAACGAAGGTCAGGGTGCGCATGTCAGAGATCTCCTTCGAAACCGACCGCAGTGATCGCGACCAGACTTCCCCTGCAAGGCGCGCCCTATCCCTCACCGGCCCGACCCGGCGCAGCCGTTGGGGGCCGGAGGCCGCGGCGGGCCGGTGGCCAGGACGGCGGCGCGCGCTCTGCCCCGGCGTGAACTCCGAGGCTCTTTGACCGAGCCCGGGCAGGTTCGACACACCGCGGTACGCCCGGTACCGCCTACCGGACGCGACGCGCGGGGGGGATATGGGTTGTTGGGGGGACTGGACCGGCTGGCTGGGGAGCCCGAGGGTTCTTCGCCAGGATGCCCGCGCCCGTGCGGTCTTGTATGTGGATCGCCCCGGGGTGCAGCGGCGCGACCTCCCGCACGGCCTCCCGCCCCGGGAAGCCGTCTACGGCTACTTCGCCAAGTGACAGAAGGGCTGCGTGTTCGTCGAGCTCACTGGCCTGCTGCGGGAGTTGGTCCGCCAGCAGGAGGGCCGCAATGCCGAGCTGTCGGCCCGTGTCGTCGACGCACAGAGCGTGAAGACCTCCATCAGCGCCCCCCGCTCCAGCCAGGTTGTCGACACCGGCAAGAAGATCGTCGGCCGCAAACGCAGCATCGTGACCGACACTCTGGGCCTGCTGCTGGAGGTGCAGGTCACCGCCGCGACCGTGCCCAAAATACGTATTCCGGGATGAAACAACAGGAGGAAACTACCTCTCAGGGGTTCTGGGTCATGTGGGCGAGGGTCTGCGCCGCGCTGTCGGGTGCGAAGGCTCCGGCTATCCCCTCCGCAGCGCCTTCGGCAGCCTCGATGGAGCGGGGCAGCAAGAGGTGTTCGTAGGCGCGGACGGCTTCGTCGATGCTGCCGCGGTTGATCAGGGCGCGGGCGAGGTCGGCGCCGTCGAGCATGGCGAGGTTGGCGCCCATGCCGGAGAACGGCGACATGAGGTGGGCGGCATCGCCCAGAAGGGTCAGGCCGGGAGTGTGCGGCCAGGCGTGGGGAACGGGCAGCGCGTACAGGGGCCGGTTGGTGTAGCCGGTGTCGGTGTCGGTGATGAACCGGAGCAGGTCGGGGCTCCAGCCGGTGAACTCCTTGAGGAGCACCTTGCCGACGGCGTCGGGATCGGCGAGGTCGAGGCCGGCGTTGTGGTGCCAGTTCTCGTCGATGCGCATGCCGATATAGACGCGTACATGCTGACGGCTGTTGCGCTGGGCGATGAAGCCCCGGTTGTTGTCGAGGGCCATCATCGTTCCGTCACCGGTGAGTGCGGCGAGGGCTGGGTGGCGGATGTCCGCCTGGTCGAGGCCGACTTCGACGAAGGTGACGCCGGTGTAGCCGGGCGTCGCGTCAGAGAGCAGACGGCGGACCTTCGACCAGGCTCCGTCCGCGCCGACGACGAGGTCCGCCTCGGTGGTGAAGCCGTCGGCGAAGTGCAGGCGGTGGACGCCTGCGGAAAGGGGTTCCGCGTGGGTGAGCTTGCGGCTCCAGTGCACGGTGCCGGGCTCGAGTGAGTCCAGCAGGAGGTGGCGCAGCTGACCCCGGTCGATTTCCGGGGTGCCGTCTTCGGCGTGGGTCTCGGGCGGGGTGGCGTCGAACAGGACGCGCCCGTCGCGGCCGACCAGGCGCATCTGCTGGCCTTCGGGGCGGGCCAAGGCCAGGAACTCGTCCAGCAGTCCGGCTTCCCGCAGGGCGTTCTGGCCGGAGTCGGGGTGCATATCGAGGGTGCCGCCCTGGTCTCGGGCCGTAGCGCAGGCGTCCAAGTCGTAGACGGTGGCAGGGATACCGTGCCGCTGCAGGATCCGGGCGCAGATCAGCCCGCCGGGACCGGCGCCGATGATCGCGATTCGGGGTGTGGTGGAAGTGTCCATGGTCAGGCTCCATTCAGGGGCGCTCAAGAGGAAGTAGGGCCGCGTCCGGGCAGCGCCGTGCGGCTGGCCCTTCCAGAAGAACACTCCAGCTCCAAAAGTGCAACGACTCAACTTTTGCAGTTGTGCAACCAAACGCGTAGGGTTGAGGCATGAGCGAGACGACCGCACAGGACGCGTCGATGGGGCGTCGTGAACGCAAGAAGGCCGCAACCCGCCAGGCCCTGGCCGACGCCGCCCTGCGGCTCTTCCTCGAACGCGGCTACGACCAGGTCGGCATCCGGGAGATCGCCGATGCGGCGGACGTATCCACCACCACCCTGTTCAAGCACTTCCCCGTGAAGGAAGCGCTTGTCTTCGACGAGGACGCCGGGCAGGAAGCCGGGCTCCTGGCCGCCGTGCACGACAGGCCCCAGGGCCAGTCCGTCCTCGCCGCCCTGCGCGAGCATGCCCTCCGCCACCGGGTCGGCACCAGGGACGACGACCCCGCCTTCGCGGACTTCGTCGCACTCGTGGAAAACACCCCCGCCCTGCGCGACTACGCCCAACACATGTGGCTGCGACACGAAACCGCACTCAGCCACGCCATCGCCGAAACGACCGGCCGCCCCGCCGACGATCCGCACTGCGCGGCACTGGCCCACTTCGTCCTGGAAGCACCCCGCACCGCTCGCGGCCGCGCCGACGGCTACGAAGCGGTCAACCGCGCCTTCGACATCCTCGAACAGGGCTGGAGCACCATCAGCCCCAAAGCGTGAATGCGCGCTCGCTACCGGACCCGTAGCTTCAACGCCGAGAAGTGGGCGTACGTCACTCCCGACTGCGCCCGAACTGGCCAGTGTCACACACGTCCTGGACGCGTTCACTGGTCAGCACACGCGGACCTGGACACCTCAGGAGCTGATCACCGCAGCCGTCCCGCACGGACCGATGTCCGCACCGCGTCCCGTACGCGTACAGCGACACCCCCTACATCGCGCCAGGCCTCGTCGCCGAAAAGGCCACCGGACAGAGCCTGACGGACCTGATCCGCAGCGGATGTCCTTGTGTCTGCGACTGTCAGCGGGCGACCGTCCACAGGCGGATCTTGTTGTCGGCGCCGGCACTGGCCAGGAGCTTGCCGTCGGTGGTGAAGGCGACCGAGTGAACGGCGCCCGCGTGGCCGACGAGGGGGTGGCCGAGTGGTTGCGGTTCCGCCGGGTCGGTCAGGTTCCAAAGGAGGACCTTCTTGTCGGCACCGGCACTGGCCAGTACTTTGCCGTCGGTGGTGAAGGCGAGGCAGTAGACCGCATCCGTGTGACCAGACAGGGGGGCGCCGATCTGGGTCGGGTTCGCGACGTCGGTCACGTTCCACAGGCGGACCGTCCGGTCCCCGCCTGCGCTGGCCAGGAGCTTGCCGTCGGGGCTGAACACCACGCTGTGGACGCGGTTCTTGTGGCCTGGGACGGGCGCGCCCACGGTGGCCGGTGGGGTGGCCACGTTCCACAACAGGATCGAGTTGTCGGCGCTGCCGGTTGCCATGAGGCTCTGGTTGGGACTGAACGCCACGGAGAGGACGGCGTCGGTGTGGCCGGTGCCGGGACGGCCCATCAGTGTCGGCTTCACGGGGTCCGACACATTCCAGAGACGGAGTGTCCGATCAGCGCTGCCACTGGCGAGGATGGTGCTGTCAGGATTGAAGGCGACCGAGAAGACCGCACCCGTGTGGCCGGTGAGGCGGCTGAGCGGTCTCGGTTTCGCGGGATCGGTGGTCATCCACAGCCGCACCGCGTTGTCGTTGCCGCCGCCCGCCAGAAAGCCGCCGTCGGAGCTGAACGTCACCGCGTCAACGTTGTCCGTGGGGGCCGTGAGGGACAGGAGCGGTGCCGGTCTGGCCGGGTCGGTCACCTTCCACAGCCGGATGCTCCGATCGGCACTGCCGCTGGCAAGGATCTCTCCGCCGGGGCGGAACGCCACCGACAGGACAGGGCCCTCGTGAGCGGCGAGGGCTGGCCCGGAAGAGTGGGCACCGGTCACCTTCCTCGCCGGGGAGCCGCTCGACGACGGTCCGCCGGCGCCCGATGTGTCGGGATCCGACCCGTCTTTGACCAGCCATTCCAGGGCCGCGGCACCGAGGGCCAGACAGGCAGTGGAGCCCGCGACCAGAAACCCGCGCCGGTTCCACCAGTTCGGCGGCGTCCCCTCGGTGTGGGGCGTGCGGATGGAGTGCGCTGCGGTAGGCGGGCCCTTCACCAGGGTCAAGCCTCCCGCCGTGTTCATCACCCGCCGCTGGGGCAGTGGTAATGACCGGGCGAGGAGGTGGTGGTGCACCGTGTCGTACAACGCGTCGAGGGTGAGCGGATCCGGGCGGCGCAGCGCCGCGAGGAGTGCCTCGGTGAAGGCGGTGTGGGTCGCGCCCGGCAAAGCCAGCGAGGGCTTGGTCGCCGATGACGAGGCGAGGACGTACGTGCCGGCGATGTCGATCTGGCCGCTGATCAGCCCTTGCTCGCCCCCCATCGGTCCGGCCGCCCGGCCGGAGAAGCAGCAGTCCAGTACGAGCACCCTGACCGCCGCGCGACTGTCGACCATTGCCTCCCGCAGGACGTCGTAGGGGAACGCGGTCACGCTCGTCCGAGCCGGGTCGGTGTGGAACACGGCCAGATGGAGCCTGCCTTGCCCGTCGACGACTCCGTGCCCCGCGTAGTAGACGAGCAGGACGTCCGTGGCCTCGCCGGCGGCCTCGGTGACGCGGAGCCCGAAGTCGGTCGGGAGCTGGGGCTCGTCGACCACGTCACAGTGCTCGTCCCGCAGAGTCCCGTTGACCGGATCCGTGAGGACCGCGCTGAGATCGGCGAGGTTCGCCCGCACCGCCGGGAGCCCGGGCAGTTCGGGGTGCTCGTAGCGGCTCACACCGATCAGGACGGCCCGGGAACCAGCCGGGTCCGGGAACCGAGTCACTCCGGCGTCCCCTCCCCGCCCCGGCCTGCCTGCCCGTCCGCCAGCAACCGTTCGACGACCTCCACCAGTTCCGAGACTTCGACGCGCTTGCCGTCCACCTCGACGGTGCGTCCGTTCTCGTTGGTGACGGTGATCCGCAGGTCCGCACGGCGATGCTGGAACCATGTGGCCAGAGCGCCGATCAACGCGCCGACCGCGGCCGCGCCCACACCGCCGGGACCGAGGGCCACCACCAGGGCGTCCAGCCCTCCACCCATCTCGCCCGGCGCGATCGGGGCGTGTTCGACGCGTACGCGGCCGCGCAGCGCGTCCTCGTGCCGCAACCAGTCGAAGAGAGATCTCAGCTCGTCGGGGCCGTCGTGGGTCTCGCCGGACCCGGACTCGGTACGGATGCGCAACTCTTGAGATGTCGCCGATGTCACCCGCTCATCATCCCGCGCAAGAGCCGGAATCGGGCCGAATCCCAGCACTTCGCCTTCTGCACCGGAAGAGCCCCCACTCAACGGTGACGAACTGTCGGCTTCGTGGAGGGGGGGGCGGGCGGCTCCCCGTACGCCAGGAAGTGAGGCGGACGGGGATAGGGGCCACCAGTCAGGCACAGGAGATCTTCCCGGTGTACGGGTTCGGTCCGGACCAAGACCTGGTGCGGGACCTGGCCCGGCTATCGCGCGGTGGAGAGGCCGCGGGAGCCAAGCTCAGAAACTGTCCGGCGCAGCAGCATGGTTGGCCACGCTGTCGACCAGCGGTTACGGAAGCAAGTTGGTCGGGTTCTTCGCCTGGGGGTCGGCACCGTCGAGGACCGGGCTGCTGAAGCTCCGGTGACTGTCATAGCCGAAATGGACCACCGTCGCGGGCGCGCGGTCCACGCCGACGCGCGCCGGCTCCGGCTACCTCCAACCGACCCAGCTCGACAGTCAGCGGGCGATGGAGAGCGCGAAGGGGGTGAATCCGGTGGACCGGATGACGTGCGGTACGAACAGGATCGCGGCCTCTGTGGCGCGGGCGGTCTGGATCCCGCCGAGGTCGGTGATCCAGTCCTTTTGCCAGCCGAGGTCGGTGAGCAGTTCGCGGACGGTCTGCTTGGCCTGCGGGTCCTCGCCGGAGAGGAACGCGGTCGGCGTCTGGGAGAGCGTGGCCGGCGAGGTCATCACGGGGAAGAGCATGGTGTTGAGTGTCTTGACGACGCGCGTTTCGGGGAGCGCTTCCTGGAGTTGTTCGGCGAGACTCGAGCCGGGGTAGATCAGATCGGCGGGCAGTCCGTCCGGTCCGTCGGTGGTGGCGTTGGAGACGTCGACGAGGATCTTGTCCCGGAGTTCTTCGCGCAGAGCGGAGAGCCGGTCCAGTGAGCCGGCACCCGGGGTGGCGTTGATGACGATCCGGGCGGTCCGGGCGGCGTCGGCGGCGGCGCCCGGCGTGCGGTCCGCGACGGTCACTTCGTGTCCTGCGCGGGCGAGGGCTGCGGCCAGGTTGCCGCCGACGCGGCCGTTTCCGAGAACTGCGATCGTGGTCATGATGATCTGGTCCTTCCGTGCGTGCGGGTTGTGGTGCGCGGTCAGCGCGAGAGCGTGGATACGGCCTCGGCGTGGACGCCGGGCGCGGCAGCCAGGAAGCTCTCGCTCTGTGGGGTCCAGGGGCGGCCCTCGGCGTCGGAGATCCGGCCGCCGGCCTCGGTGACGAGCAGCGCTCCGGGAAGCAGGTCCGCGCGGGCGCCGGCGAACTGCCAGAAGGCGTCGATCCGGCCGGCGGCCACGTTCAGCAGGTGCAGGGTCGCGGGCACGGCGGCGCGGACGACGAGCGCGTCGAAGAGCATCGCGGTGATCGAGGAGCCGACGCGCCGCACGACCTTTTCGTCCTCGTCCGGCCGGGCCTGGCTGGTGGCCACGATGCTCAGGCCGAGGTCCGCGGTCTGGGAGACGTGCAGCGGGCGGCCGTCGAGGTGGGCGCCCGCGCCGGTGAGTGCGGTGTAGGTCTCGCCGGTCAACGGCAGGTGGACCGCGGTGAGCACCGGCTGGTTCTCCCGCACGAGGGTGGCGGTCACCGCCCACTCCGGCAGGGCGTGCAGGTGGTTGACGTTGCCTTCGGCCGGATCCACGACCCACCATTCGCCGGGCGGCAACGCCCCGCCGTCCAGTTCGTCCTCCACCCAGCCGGCGTCCGGGCGCAGGCGCGTGAGGCGGGGGCGCAGGATGTCGAGGGCCGTGTCGTCGTTGGCTGCGAGCGCGCGCATCAGCTCTTCGCGGGTCCGGTAGCGGACCACCTCGCCGAAGCGCTCGCGCAGCGCCGAACCCGCCTCACGCACGGCGATCGCGGTCTGGGCGAGCAGGTCGGCGTCGGAGGCGGCGATGTCAGTGGTCTGAAGCGTTTCGGACATGGTGGTATTCCCGTCTGAGGAGGCGTGCTGAGGCCGGTCGAGGCCCGAACTGCGCGTTGCTTCTTGCGCTTTCGCCTCAACGGTATGCAGCCCAACAGTTAACTTCAAATGCATGTCAGGCACGGCTAGGATTACTCACATGCAATTGGATTTGAACCTGCTCGCCGCGCTCGACGCGTTGCTGGAGGAGGGCAGTGTGGCCGGGGCGGCGGCACGCCTGCATGTCACCGCCCCCGCGATGAGCCGGAGTCTGGGCCGGATTCGGCGCACCACCGGGGATCAGATCCTGGTGCGCACCGGTCGCACGATGACCCCGACGCCGTATGCGATCGCCGTCCGGGAACAGGTGCATGAGCTGCTGCACCAGGTCCAGGGGGTGCTGGCACCGAGCCGTGAACTCGATCTGGCGACGTTGGAGCGCACTTTCACGCTCCGCTGGCACGATTCCCTGGTCGCCTTGAGCGGACCTGCACTGCTCGCGGCCGTGCGCGGACAGGCGCCGGGCGTGCGATTGCGCTTCGTCGCGGAATCGAGCATCGACACCCCCGAATTGCGGCGCGGCGAGGTCGACCTGGAGGCGAACGCCAGCCGCCCGAGCGCACCGGACATCCGCGCCGAGAACGTGGGCGAGACCCGCCTCGTCATCGTCGTGAGACAGGGCTCCCCCCTCACCCGCGTCAGGACCGTCACCGCAAAGCAGTACGCCGCCGCCGAGCACGTCACCGTCTCGCGACGTGGAAACCTCAGCAACGCCATCGACGACGCCCTCGCGCGAATCGGCCTCACCCGCCGCGTCGTGGCGACCGCGCCCACGGAAGCAGCCGCGCTGGAGTTCGCGCGCGACTCCGACATCCTGATCAGCGTCCCCGAGGCCACTACGCGGTCAGCGGTCGCCGACCTCGGACTGGCCGTGCTCCCCCTCCCGCTCGAACTGCCGTCGGCACCGATATACCTGTCGTGGCATCAGCGCTACGACACCGACCACGCCCACGCCTGGCTGCGCGGGCTGGCGCGAACCGCGCTGGCCATGCGAGGAGCGTCGTAGTCGCTGCCGTCCGGCCGCCCCACCCATACGTCCACGGTCCAAGCGACCACCACGGCGATCTGCTTGAACGTCAGCAGCGGCTTGTGTGTGCGGGTGCTGGCCACGGAGGCCCGACACGTCAGGCCGGTCCTTGTCCCCAGGGGCCGGACGGGCGTTGGCGCCCGCAATTCACCAGGGGACGACGCCGTCGTCTTCGAAGAACGAACCGGTCGGGCCGTCGTCGGGAAGCGTGGCGAGCCGGATCGCGGTGGCTGCGCCCTGCTCGGGAGTGCGGGGTCCGTGGAAGCCGGTGAAGTCGGTCGCGACCAGGCCCGGGCAGGCGGCGTTGATCAGGATGTTCGTACCGGCGAACTGCCGGGCGTACTGCACGGTGATGGCGTTGAGGAACGACTTCGACGGCGCGTAGGCCGCCATGATGGGGCCGATCTCGATGTTCGGGTCCGCCTGCCGGGTCAGGGAGCCAACGCCACTGGAGACGTTGACGATGCGCGGCAACGTGGAGCGCCGCAGCAGCGGCAGCATCGCGTTGGTCACGCGGATGACGCCGAGGACGTTGGTCTCCACGACCGTGCGGACCACGTCGAGGTCGAGCGCGGTCGGGTCCTGCACCCACCCCGGGCCGGACTCTCCCGAGATTCCGGCGTTGTTGACCAGGACGTCCAGGCGCCCGGCCTGCCGTTCGATCAGTTCCGCGGCATCGGTGACACTGTGGTCGCTGGTCACCTCCAGCGGCACCCCGAACGCGTCCACCCCGGCGGCGCGCATCTTCTCCACGGCGGACTCGAGCCGGGCCTCGTCCCGGGCTCCCACGCCCACGCGGTATCCGAGGGCACCCAGACCGTTCGCGATCTCGTACCCGATTCCCTTGTTCGCGCCGGTCACCAGCGCAATCTTCGTTTCGCTCACGGCATTGATGCTCACTCACCGACGGATGATGCGACCAACACCGATAAAGCATCCAGTGATACTCGTGGGGTATCACCGCGGAGTACGCTCCGGGCATGGACACCCTGGAGACCCGCGAGCTGAGGTACTTCGTGGCCGTCGCCGAGGAACTGCACTTCGGCCGCGCCGCAGAGCGGCTCGGCATCGCCCAGCCACCGCTGTCCCGGGCGATCCAGCAGCTCGAACGGCGCCTCGGCGTCTCGCTACTGGACCGCAACCGCCGCGGCGTCTCGCTGACCGGAGCCGGAGAGGTCCTGCTGCACGAAGGTCGCGCCGCCCTGCACGCGACTACCGCCGCCGCACGCCGCACCCGTCGCGCCGGTGGCGCCGATCATCCAGGTGGCGTCCGCGATCGCCTGGTGCTGGCGGTCAAGGCCGCCGCGTCCCAAGAACTGCTGCGGAAGCTTCTCGACGCCTACGCGGCCCAGCCCGACGCCGCCGAGATCGAAGTGCTGCCATGCGGTATCGGCGAACAGGAAATACTGCTGCGCGACGGCCGCGCCGACGTGGCACTCATGCAGACGCCGTTCAACTCCCTCGCCGGGTTCGACAGCGAGGAACTACTGACCGAGGGACGGATCGCCGTCCTGCCCGCCGGGCACCCTCTCGCCACGCACCAGACCTTGTCCCTGGACGACGTCACCGACGTCCCCGATCTTCCACTCGCCCGCTGGCCCCGCAACGGCGCCTACCCTCCCGGCCCCGGCCCCGAGGTCCGCGACCAGACCCAACTGGCCCAGCTGATCGCCCTCGGACGCACCGCGGCCATCTGCCCCGACTCCTCCCGCGCCTGGCTATGGGCCGAACACACTGCCGTCCCCCTCATCGACGCACCCCTCGTCATCACCCACATAGCCTGGCCCCCACACAGCCGCTCCCGCGCCCTCGCCCAGCTGGTCCGCACGGCCACCCAGCTATAGCCCCCGGGAGTAGACGTTCGGCAGAAGCCACTGCCGCATCTCCCATGGCAGCTCCAGCCCCATGCGCAGTTCCGCTCGGCGGATGGCCACCAAACTCCCCGGGCCGCCGAGAGCAGCGAACACTGCGGGGTCGTGCCGCTCAATACGCGCAGAAGGAAGAGTGGCAGACCAAGCTCCGGGCTGCGTCCGATGCCTTGACCGAGGCCCCGAAGTGGACCCCCGACACCGACGCCGACGGCATCCAGAGCGCGGAGACCCCGGCGCTTGTCAACGACAACGGCACGCTGCGCATGGTCTTCACGAAGATCGAGCAGAGCCGCGGCAGGATCCGGTCGTCGCTGTGGGAGAGCCATCTGGAGATCGGTGACGGCCGCGCCTCCTGGGCTGCGCCGACCGCCATCAAGGAGGCGAGCAGCGAGTACGGGCAGATGCCGTTCGGCCCGGCGCTGGCCGTGTTCAACGGTGTCGTCCACCTGGTTTGTGCCAATGGGTGCAGATCCTCCGAAGTGACGTTCGGGATCAGGCTGTGAGCTTGTAGTTCTGCTGGTCAGGGCTGGGGTAGAGGCGTTGATGTTCCCGAGTCACGTGGAAGGTCCAGTAGTCGTCGAAGTCTCCGTTGGTGATCAGTGCGCGGAGTTGGAGGACGGCTTCGGCGCCGTCCAGTCCCCAACGGGCGCCGGTGATGTCGAGGCGGTCGGCGATGAGGTGGCGGCAGGCTCCTTCGACGGCGCCGGTGGCGATGGGCCAGCCCGCCGTGAGCGCGGTGTCGTAGTGGAGTTGGTCGAGGTGGCCGCTGAGGTAGCGGTGACAGGTGGTGACTGCCTCGCGGCGGGCGGCGGGAAGCTGATCGGCTGTGTCCTGCGCGCTCATCTCGGCGGCGGCGCGGGCGGCCTGTCCGGCGAGGATCGCGGTGAGTGTGTCCGCGGCCCAGGTCTCGGCCTCGCGGCTGCCCGGCGGATGGAAGGCATGTGCCGCGGTCCAGCAGTACTCCGCGACATGTACGAAGTCGAGCAGGACGTGAACGCGGATGCCCCGGCGGGCTGCTTCGGTATGGATCAGGTCGAGTTGGTGGCGGGCGCCGTCGACGAGCACGCCCCAGTCCCGCAGATGCTGCGGGTCGCGGGCCTCGGCCTGGTCGAAGGCATCGGAGATGACCTGCTCCGGAGTGCGGATCACGGAGGCGGTGCACCATTTCCGCTGTGCTTGCGGGCCCCGCCTCGGCAGCCGGGTATCGGTGCGTCCGCCGGGCGGATGGATGATGTCGTGCGGCCGGCGCGGCGCGGGGCGGGGACGGTGTCGAAGACGCAGGCCACGGTCGCCATGCGTTTGCGGTTGGGCTTCTCACCCGGGGCCAGGCGTCCGCGCCGCCCGGCCGCAGCACTTTTGGCAGCCGCCCGCCGGGTAGCCTCGCGCAGGGCCTCGGGGCGCATTACCACTCCCTTGCCGTCGACCTGGATGACCAGCGGCATCTCGCGGGTGCACGGGGTGGGGATCTTCACCGTGTAGTAGGCGGCGAGGTCGACGGCCGCCTCCACGACGAGCCGTTCGAGACGTCGTTTGCCCATCACCTTCCCGCAGCGGCGCTCGATCGATTGGTGGGCCTGGTCGAACGAGCCCCGCACCGCTTCCAGAGCCGCGAGCCTGCATAGTCCCATCGAGTGCCGGCCCGCGGGCAGCGAGAGAGCCGCATCCGCCGGATGGACATTGGCCATCCCGGGTCCCCGGTGGGCCACCCTCTCCACGCGCACGAGGCCGAATAGGCAGGCCAGCCAGCGTCCGTGACCCGCCTCCCGCCACGGGCGCGGTCGCCCGTCCGGACCGGACACCGCCGGATGCAGAGCGGACCGAACTGCATCCTTCTCCGTGCGGGCCCGCAGGTCCAGATGATCCTGGAAGAGCTGCCGCAGCAACTCCCGGCCCGCTTGTTCCAGGTGTTCTTCGAGTGCGGCGTGGGTCCATGAGGCGGCAGGTCCGCCTGACAGGGTGCGTATTAGCGATTCGAAGGCACTGACCGAGCGGGCAAACAGGTCAGCACCCGTGTGAGAGGCATACGGTTCCATCCCGGGGCTCTTCTCGTGCTGGGTCGATTGGGTGGCACCTTCGACTCTAGAGAGAAGAGCCCCGCCTCTACCCCGAGTTGGACGAGGTTCCCGCCCGGCCACGGGCCGGAGTGAACAGCCCCGGTTCGTCCTCATCCAGCCAGCCCCGCTCGACCAGCCGCTTCAGCTTCGAGCGGGTGCCCTCGATCTTCCCGACCTGCGCAGGCAACCCGATCCGCGGAACGATCTGCTTGGCCCGCACCGGCCCCGGAGCGTCCGCGACCACCTCCGGAATGTCCTGGTAAACCCGCGGCAAGACCTTCACGTCCATGCCCGGCTGCCACTTCGGCACGGTCAGGACCCCCACCACCCGCCGTTCCGCACCCGCGTACGGCGACGACACCTGACCACCGTCCGGTGCCTCGGCCTCCGGCTCCGCTTCCGAAGCCACCGACATCTCAGCCAGCACCTCGGCAACCGTCTCCCGCGTGACCCGCAACCGCTCCAGACCCTCCCGGGCCTGCCCCAACTACATGGTCACGAGGGCGAGTTCCTCCTCAAGTTCCTCCACCCGCGCCCGGGCAGCCGCCTCCCGGGCCTCCAACTCCTCAAACAGCGAGCCCATCCGGCATCCCCTCCACTACCAAGGTAGAGACGGACAGAGGCGAGCACCTCCCCAACCGAGATTCCCCAACGCAACGCTTCGCTTCAGAAGAGCCGCACCCAAAACCGAATGACGCGAAGGGAACAGGGGCGCTACCGTCCGCGCATGGATCTTGAACCTAGTCAACCCGTGCCCGCCGTTCCCGTTCCCCTCGATGTCGAAGTTCAGGTCGCCTATGACGCCTATCTGGTGGAGGAACCGGATATGGCGGCGATGAGCCTCGAGAGGCTGTCGGTGATCCGCGCGGAGGTCGACGCCGCAGTGGCGGCGCTCGAGGACCTCAGCCATGGCGGACGCTTCGTCGTCTCCCAGCCTTCGGCACCCGGCCTGGACGGCGCCTCCGAGATCCCGTTGCTGGTGTGCACGCCCTCCGGCGCGGCGCCCGCATCGCGGCCGGCGCTCTACTTCATCCACGGCGGCGGCTTCTACTGCAGCGATCACCGCATCGGGCTCGACCAGATACTCGACACGGCCGAACGGCTCGGGGCCACGCTGATCTCGGTCGGCTACCGGCTCGCGCCCGAGCACCCCTACCCCGCCCAGATCAACGACGCGTACGCCGGCCTGCTGTGGGTCGCCGACCACGCGGACGAGCTCGGCATCGACCCGGAGCGCATCATCGTCACGGGCCCCAGCGCCGGCGGCGGCCTCAGCGCCGCGCTCGCCCTGTACGTACGCGACAAGGGCGGTCCCCGGCTGCTCGGCCAACTACTGGCTGCCCCCCTGCTCGACGACCGGAACGACAGCGCCTCGGCCCTGCAGATGGACGACGTCGAACTCTTCGACCGCAGCCACAACGGGTTCGCCTGGAGCTCGCTGCTCGGCGACGCCCAGGGCGGAGCTGACGTGTCGCAGTACGCCGCGCCCGCCCGCGCCACCGACCTGACCGGCCTGCCGCCCACGTTCCTCGACGTCGGCTCCGCCGAGTGCCTGCGCGACGAGATCATCGCCTACGCCGACCGGATCTGGCAGGCCGGCGGCAAAGCCGAGCTGCACGTGTGGCCCGGCGGAATCCACTCCTTCGACCGGAAAGCCCCCGAGGCGCGGATCAGCAAGGCCGCCGTCGCGGCACGCCGCAACTGGCTCGAGCGCCTTCTCGCCACCAACTGACGGTCGCCCCGGCGGTCAAGGGCAGATCCTGCCATGAGCTGCAGACATCTGTCCTTTCAGAAGAGCCACACCCATCGCGACTCTGGAGTGGCTTCGAATGGATACATGGCAGGAGCTTTCCGCACTGGTGGAGGAGCGGCTGAAGGCGGCGTCGTCCGGCGAACGCGGTGTGTTCGCCGCCGGTGTCGCGGAACGCCTGATGAGTTGGCACGAGGCACTGCCCGAGGAAGAACAGGCGCCGTTCACCGTGAGCCTGAGACCTCTGCTGAATTCCGTATGGGAGGGCGTCCTCGGCGACTCGACGGCCTTCTCGTTTGTCAAGCGCGGGGTCGGCGAGTACCTACTCAGCGAGTACTGCCACAACGACGGCCAGGACGGGCCGGATGACGCGGACGAGTCGGCTGCAACGGCGAAGTTGTATGCCGCACATGCCTACCTGTTCAGCTGTCAGAGGGCGGTTCGTGAGCCTATGAGTGATTCTTTCGTCGCCTGATGGTGTGGGGTGAGGGCGGAATCCGCTGGTCCGCAGCCGGCGGTCTGTTGGGGTGGTGGGGTGAGTGAACGCAAGCCGCACCTGAGCGACTTATCGGATGAGCAGTGGGCTCTGATCGAGCCGGTGATCATCGCGTGGAAGGACCGGCACCGCTCGGTCAGCGGCCACCAAGGCGCCTACGCGATGCGGGAGATCGTCAACGCGATCCTGTACCAGGGCCGGACCGGCTGCCAGTGGGCCTACCTCCCGCACGACCTGCCGCAGAAGAGCGCGACGTACTACTACTTCGCCGCCTGGCGGGACGACGGCACCGACCAGGTCATCCACGAACTCCTGCGCTGCCAGGTCCGTGAGCGAGCCCGCCGATTAGAGGACCCGACCCTGGTGGTGCTGGACACCCAGAGTGTCCACGCGGCCGCCGGGGTCCCCGCCTCCACGACCGGCCGGGACGCCGCGAAACGGGTCCCGGGCCGCAAGCGCGGCCTGGCCGTGGACGTGCTCGGCCTGGTCATCGCCGTCACCGTACTGGCCGCGAGCGCGCACGACAACGCCGCCGGCATCGCCCTGCTGGACCAGGTCGCCGAGAACGCCAGCGGCACCGTCGAGAAGGCGCTGGTCGACCAGGGTTTCAAGAAGGCCGTGGTTGACCACGGCACCGCACTCGGCGTCGACGTGGAGATCGTCGAACGCAACCCGCAGGACACCGGCTTCGTCCCACAGCCGAAGCGATGGAGGGTCGAACAGACCTACGGGATCCTGATACTGCACCGGCGTCTGGTCCGCGACTACGAGCACCACCCGGCCTCGTCCGCCTCCCGCGTCTACTGGGCCATGACCCAGGTCATGGTCCGCCGCCTCACCGGCGCGAACACCCCCACCTGGCGCGAACCGCAGACGGTGAGCGCGTGAACCTCCAGTCCCTGCTCGACGCGCTCGGCATCCAGGAGGAAGCCGCCCGGGCCATGGCCGACGACCGATAGCCATCCCACTTCGCCTCGGCGGCACACCCCGGCGGTAGCGCGGGGTTCTCGGTAGGGGCCGCGAGCATAGGTTCCGGCAGCGACCAGGAGGAGGACATGCTCACCTCTTCCACTCCGCGGCACCCGTGCTCGCCGGTGTCGCCCGGTCAGCGCAGTGAAGACCGTTCGCGCTTCAGCCGGAGTCAGTGGCGGCCGGGCCGTCACGTCGCGCGCGGGAGGGCCACCAGCCGATGGCGGGAGAAGTGGTGGAGCGGCGGGCGACGCGGAGGGCGGGCTGGGGCCACCAGTAGGCGCGGCGGGATACGGCACAAGTCGGTAAACACGCAATGTCTTGGCTGGGCACGGACTGTCACGACCGGGAAAGAGGTTCGGGATGATCACGTTCCTCGCCACCGACTGGGGCTTCGGATGGGAGTCCCTCGTGGCCATCGGCACGGTCGGGCTCGCCGTAGCCACCTTCGTGCTGGCGCGGGGGACCAAGGACCTCGCCACGCGGACCACCACAGTGGCCGACCGGACCGGCGAGGTAGCCCTACGCACGCGCGAGCTCGCCGAAGAGGCCACGACCGAGCGGCACGCCCAGTGGCGCCCGGTCCTGCTCCCCGCCGTCAACGCGCCGACGCCGCCGCCCACCGTTCACAGAATCGGGTCCAGCGCGTCGCTCAAGTTCCAGCCCGTGGGCAGCCTCACTTACAACCGCCGCGCCAAGAGCATGAGCGTGCTCATCCACAACGTCGGGCGCGGTCCCGCCCTGTACGCCCAGGTGCAATTGCTCACCGACGACAAGCACGTCAGCCCGCAGGACTGGTCGCACGGCGCCCTGGGCGCCGGTGAAAGCCAGCGGCTCACCTTCAACGTACGGCTCGGCAAAAAGGCGCAACTCCTGCTCGACTACCAGGACATCGCCAACCGCCCGCACGCCACAATCTGCACCATCACCCGGGAGGAGAGTGTCCTCCGCATGTACGACGCCCTGGTCTTCGAGAACTGCTCGGTGACCGACGTCTCGCCCCAGCCCGTCCGAGAGGACGCGCAGTGACGGGCCCCCTCGCCACGCCCGGCGGGCCGATCGACGGCGCCGGGTACACGCTGCTGCCGGGCGGACGGATACGTACGCGAGGACGCCCGCGACGCCCACCTGGAGCGCCTTGCCGGTGAGCAGCCCCGTGTCGCCTGAGCACGCGCCGCGCCGGTCCCAGTGTGGACCCAGGGCCACCCGCAAAAACCGACCGCGACCCGGAAAGGCACCACACCTTCATCGGTCAACTTTGCTCCCTCGTCCAGGAGAGCGCCGGGTACTGCACCGCGGCTGGTTGATGACACGCTCGCCCCTACACCCTGACCCGGGCTTCGTCACCAGCGCATGCCAAGCGCATCCAAGTCGTTGCGTCGCCGCTGGTCGCTCAGTTTGGTGGCTCGTCGGCGTGTGTTGTCGAGGAAGGTGCCGAGCTTGACCTCTACGGGGCTTTCATCGTCTGTCTGGTGACCGGTTGGACCGTCGCCGGGGGTCAGTCGCTCCAGTCGCTCGACGTGTTTCCTGGGGACGTTGAGGTGTCCTTCGCGGGCGTGGTACTGGCGTGCGGCGGTGAGATTCACGGCCCATTTGTCGTCTTGCGTGCGCGTGGCTGGCTGTTCTTCCGGGCTGGCGGGTTCGAGTCCGAGGATTTCGAGCAGGACTTGCTGTCCGACGGTGAGCTGGTCCCATGCGTGGCGTTGTGTGGTGGTCCATCGTCCGAGGTCTTCGCCTTGGACGATGACGGTGCCGGGCTCGGTGGGCATCGGGCTGCCCGCGTCCTGGTGGGCTTTGGTGAGTTGGAAGGAGCGTTGCCAGCCGGCGTCCCAGATGGGGCACCAGCCGGGGTCGATGTCGTCCAGGGCCTCGAGTCGTGCCTGTGGCATGGCGCCGGCCGCGTCGATGGGCTGCCCGGCCTGCTGGCGCACGATGTTCGCCAGTGCCTTCCTCCCTGCGGCCCGCTGGTTCTTGGCCCACTCCCCGATGGGGTGGCCCTGCCAGACGGCCGTGGCCGGGGGCAGGAAGTGGCCGTGGACGGCCGCCCAGGCCCGCGCTGCGGCGAGTCCCTCTTCGAAGGCGACGTCCTGGTGGGACCACACCACGTTCAGCTCGTCGAGCTGCTTGATCCGGTCCTGCGCGAGGCGCCCCGCGTTGTAGTAGCGCCGTTGGTCGGCGAGCCAGGTACCGAGCGGGAAGCGAGCCGGCTTCCACTCCTCGGGGGTGACGTAGTCGTACGCCACGCTCAACTCCCCAGCCCCGGTCTCTTTCGCGTAGCGGGTGGCGGCTTGGATGCCGCGTCGCCAGTACTCGTTCTCCGGCTCGATCACCCGCAGCTTCACAAACCGCGCCACCTCCGCCGGGTCCCTCGGCGTACTGAACTTCAGGAGCTGCGCCGCCGCCCCGCTCACTGCAGTCCTCTCGCCCTGGTCGTCCTCGGCGCCGCCGTCGTCCCCTTCGTCCCCGTCCTGGCCGTCGCTGTCGTCGTCTTGCTGAGTCCAACTGCCGCTGCGTACACGTGGATCGGCGAGGGCCTCGATCGTCTCGGTGTCGTGCGCCCGGAGCGCTTCGAGGATCTTCGCGAGGGTGTTGTAGGCGTCGGAGGTGAGCATTTCGCCACTGGCGGAAGAGGCCAGCCTGCGGAGGAACAAACTTACCCACAAGCACACCGGCCTCAAGGACCTCTTCTATGCGCTGGTCAAAGCCCAGCAGGGTCCGCCGAAGGCGTTCACGGACAAAGAGCGGGAACTGAGCGAGCAACAGAAGAAGGATCTGGCCCGAGTCCGGGCCGAACGCGACAGCCTCCGCAGCAAGACGCAACAGCTTGCCCGGATCGTTCACGTCCTCGAAGTCGAAAACCACCAGCTCAGAGCTTCCGCTGGAGCCGATGGCGTCGTCCGGGTGCTGCCCGTCCGTCGCTGATCGGGGACGACTCCGAACGCGACTGGGTACGTTTCTCTGTGCTTCCTCCTCGAGGAGGAAGCACAGAGAAACCTGCTCAGGCGGGGAACTCCAGAGTGATCTGGGCCGCGGTGACAGTCCGCAGCTGTTCGACCAGGGCGGCTGGGCCGAGCGTCGTCAGGGCCCACAGGGCACTGATCTGCTGGCCGGATGCCCAGATCTCGGTGGGCGGGGGCAGGAACGGGATGACGCTGATGCCCCGGGCCGCGAACGGGGACTCGTCCAGGTATTTGATGCCGCCGGTCCCACAGAGATACGATCCGGCGCTGACGGCGGCGGTGAGATCGGCGAGTCGCTGCGACCGGCCGGGCCGAGCGGACAGGTCGCCGCTGCGGAGGATCTGGCCTTTCCAGCCGAGGAGGTCCAGCAGGATCCGGGTGGAGGTCTCGGCGACGACAGCGGTCCGGCCGCTGCCGAAGGCGGCTCCCACCGGTTCCAGAGCCTGGGCGAGGGCGGGCCAGTGCGGGCTGGCCCCGTAGTACTGCCTCAGCATGGCCGTGGTCCGGCGCCGGGCAAGGCCAGGGTCGGCGATCGCAGCGTCTCGGACGACGGTCTGGCGGCCTTGGGGCAGATGGGTGGGGACTGACATACACCGTGACACCTGAGGGCTTCCCAAGGCTGCGAGGCGGGTGCGGTGCTGGTAGTCGCGGCGGGTGAACTGGACGTCGTCGAGGACGATCCACGTGTCCGCTGCGAACAGCTTGGCCAGGGTGACCAGCCTCGGGAACAGGTTGGGCTGGTGGATGGCACGCAGCCCGCCCGGCGCCGGGAAGTCAGGAGATGAGGCGGCTGGTGAAGCCGTCGCGGATGAGGGATTCGTACGCGTCATGCACGTCCTCCGGGACATCCTGGGGGATGGCGAACCCGTTCTTCGGATATTCGATCACCCGCTGGAGATCACCGACGAGCATGTCGAGGACGAGCTTCTCGTCGCCGATGCTCTTGAGGTAGTCGTCCAGCTCGAGTGGCTCCGAGGCACAGATGATCTCGACCTCGGGCCACAGCTTGCGGGCGGTGGCGAAGGACCGTCGCTCCATATAGGGCTTGGAGACCAGCAGGACGGTCTTCGGGGTGATGCCGTTCGTGGCCAGGAGGTCGCGGCTGAGGGTGATGTTCTGGCCGGTGTTGGCGGCGTTCGGCTCGACGAGGATCGCGTCGTCGGGGACGCCGAGTTCGAGGGCGTGCTCGCGAAAGTGGACCGCCTCTCCGCGGGGGAAGACCTTGGCGGTGGTGGGGCTGTTGCCGCCGGTGAACACGCGACAGCATCCTTCCTGAACTCCTCCGAGTACGGAGACCTGCGTCCCACCTGGACATCCCTCCCTGGACCAGCAAGATCCATTGTCAGGGTGTCCACTCCACGGGGTCAGCCTCAGAGACCCATGCCCGTGGTCGGCTGGGCATCGGCTGTCCTGTGGCGATCGGCTGCGACCACACTCGCACCTGAGCCACGAGCAGTAACCACCAAAGCCCAGTTCGACGCTGTGATGTCGGCCCAGGACCGGAACAGGCCGCATGGCAGATGGGGCAAGCGGCGCAAACCGCAGAGAGCGTAGGCTCCAGCAGCGCGGGGGCGCTTCGACCGGCCCGCAGTGCTATACGGTTACAGTGGGCGAGCCCGTTGAGTGGCATAGCGCATCCGTGCAGAGAGGGGCGGGGAATGAGTGTGGTGGAGAGCTGGTTCCGCGTCATGAATCTCCTCCGGGCACATGCGCCGGCCGATCACGCGGACCTGCCCGGCCCGGCCCCGGAGCGGGTACTCGCGGCCGCCGAGGAGCGCATGGGTGTCTCCTTGCCTCAGGAGCTGCGGGTGTGGCTGGCGCAGAACAACCTGGATCTCCCCAAGGACGATGTGGATGACGACGTCGCCTGCTGCGGTTACGCCGGGTTTCCGGACGAGGGGAGCTTCTTTCTGGGCATCCGGGCGATGGAGAAGCTCTACGCCAACCACCCCTTGTCCGGTGGCAGCGAATGGCGTGAGGAGTGGATCCCGTTCCTGTCGGATCAGGATGCCTGGACGGGGCGGTTCATCGATGGGACGGACGGACGTATCGGCAAATGGTTCGTGGGTGAGCCGACGATCACCGGCGAGTACCCGTCATTGGCCCATTACTTCGACTCCGTGGCGGAGATGCTGACGAGGATCGGCGCAGGGGAATATCCGGCCTGTTCTGTTGTCGATGGGCGACTTGTCTGGTTGTGAGGCCGCGACGCTGTGAAACAGAAGTGCCCCCCGGAACCGAAGAACGGCCGGGGGGCACTTCTTATGGTGTGGTTACGGAGTGGGTGCGGTGAATCCGTCGAGGTCGACCCAGTAGCCGTCGTCCTCCATCAAGCGTTGTTCCTTGATGAAGTCGCCGAACGGCCGCATCGACTGGGTGTTCTGCCAGTTCGACATTGAGGACCGGCCACACGGCTCTTTCCACGTCGGTGCCGGGGTGTTCGGCCGCAGGCGGAGCGTCATGGTGTCGTCGGCGTTGCGCTTGAGATAGGTTTGTATGCACTCCGCGCCGCTGTAAACGACGGGGTTGGGGCCCGCCGAGTTTCCGGCGCTCTGCGCGGCGTTGGCGAACACGAACTCGTCACAGCTTTTCAAGTCGGTAATCGGCTTCCCTGCGTCCAGGGACCACATGTCACTGAACAGACCGGTGCCGCTGTAGGCCTTCCACTTCCTGCCGCAGATGAGCTGACGGTTGAGATCCGACTGGGACTTGCCTGAGCCGTCGACGGCCATCTTGTTGCCCAGGTAGGTGAGCGACTTGCCGCTGCTGCGCTGACCCCACTTGATGTTGGTCTTGCGCCACATCATGTCGATGTGTGCCGCGGCCCCGGGGAACTTCTTGGAGTTCATGACATACGTCGGCTTGTAGCCGGAGAACACACAGCCGGTACCCGCGCTGGAGACCTCGGTGTCGCAGCGGGCGATCAGCTTGGCGCTCTCGAATTCGGACGGATTCACGACCGAAGTGCTGTTGACCTTACCGCCGAGAGACAAGTACGGGGTGATCGAGTTCTTGGTGGTGCCGCTGGGCGCCCACTTGAACCGCGTAGTGACGGTCCGCAGGAGCGTGTCGCCCTTGGCGAAGATCTTCGACCCGTTCCAGTCGACGCTGGTGATGTCGCAGTAACCGCGGCACTTGGCCGCGTAGTCGAAGGTGGCGCTGTTCACCGAACCGTCCATCGACTTCAGCCGGATAGTGGCGACCTGCGAGAACTCGGCACTCTTCGGGTCGAGGTAGTACGTCATGTAGAGGTCGAAAGCCGCGCTTCCGACCGGGACGGTGTTCGAGTACTCCGTCATCGCGTAGTCGCTGTGGATACAGCCGGTGGCGCGCTTGCGGGTGAGGGAGTGGTTGACCGTCGAGCATGTCGCGGTGCTCGTGGCGGCCATCGGCGCCGCCGTGGCGGTTTTCGCCGCGGAGGAGCGGGTGTCGGTGATGTCCTCCTCCGGCTCGACCGGCGCCGGATCCGGAGCGGTCGGGTTGGCCCTCATGTTGCCGGTCAGCGCCTGACCTTCGTACGTGCCCGGGACGAACGCCACCGCGTCGAAGGCGATGTCTGCCGACCCGTTGTCACCGTTGAAGTTGTCGAGCCGCACCTCGGGGATCTGGTCACCGAATTCATAGGCGCCCAGTTCCACCCACTTGTTGGCCTGGTTCGCCGTCTGCGAGATCGCCGCCTCCTCTTCCCCTTCGGGCGTCTGGATCCGGTACACGGCGTTGGTGGTCTGCGCCCCGTGGTCAGGTATGTGCGCGAAGATCTTCGCCTGGCGCGTGGTGTTGGTCAGCGGAGCGTTCAGCTTCCACGTGCCGGTCACCTTCAGACGCTCGGCGTTGGCCGAGTTCGACTCGGGCGAGCGGCTGTGCGTGAACCAGAAGTGGTTGCCGTAGCCCGCACCGATCTGATGCGTGTCGATCTTCCCCGGATACGTCGTGACGGTGGTCGGGTTGTCCGTCCCGTCGTTGGTGAGATCCATCTGGGTGTCCCACGGGACGTAGCTCAAGACGAATGTTCCGTCCGACTTGACCGGTCCACAGCTTCTGGAGTCCGATCCCGCTGGCACGGTGCCGTTGGGAAGATCGTCGACGATGAGCGCGCCAGCCGGGAGGTCGGAGGTGCAGCGGGGCGGGTAGGAGGCGGCGTCTGGCTGTTCCGGGTATGTGGTGTTGAAGCGGTGTACGGCGTTGCCGCATTGCGGGGTGGTGCCGTCAGTGGTGACGCACTTCTTCCAGCTGGCCGCCTGGCTCCACCAGCAGTGCAGCCAGTGCGGGTTGGTGGCCTTGTCACCGGCGTCCAGCGTGCATGCGCCGAGGCCGGGGTCGTTGGAGTCGTTGTCGCCGATCTTGCTGGGGTTGCATGAGTTCGACGCGTTGCAGAACAGGTCTGTCGGCGGCTTGGCCGTGGTGCGGTAGGCAATGCTGTTCCACCAGGCGGGCTTGAAGCCGGCCTGGAAGTCACCGGGGGCGAACATGGCCGAGAGGGGACGGCCGGCCCAGCCGATCACCTTCTCCTCGTACGGCCAGTTCTGCGGCTGTGCGGCGTGACTGTAGTCGTCGCCGCCGCCGGCCTTTTCCAGGAACGGGAGACGGTTGGCCTTCCACATGGGGTTGGCCGGATTGTTAGTCCAGCCGACGCCCTTGTGGCCGGCCGAGTCGGCGGTGTCGTAGAAGCCGGAGTTGTAGGCCCACAGGGCGAAGAACCAGTTTTCGATCCACTGCGGGTGGCCGTTGTTGATCTTCATGCCGGCGCGGTTGGTCTGGTTCCACTTGTCGGAGAGGATCTGCGCGCCGTAGGCGATGTTCGCGGTGTAGTCGAGCGCGACCGCTTCCTGGGTGAGGGTGCTGAGTGCGGTCTCACCTTCCTTGGTCTTGCCGGCCAGGCGCATGCCGTCGGTGGCCTGGGTGATGCCGTAGCCGCAGTCGGCCACGGACCAATTGACGCGCCACGGGTCAGCCTGCGTGCCGCTGGCCGTGTACTGCACACCGTAGTAGTTGCCGATGAGGCTGTTCGACGTCACACCGGGCACGGCGAAGCGGGTGGCCTGCCACATGTTCGACTCCTGCGCGGTGACGCCGAGCAGGATCTGGGCGGGAATATGCCACTTGTCGCTGGTGCCGTCCTCGGTGTCGAGTTTGCCGTTGGGGTCACCGTCGAGGAGCTTCGGAGGGAACAAGCCCTGGGGCTGGTAGCCGCCCATGCCGGTGTTCTTCCAGCCAGCGGTGCGGTAGAAGTCCAGCTTGCCGACCACGGCCTGGTCCACGGCCCACTCCACCTGTCGGGGCGTGGGCTGGAACGCCTGCTTCCTCGGATCATTGCGCGCGACCGCGCAGTACCGCTCGTCGGAGCCCTCGGAAGGGCCTTCGGGCGAGGAGAAGGCGGATGCCTGTGCGCTCTTGGCCGTCGAGGTGCCCTTGGTGCTCGTGGGCTGGGGGAGTGCCGGGGAGGCGGCGATGCCGGTCTCGGCGTTCTTGCCGCCGGCCGCGGGTGTGGCGTCGAGGGTGACCGACTTGCCGGTGGCCACCACGGTGAGCTGGGTGCGGGCGGCGCGGACGGCTTCGGCTTCCGTCGGGGTGATCAGGCTTGTCTTGCCGTCGGCCCAGGTTGTGGAAGTGGCGGCGTGGCCGAGGGTGGACATGCGCGCGCCCTTGGCCAGGTTCCCGGGGTTGGCGACGCGGGCGGGCAGCTTGCCGTTGGTCTGCGCCTTGCCGGTGATGAAGACCTGACCCGATGACGTACCGGTGAGGTCCCACTCGCTCAGCGGGCCCGAGGCGACCGTGGCGGGAGCGGTGCGCCCGGCGCGGGACTTGGCGGCGGTCAGGTGCTTGGCCCTGGCCTGCGGCTTCTTCGAGGCGTCCTTGTCCAGGTCGCGCTCGACGAACGTCACGCCGCCGTCACCGTCCGCGGTGAGCTGGAACGGGACGGTACTGGTTCGGGCGAGCTCGGTCTCCTGCTTGCCGTTGAGGCGGACGAGCTTGTTGCCGTGGGCGGCGACGATGCCGCTCTTCGTGGGGATCGCCGAGGTCACCTGCCCGGGAAGGACGACAGGGTCAGCTGCCTTGCCCGTGGTGGCGTCGATGCTGACCAGACGGGTCCGCTGCTCCTTGTCGCCGTCGTGGGTGAGCTGGGTGAAAACCGTCTGCTCGCCGTTGCCGCAGCCGGGGCTGAAGTAGGCGAGCGAAGCGGTGAAGGGCAGCTTGGTGACCTTGCCCGACGTCAGGTCGACGATGGCGGCGAACGCACCGCGGACCATCAGCTCGGGCTTGTTGGTGAACGTGCGCGGCGCGTAGGCGACGGCCGCGTACTTGCCCGACTCGGTCAGGCAGGCGTTGCCTATCCAGGAGTCGGCATCGAACCCGTCCTCGCGCAGAGTGGCGGCGGTCTTCCAGCCGTAGCCCTTGGCCTCGTCGGCGGTCAGGAGGTGAAAGCCAGTGCCGTCACCACTGGTGGTGAACGCGGTGTCCGCGGATTTCTCGTAGCCCTTGCCGAGCAAGCCGGCGCGGTCCTTCGCGGGGATCGCGGAGGGCTCCAGGGAGACCTTCTTCTGCTGCTGGGTGGTGTCGCTCCACCCCTGCGCCGCGCCCTTGGGTAGCTTTGGCTCCCCGGCCTGCGCGGGCAGGCTCAGCGGTATCGCCAGCGCGGTGGTCACCGCAAGGGTGACCGGCACGCGCAGACGGAAACGTATCTGTCTCAACTGTGTTCCTTCTCTGGTTACTTGGCTGCCTTAGCGGCCGCAAGGACCTCGCCCATGCGCTTCTTGATGGCGGCAAGCTGGTCCTTGTTCTCCTCGATCAGCCGCTTCTGGACGGCCGACTCCTCCTTGAACCAGACCTCGATCAGACGGGTCTGCTCCTTGCAGTCGATGTCGTCCAGCGCGAGCTCGATCGCGTTCTTGGTGGTGCCGTCGCCGTCGGCATAGCCCTGCTCCATCGCCCGGTACGGATCGGCGACCTTGCGACCCTTGTCCTTCATGCAGGCCGACCAGCTCTTGAGAGCCTCCTCGACCGGCTTCAGCGGCCGGGACTCGGAGAGGCTTGTCGAGGCGAGCCCGGAGACGAATCCCGCATCCTCCTCGTTCACCTTGAGCCACCGCTTCGACCAGCCGGCACAGCCGCCCTCGTGCAGCTTCTTTCCGTTGTACTCGGCGCGCGCGGGCTCCGGGACCCCGCCGAAATGGCCGTCAGCGCCCTTCGTTCCCTTGGGCGGGGCGAACTCGGGCTTCTTCCTCCCGGTCAGGACCTCCACCTCGATGCCTGAAAGCCCCTCCTCGACGGATTCGAGGCTCCGGGTCAGCTCCTTCGGCAGCCCGTACCCGTACTTCTGTGCCTGTGCGCGGTCGCTGAGGCCGTAACGCCGCTCGATCGAGACGGCGTTGCTGTGGGGCGGCGGGTTCGCGCCGGGACGCGGCAGATCGATTGTCAGCCCGTACTCAGACATGCACCGCGTCTGCAGGGTGCGGAGCGCGGTGTCGACGGTGACCTGACCCGCGTAGGTGGGCAGGTAGGACTCAAGCGGCAGCTCCAGGCCCTTGACCAATCCGGAAGTGGGCACCTCCGCAGGCCAGTTGGCCCGGTCGATCGGGGTCCTGTCCTTCGCCGAGTCGGAGGCCGATCCGGACGAGGAGCAGGCACCGAGCGAGATTGCCGCGAGCATGACAGTAGTGGCGATGGTCGTTCGCCTGAGGACGTGCATGGGCTTTCCTTCTCTACGTAACGTGAAGTGGTCCACGTGCGTGGCGCGCGCCAGCCGCGGACGGCGAGGACCGGCCTGCCAAGGTGACCTCGGTGCCGGTCAAGCCGGTGGCCCAGGTTGTGCTGCCCGAACATCACCAGAAGTGACGCGGCGCTGATCCTGAAGCCCGCCAATCGCGGTTGCGCGCACGGCGAATCCCCTCCCCCTTGCTTCCCCCTGCAGGATCACCTCTTCAGAGGGTGATCCCGGGCCTTGTCCCCCTGGAAATCCGGCATCACTACCGACTCAAGGCCATCAAGGCTGAATCCTGGCAGGTCTTCTCTTGAGTAGCAAAGGCGAACGGACCGCAGCGAAGCCCCTGCTGACAGGGGCTCAACCTATACACCAAGCAGCCCTGGCCTAGATAGAGCGGACCGCCCGCACGGCGCCCGGTCCGCAGAGGGAGAAGGCGTACCAGGGGGCCACGATGTGGGTCGGGTTGAAGCCGAACACCTCGACCGACATGGACAGTTCGAAATGCAGCATGCAGCTCCTCGGCCGCGGGCGATGACGATGCGGACACAGGTGACACGAGGGGGAGGCATGGATTGTGGAGAAACCATGCAGGCCGCGCACATCCCGCCCGCCGGACGTGGCTAAGATGCACCGGTGTTGCAGACGACATCTCTCCCTAATGAAAGGCGTGTCATGCGCAAGCCAATGGCGTACCTGTCGGCGGTTCTCCTGGCGGTGGGGTTCCATACCGCCATGGCCCCGCAGGCCTCGGCGGCCGGCCCGAACTGGGGCGAGCTCTACACCCCGGTCGGCCCCGGCACCTGGTACCCCGCCAAGTGCGCCACTCCCAAGGGCAACAGCACGGCCAACGGAACCATCATCACCCTGTGGACCTGCACGGGGGACGAGCTCCAGAAGTGGGACCACGACGGCTACCAGATCGTCCATAAGGCGAGCGGGAAGTGCCTGACCCCGAAGGGCGACGCGTACGACACCAACGGCGCGGTGCTCACCCTGTGGCCGTGCGACAACAGCGGCAACAACCGAAGCCAGCAGTTCTGGTCGAGTGACTGGTCCATGCACACCAACTACTCGGACAAGTGCCTCACCAATAAGGGGGGTTCGTCCGGCAACGGTACCTACCTCACCCTGTGGACCTGTGCCTCGGACTACCCGCCGGAGCAGCACTGGATGATGCGGTACTGACGAGCGGCTTCCCGCTGACCGGGGCCCCGCCCGGTGACCGGGCTCAGCGGGTACGCACTGCGCCGACGAGCGAGATAGCGCGCGGCGATTGGCTTGCCACGCCAGTTTGGCCGTCCGCATCATCACGGGTCGAGTGCCAGCTCACCGCTCTGGGACGGACCTTGTGCCGCCCATCGACGCCGTCGGCGCATGGGCCTTCGAGCACGGTGATGAGGTTATGGCCGCCCAGGAAGCAGCGTGCGCTCCCGATCCGCAGTCCGCTCGTTCAACTTGCTAGTGTGATGCGCCAGAAATTCTGAGGGTTAGTAACTACCCTGTTGGTATGTCGCATCCAGGGCCTTCCGCTGTGGAGATCACGCTCTCCGAGGGCGAGCGTGGGGAGTTGCTGCGCCGGGCGGAATCGCGGGACCGGCGTCCGGCGGAGCGGGCCCGGATCATCCTGGCGTGTGCTGACGGGATGTCGAATGCGGGGGCCGCGCGGGCCGTTGGGGTGGCGGTCAGGACAGTGAGGAAGTGGCGCGCGGCCTTCGCTGCGGAACGGATGGCCGGCCTTGAGGACACCGGCCCGATCGGTCGGCCGAAGGCCGACCTGGTCCTGAGTGACGTTGAGCGGGACCAGCTGACCCGGTGGGCGAGGCGGGCGAAGACCGCCCAGTACCTGGCGCTGCGGGCGAGGATCGTGCTGCGTTGTGCGGAGGGCGGGACGAACCGGCAGGCCGCGGTGGACCTCGGTGTCGACGAGTCGACCGTGGAACGCTGGCGTGCCCGCTTCATCGTCAGACGCCTCGACGGCCTGTCCGACGAGCCCCGGGTGGGCCGACCGCCCTCGATCCTGCTCGATCAGGTCGAGGACGTCATTACGGCGACGCTTGAGTCCACGTCGGGCAAGGACACGCACTGGTCGAGGGCCTCGATGGCCCGGCGCACCGGCTTGTCGAAATCGACGATCGGGCGGATCTGGAAGCGGTTCGAACTCACACCGCATCTCCAGGACTCCTTCAAACTCTCCACCGATCCGCAGTTCGTCGCGAAGGTCGTCGACGTCGTCGGGCTGTATCACAACCCGCCGGAGAAGGCGGTGGTGTTATGTGTGGACGAGAAGTCCCAGATACAGGCTCTGGACCGCTCCCAGCCGGTACTGCCGATGATGCCGGGCATGCCCGAGCGGCGCACCCACGACTACTTGCGGCACGGCATCACCAGCCTGTTCGCCGCCTTCAACATCGCCGACGGCACCGTCATCGGGGAACTCCACCGCCGCCACCGAGCTCTCGAGTTCAAGAAGTTCCTGGTCACCATCGACAAGGCGGTACCGCGCGAGCTCGACGTGCACCTGGTGTGTGACAACTACGCCACCCACAACACCGCGGAGATCAGGAAGTGGCTGGCCAGACATCCGCGGTTTCACGTGCACTTCACTCCCACCGGTTCCTCGTGGATCAACCAAGTCGAGCGGTGGTTCGGCCTGCTGACGGACAAACTCATCCGCCGCGGCGTCCACACCTCCGTAAGGGCCCTGGAGAACGACATCATGGCTTGGATCGAGGTATGGAACGAGAACCCCAGGCCGTTCACCTGGACCAAGACTGCCGACGAGATCCTCAAATCCCTTGCCGACTACCTCGCCAAGGTCAGGACAGACCTCGATACAACCAAGCAGAACTAACCCTCAAAATTTCTGGCGCTTCACACTAGCGGTCACGCAACTCTCGAATACCGCATACGCCGAAGTGGGCGGAGACCCTCCCGTAGCGTCTGCGTTCACCACGCCTGCGGGGAACCGGCCACTGCCCCAGCCTGCTTGCGGGCCACCGCGGCCTGCCCCCCGGACCATCAGATTGGCCTCGACGGTCCCCTCGGCGAGCACCACGAGCCGAACGGCCAGACTGCGTGAAAGGCAGCCGCCCCACTCCAGCGAGTCAGCACGTCGCGGCGAATGCGGCCGGGGCGGTGAGCGTGGCTGCGGGGTTGCGTCGAGCCGTTGTCAGTGGTGCGGACTATGGTCGTTGCGCGCGGTCGGTTTCCGGGGCATCCAGCTCTGTAGTACACCGTCCTCCCTGGTCTGTCAGGGGGTGGCCCTGGTCCAGAGCCAGGTCCTAACCGACGTCCAGGCACCGCCGAGGGGTGGGGGAAGCCCGCCAGCGCCGACCGCGCCTCGACGCAGTCGCGCGAACGGTCCGGCTCGGCAAACGGCCACACCCGGTCCCGCTCGACCCGGCTTCCTGGACGGTGCCGCAACGATGCCTTGCCCACCGCGCGGCGTGGTCGACGCAGAATCCCCATGGCATGGTCACCAAGGGGACGAAGACCGCCCACACCCCGGCCCCAACGGCCCACCTGTCCCACGTTCTTGACGAGTGCGGCTATCCACCCCGGGTGATCCGCGGCACCCGTCTGGTCGAGCTCGTCAACACCATGGATCCCAAGCTCGTCGCCGCGGGACTTCGGCATGGACCCCGAGGCCACGCTCATCTACCTCGTTGGCCATGTCGACCTCGGACGCCTCCCGACCAGCACAAGCTCCGGTGCTGGATAGCCAGCGGACGTCTAACCTCCGGTGGGAACCCGGCCGGCACCCCCACCCAGCGAAAAGAGCAATCATGGCTGATGAGACGAATGCCCAGCAACTGTATGCCTGGGGACGTTCCCAGTTCGAGAGCCAGCCCGCTCCGGTCGTCTGGGCTGGTCGCGTACTGCGCGCCGCGGGCCAGAGCCTCAAGGACTTCCCAGAAGTGGACGACGCTCTGCTGCTGGCCGAGAGCGAACAGCGGTGGCCGCAGGCCCGGCAAGTATTCGACCGACTGCGGCGGCGAAGCCTAGACCAGCACTCGCCGCTGAACGAGGAGGAGGCCCTGCTGTTCGCTCTCGCCGAGCTGGTTGCCAAGGTGGCCCACAACGCCGCCGGAGTGCGACCCCCATTCGACCGTGATTCGGGATGGCGCATCGCACCGGTCGCCTATCGCCTCATCGCAGTCGCGGACGACCCACAGCTTCAAGCCGATCTCACAGCGGTTCTCGGCGGCCAGCCAAACGGCACCTGACACGGCGTGATGCGGCAGAACCCGTGCTGTTCAGGCATTGCCTCGCCCGAGTTCGCCGGAAAATGTGCGCTTTGCCGAACGACTCGTTGGAGGCGATGGCCACGCTGTTCTTCTCTTCGCGTGCAGGTCGACGAGGCCGTAGCGGGCGATCCTCTTGGAGAGCTGTCTCTCGTCAGCGGACTCGACGAGCTCGGTGGCCAGCTTCGTGGCCAGCACGTACTTGACCCGGTAGCCGGCCATCGCAGCCTCGGTGCCGGCTCACAAGCTGATGCGAAGAGCCGGACGAGGCATACGACGTGTCGCTCGTAGAGGGAGCGCCGTGGTCCTACCCTCTGCCCATGACCCGACGTATTGGCCGCGGCGGGCGCAAGGGCCAGACCCATACCGCCACGCCCAAGCTGCGCTCGTACAGCGTTCCGCCCGCCTCTGCGGTCACGGTGACCCGGGCGGACGGCACCACGACGATCGTTCCCGCACAGAAGGCGAAGGTCACGCAGCAGCAGCAGCCTAAGCGTGGGCCGCTGATCTGCGCGATGTGCGGTGACCCGACCACAGAGTCCCCGGCCCTGTACAGCATGAGGGGCGGTACGCGCGGGAAGCCGGTTCACGCCTCATGCGACCCGTCAGCCACGAGGGGACGCCCCAAGCGGCCGCAGCAGCGCAAACAGAAGCAGCCGCCTCCACCGATGCGTAGCGGCGCGGCGTCGGTGTCAGGGCAGGCCAGCGACTGGATCGATCTTCCGTGTACGCAGTGCCCGGCACAGCCGGGCCAGCGGTGCGTACGGCGCTACAGCGACGGAACCCGTGCGGAGGTACAGATCCCGCATCGCGAACGGTCTCTGGCCGAGAAGAAGGCAGTGGCGCGAAGGGAGGTGCGGGCGAGGAGCGGCGGCTCCCCCGATGACCACCAGCCGGACCCCGATCGAGGGACACGCACCCCAGCCACTGCGGTGACGCCGGATGGTGCGGCAGGCTAGCGGAGTGCGCCGTCGCCTCCTCGCCCTGACCCTGCTCATCCTGGCCGGGGCGCGCGGGTGTGTACGGTCCACGCTCCGGTGCGCACAGAGCCCGTGAGCCTCAATCAGCCTCTCGTGCCGCGTCAGGCGCCTCCACGAGAGACGCTGGCCGCCTTCACGCCGACTCCCTCTGCCCCGGCCGCCGCCCCCAGGCGGCGCGAGATCGCACCCCGGGTGACCCCGTCGGCCGCGCCCTGCGCCCCCATCTGGACACCCCCGGGGACTCCGTAGTGATCGTGCCCATCGTCGTCCCCGAAGAAGAGGGGGAGATCGGCGACCTGGACGCCGGCGCGTACACCACCTTGTGGCAGATCGTGCGCGCACTGCGGGCCCATGACGAGCCCCTCGGTATCTCACTGGACACCAGCCGCGCCCATCTCGCCACCGGCACCGACCCCGAGCTCCCGGCGAAGATCACCATGGAGCTTCCGGCCGGAACCGCGGAGCGGGTCCTTGCCCAGGTCCGGCTGCTGATGGTCCGCCAGGTCACCTCACCGTGGTGGCGAGGGCCCGCCTGGCTCGACACTGCGCTTGTGGGGGTTCCCGGTTCCGGCTGGTCCTGGACGGCGAGCAGAGTCAGGAGCAGGCGGCGCAGTGGTGCGCGCGGGTGCCGGCGTTCGCCGCGGCCTCCCGCAGATCGGTGATAGTCCTGACCGAGGCCGAGGCCCGGTGGTGGGAGGCGTGGCGGGGGTACGGCGCCCCCGGTCTGGAGCGCACGATCGGGGCCGCGCGGGCGCGGGCCGGGTATTGGGGCTGTGCGTAGCCGCGTCCACGGATCCTTCGGTGCCGGCGGCATGGTCGTCGAACAGGATGCGTCGGTCGGTCTCGACGATGGTGGTGTTGAAGGCGGAGGTCCCGCTCGTGCTGCCTCCGCCAATGCCGGTCGACGTCTTGGCCGGCCGGGACGCTGAACTCCACCGTCTGCGATCGACTGGAGTGGAGACACGTGCGGCGGTGGTGCGACGAGGCACGTTGCTGCATCTGAGCCGGGAACGGCACAGGTCCATGGCCTGCGGTGGGGAGAGGCGCCCGACCGGTGGCTGCCCCGGCGGGCAGGGGGCGGTGTGGCCTGGCTGGCCGTCGGCGCGTGCGGCCCCGGCATCCGGCGCGGACCGCACGCTGCTGCGTCCGCCCGTGCGGGCGCAGCTGGAGGAGGTGTCAGTGCTGTCCGGCATAGTGCCGGGAATGATCAACAATTTGGAGCGCATCGACTGGGCGTCCATGGGGCACGCCTATGGACCTGCCAGTGATGTTCCGCAGTGGTTGCGCGACATGGCCTCGCCCGACGCCGAGGTCCGGGAGCAGGCGTTCAGCGGTTTCTCCAGCGCAGCCCATCATCAGGGAGACGTGTATCCCTGCACGGTTGCCAGTCTGCCGTTCCTGTTCGCCATGGCCGACGCCCCCTCCACGCCTGATCGGGCGTCGGTGGTCGCACTGATCGTGAACATCGGCCGTGAAGCCGTCGATCGGGACGACCCCGGCGCCGTCTGGATTGGTCCCGATGGTGAGCAGTCCATGGCCTACCAGGACGCCGCGGCGTTGATACGCGAGCGCGGCGAGGCTTTCGTCGGCTATGCACGTGATGCCGACGCGCAGGTGCGTCGGGCCGCCATCGCGGGCCTGGGACTGTTCCTGGATGACGCTGAGCGGGCGGTAGGGGCCCTTCGGGACCGGCTCGCCGCCGAGGACGGCATCACGGAGCGGCTTCTGGTGGTCCAGGCCATGGGCGACCTGGCGCTGCGGCTCCCGGCGGCGCGGGTACCGGCGGGGGAGTGGTTCGACATCCTCGCCGACAAAGTGGCGGTGGATGCCGAGGTCGGTCTTGCGGCGCTCGTCCAGCGGGCCCGCTGCGTTCCCGAGTCCATCGACGACACCACAGTGCCCACCGCGATCGGACTCCTCCGCCGGATTACCCCGATACCCCGGCCCGAGGAGAGCGAGACGCAGGAGGCGAGCCAGGGCCGGTCGGGACCGTGCACGTGTCCTGCCGAGGCCGACTTTGACCGCGGTGTTCCTGGGCACGTCGCCGCTGCTTTCGCCGACCTCGAACGCCACAGCCGCGTCCACGCCCCGACGGCCCCCTTGCTGGCGACCTTCCACGAGGTGCTCGACTCGCGTGTCGAAGACCGGACCGCCCTGCTCCGCGAGCAGCTGCGCAGCCCCGATGCGGCCACCCGGTACGACGCGATCAACATGACACGCGGTCTGATCGCCTCCTGGCGGGGAGATCACACTTACCTGGTTCGGCTCGTCGCCCAGTGTCTGCTGCCGCGCAACTCCTACACGTCGGCGGCAGCGGCCGAAGCCCTCGGGTCCCTGGGCCAGCTCGCCGAGCCGGCCCGGGAAACCCTCGCCGCCTACGTCACCACCCACCGCACCACACACAGGCCCGATGCGTGGGCGAGCCCGCACCCCGAACTGCGCCGAGCTCATCAGCAGGCCGTTCTGGCGCTGGCCCAGCTCGGGGACGAGCGGGCCCTGCCCGGGCTGCTGACCGCGCTGGACACCGGTGTTGATGCCTGGCGCGCCGTCAATGCGGCAGGCCATCTGCCCCAAGCCGCCGCCGAACTCACGCCCCGACTCGTTCGCCTCCTCGCCGCTGTCGACCATGCACGGGAGTGGCCCGACGTCAGCCCGTCGGCTCTCGCCTCCGCCCTCGCCAAACTGGGGGATCCGGCGGCCGTACCTGCCCTCACCGACGCCGTCCAGGCCGCCGTCCGGCACAAGCAACGGCACACCGTGGAGCCCCTCCTGAAGGCACTCGCCTCGTTCGGCACCCGCGCCGCCTCCGCCCTGGACACCGTCCGTCCCCTCACCGAGGCTGACAACGCCGATGTCCAGACGGCCGCAGCAGCCGCCATCTGGGAAATCGAGCACCGCCCCGAAGGGGTCATGCCGCTGCTGGAACGACTCCTTCACGACCCGCGGAACCTTGCCGCCATCCGCCTCGCCGGCCGGATCGGACCTCCCGCCGCTCCCGTCCTGCCGCGCCTGCGACAGATACTGCAGGAGCAGACGGAGATGAACGCACGGAACGAGCAAGACGATGCGGCCCTACTGAACGTGGGGAACGCGTGGACACTCGTCCACACCGCATCAGCACTGTGGGACATAGCCGGAGACAGCGAGGCCCGCACCGTTGTATCGACGCTACTGAACGCCTGGAACGACAACGACTCCACCGCTCCCGATGTCCTCGCCTGCCTGAACCGGATGGGCCAGGCCGCACGCCCTGCCCTGCCCCGGATAAAGACGGCGCTCACGCAACCGCGCCGAGGCAACGACCCTTGGAGTGATGCAGTCGCTGCCGACCTGGAGATCGAGCGCATCTGCCGTTCCCTCGTGGCGCGTCTGCGAGACCTCCCGGAACCTGCGGCGGCCGGGGAGGAATAGGCACACACCGTCCGCTCAGGACAGCACCTCTTCGGTCCTTCACGGTTCTAGCCTGCAGGAGACGCGCTTTGCCAGGTTTCCAGCGAAGTGAGCAGCTACTGCCAGGAGCAGTGAACCGCAATCCGGGCTACCGGGACGGTGCCTGAGCGACCAGCCATCCTTTCACCGAACGCCAGGCGTCCTGTTCCTCCGCCTCGGTGCCCCACCACCAGGTAAAGGGCGAGTGGTCGGTCAGCAGCTCCTGCCTCCACCAGCCGACGCAATCGGCCAGGTGGCGGCGGGCGGCCGGGCCCGTCTCCGCCTCCCAGCGGGCGAGCCACGGGGTGACCGAGGAACTAGCGGTCGCACAACTTGCGAATACCGCATACGCCGAAGTCGGCGGGGACACCTCCCGCAGAGTCTGCGTCCACCACGCCTCCAGGAAACCGGCCACTGCCCCGGCCTGCTCGCGCGGCCACCGCTGCCAGTCGGCCGCGGCCAGCCCCCGGGCCATCAGATCGGCCTCGGCGGCTCCTTCGGCAAGCACCACGACGAGCTGAGGCAGGACCCGCCGGATGATGGCGGGCCGGTCGTCCCAGTGGAAAGGATCTTTGTGCGCGACCCGGACGACAAGTTCCGCCGAGAGCGGGATGTCAGGAGTCCGCAGCAGTTTGACCTCGACCTCATCGAAGCACCTGCCGCAGCCGGTCTCGTCCGCTTGAGCCGTCATACCGCCGAAGGCCTGAGCGACCCTCGCCACCGCAACGGCAAGGACATTGCCATCTGGAGAAGTCACCATGCATCCCGTCAAGACTCCAGCAGGCTGTCCCAGCCGAAGAGAGCGACGCTACCAGGCCACAACCCACCCACCGGAACAGGCCAGACGGCACCTGACCGGCAAGAGCGCCATCCAGCGCGCGTCGCATGCCGAAAGGTTGTTCCCTTACATCGGTCCGGGAGGTTACGGTCAGGGGCACGCAAGATCGGCGAAGGGGATCCTATGCGTGCTACTCGTGCCCTGCCCGGACGGCCTCCGGGTATCCGTAAGGACGCCGACGGCCTGACCGCGCGTCAGCGCGCCGTCCTGGCCTGTGTAGCCGAGTCGCTGCACACACGCGGTTCTCTGAACTAAGTTGTGAAACCTCTCGTCGGCATGATTGTCGGACTGGCAGACTTCGCCGCATGCCTAACATGCTCATCAAAGACCTCCGAGCCATCGCCAGCGGTCTTCCAGAGGACGTTAAGGAATGGCCGGACATCCCTTGCCCTACTTGTGGTCGGGGAAGTTTGAGTTCGGTAAGTGGGACTTTCGTCACGGAGGAATCCGAAACCAGTAAGCGCTGGCAGGCCGAACAGTGGGATCACTGGGAACCGGATTGGATTCATGGGGGATTCCACTGCGTGCTCCGTTGCGGAAAGAGCACGTGCGATCTAGTGCGGGTCGCAGGGGAAATGAGGCTTGTCGCTGAACAGGACGAGCTTGGGCACTGGGACGGGCAAAGCTGGGTTCAAGAATTCCGTCCTTTGTTCTTTCATCCAGCGCTACCACTTCTGCAAAAGCATGAAGCGGCACCCGAAACGGTCCTGCACCGGGTTTCCGCCGCATCTGCTGTGCTCTGGGCCGACCCCAGCTCAGCGGCGAACCGCCTTCGATCCGCTGTCGAAGCGCTGATGGACGACCAGGGAATCCCAAGGAAGGGCTTCGGAAGAAGGGGGTCCTTCGACTTGACGCTTCACAAGCGAATTGAGAATCTCGCATCGGCCAAACCAGCATACTCTGATGCTGCAGAAATGATTCAGGCCGTCAAGTGGATCGGCAACGTGGGAAGCCACGAGGACGCTCTCAAGGTGTCCAACGTTCTTGACGGCGCGGAGATTCTCGATTTCGTGCTCACCGAAATTTACGACAAAAGCCGGGCCAGCATTAAAAGGCTGGCAGCCGAGATCACCGCACGGAAGGGCGCCCCGGCTTCCAGATATATTGCAGGAACGACTTTGCTCAATCTATGAGGCTTTTCCAACCTCAGGTTGCGGCGTGGTGAAGGACGAGGAGGGCCTTCACGATGTCGGTGATGCGGTTGGTGCTGCAGCGGAGCTTCCGCAGCAGGGGCCAGCCCTTGAGGGTGGCCATGGCCTGCTCGCCGACGC